>JBIJBZ010000134.1:0-9447 GCA_044344945.1 Bdellovibrionota bacterium | reverse complement strand
CTCCTAAAGTGGAAAACCAGGCGGGCCACGATCTTCTCCAGCTCCTAAACCCGATCTTTCTCTTAATCCTGCAGCTGCACCAAGTTCCTGTTCATCATTGGGCAACTTCACCGTGCGAATATGGATGGAGAAGTAGGTCGGAACATTTAACTAGATAGAGCTTAGCATCTCTCGCCACTACTCCTTGCAAATCTCCTCGCAATAAATACGAAGGGTCTCTTGAAGAATCGAAAACTCCTCCTCTGCACAGATCACTTGCAAGAGGGTTTGTAGCGTCCTCGCACGAGGGGTTGAAATGGCACCTACATCATCAGTCAAAAACTCTGTGTTCATACTATCAACTCATATAAATAATCAGTGTGATTTCGTGTCACACTGTATGCCTGAGATATCTCACGTTTTCTAGCTGGAGTTGTCACGGCAGAGTCGGGGATTTGTAAATCTTTTGTAACATCGCGCAAAAGCGGCGTTAGATGAACCCTTTTGATGGCACGCACCCAGGCAGACATGAGAATAAGATACCTACCGAGTGCAGACTTTTAATTGCCGAGGTGTGCTGTCCGACTTCGCGACTTGGATGCAAGGCCAGCTCAGCTTTCACGTCAGCAGAGGTGCCTGCCGTTAATGTCTCATGGATGGGATCTCCCCTAATGAGCCTCATAGCCCATTTGCAGCCCGATACGTACCCTGCCGCCGCGTGAATCGGTGGTGAGCATCGGTTCATGTGGATGTGGTTCGTTACGCTTATGAGGAAAAGGTTATGAGAATATACAACAAACATGTAGTTCGCGGTCTTGCGGCAGGATTTGCCTGTATTGCAGCACTTCCATATGCAGCATCGGCAGCACCGGGCGGCGATAAAGGAACCGCCCTTTCAGCAACTGCCGACGTTGCTGAGATTCGTTGCACGAGTGAGACCGAGGCTGAGGTAGACCTGGTAGCTGAGTTGAAGACGACGGGATCGGTAGATTCAGCCGTTGTCTATCTCTCGATTGACTCGGGCGAGCCTTTTCAAGCCGGACTGATCAATCCGCGGGATTTTGTTCATACCGGCCGGATCAAAACCGCCGAGATTCTTCTCACGAACACCCTGACGAATGGAGAGCATACGATACAAGTATGCTTTACACAGAGTGGCTCACAAGGACGAACACCGAAGGCAACCTGCGCAGTGCCGGTGGCAGTTACTGTAGACTGCGCCGCCGATAGTTAATAGTATGACAACGACCCTAGGAGCGCGTTCTCCTAGGGTCGCGTCAAGACGCGCGCTAAGACGGATTTCTCGCTGGTGCGAAAACACAACGGCGTATCCTCCGAGATACGTCCAAGATTTTTCGATATCTGAGAGTTTGCCCTCAAACTGTCAAAATACGCACAAGGCAATCTTTTTTACCACCCTCCTAATCACTGCCCATCATTGGTGGCAGCTTACAGACGCGCGAGATGCCGAAACGACTTCGATTTACAAGCCGATAAACTCGTCGAGTAAAAAACCGCAGAACCGGGGCCCCCAGCAAGAGCCCTACAATCTTCAGGCCGCGTATGCGCTTCATGCAATGAAGGTAAGCATCAGCTCCGCTCATCATGATGCCGTTTTTTAAAAGGACTCGAATATCATCGGCAAGCTCGCCGTTGGAAAGCGTAATCGTGTCACGAACCCACGGAGTTTGAAGCGGTGCGATCGAGAAGCCGGCTTTGGTAAGAACGTGAGCAAGCCGAGGCACCCACCAGGAGCAGAATCCGCACCGTCCATCAAAGAGAACCCAACCCTCACTCTCGATACGAGGAGCTCTACTCATATCAAACACGGGGTTAAATCGGTGATACGCATACACCGAAACTGGAGAGCCTTGCGCGACAAATGCTGAGTGAGGTCTCCCTGCCAGAGCCTCCCGAAACTGCACTGGGTAGAGCGCACCAAGATCCCCAGTTATCTCCGCATTCGACACGCTCCAATATACCCAGGGCGTGTGCCTCACCTCATACTCTGAGGTTGTACCATTTTCGCGGGCTGTATAGCCCCAGTAATGCTCAAGGATAAAGCTCTCGACTGAATCCTCCTGTAGCTCTTGAAGTGGGCCCTCAGTGTCTACGCATACCTGCGTTTGCTTGCCGTCGATGGTAACGCCGTAGCAAAGACTGCCACCAAACCCGTTCTCAAACCCCTTACACGAGCTGTGCATTGGACGCATCTCATACGGCTCCTTGTAGAGAAGTCGTGCAACTGTTGCGATGATCCGCGATGGCACAATCTCTTTGATGAATACCACCCCACGGCGTATTTCATTCCCAACTCGACGCCGGACATAAAAGCGGAGATTGATCTCTTCAAATCGAACAGCCGGAATCGTTGGCACAAGCCCAAAGAGCTTATTTCGGTCGAAATCAAATGCTATAATGCTCACGAGCGCCCTCTGGTCAAATAGATCTAACTCGGTTCCCAGTGGAACAAATGGAGCAAGAAGCTCAGGAGCGATCTCGTAATTGAGAACAACGAGGTTTCGCCACTCTGCCGTGAGAAATGGAAATGCCATAAAGCCCAGTATAGTCACACAATAGCTGTTGCGTCTGCAGGGAGTCTACTCCAGTCGGGCAACCCTGCTCCAACGCGCTCTTCACCACAGCAGACAGATCGGCTACGCCTACTAGAAGCGACAAGTTGCTCTCACGGCGTCTGGTACAGCGCGTATTCGCCCTTTTTAGCTAGCGTGGCAAAACACGAAAAGTCGAGTTCATATACATCGGAATACTTTGCTTTCTCCAAGCTTCCTACCACAACGTAGCGAATCTTCTCTCGCTGAGCGATATCGCGGCGAGCTGCACAATCAGCTTCTTTGTAGAACTCGTCTGTAATCTTCTCCCTTCGACCGATCTCTCCACCGAGCTTCGTGAGCAAGTTTACATGATTCGACCAGCCCAGGTACGCAGGCTGCCCCGATAGGGTTGAAACAAAGGAGGTAAAACTGTAGGCACGTCCCTGGCTCTCAAGCACTCGACCATGAGGTTTGGTACGAAGCGCTCGAATTATCTCTCCACTACCCGGAAACTGTTTATCGGCCTCTCCAAGCCCCTCGCTACCGTATACAGGCGAAGCAGTCCTGACACGCATCGGCCACACATGGTCATAGAACCGTCCTGTGCCGAAGGCTAAGACCGCCACTATCACAACGGCCACAAAGATGGAGGCATACGGGGCTGCCGCATCGAGCTCCTTTGAGCGCATCTCTGAAACCCGGCTCAGAAGATAGATCGCACACAAACCCAATAGAGCCCATGCTGTGGTGTAAATCTTAAATATCGTATTCATTCGTTCGATCTCTGGTCCGTACGAGTCGTTGAGGAATACCACCTCAGGAAGCAACACAAGACCCAGACTGGCAATTACTAGGGCCTCACCAAACACCTCCCGCCATGTACCGGCAGCGGTTCGCTCTCGGAGCAATCGGAGCAACTGGATTCCGATCAACACATAGATGAAAAGCGCAGCCTTGTCATAAAACAGCGTGCACGCGAGAAAAACAGCGAGCATGAATGATGCGAGGCTAAAACGCCAAAGGAGAAGACTGCTCGCCGCGATGAGCACAAGCTGGGTGCCCCAATGTACAAATATCTCGGCAGTAGTCGTTACAGGGATAGGACTATTAACAAACTCCAAGTTGCCACCTTCCGGCCTGATGTGGCTGCTTGATAGTTTCAGTGTAAGCAGCAGCAACGACCAGAAGATCGCCCAGCCCGAGTATTCCGTGCGCCATGGTATGCGACGCGCCCACGAAGCGATCGAAACGTTACGGGGATAGAACATCAGCGCAAATACCGCTGCGCCGATTAGAATAGTTGCACTCTGACCAACCGATGCGCTCTTGCGTTGCATTACGACTACACTCAGCGCTACAACGATAATTGCAAGTGAAGCTACCTGCCTCAGCACATCAAAAGAAGTAAGCGCCGGACCCTCCGCCACGGTCGACGTCGGCATGCGAATCAGCGATGCAGGAGGAACCCTAAAAACTATGAGCGCCGTAAGACCTATAATGGCTGCCGTTCCTGCCCACATCGGAACCTCCCAGGCATTGCTTCCAATCAAGAAGAGGGCTCCAGCTACAACCAGCAACGTTGACTGGATAAACCGATATCCGACGGCAGTGCCTGACGTTGCGATCCGGTAAAGGACCAAAACAAGAAATGGAAATGTCGCAAGGTTAAGGTAGTGCGGATGTGCATCGCCGAGAACGAAGGACCAGGCAGGAAATTCATCAATCGCACCCTGAATAACACGCGAGGGCCCCCACCATCCTTCGTCACGCTCAAATTCACCGTTCTGCCCCCGTTTAAGTATGAGCATCCCAGCCACGTTGGGACCAAAGGGAATTAAGAGTCCTCCAAGGGCAGCAAGAACGACTGAACCACCGAACACCACCCGGATTATCTGGAAGAGAACTGCTCCATAGAGCGCGATCGAAAACGAAACGATCACGTGGTACGCATCCCAAGCCCCGATACCTAATACCGAGCTCAACATCGCCGCAAAACGATACCAAAACACGTAATAATTGAGCGTCGCGCCTTCCATCCACGGCTCCTTCGGTATCACCGGAGAGTCGATTGCTGAAGCAATTAGTGAGTAGTCGCGCAAGCGCTCGCCCAGGTCATAGAAATCGTACCAGTGGCTGCACATCCAAAGAGCAACAACGTAGATCCCACCAAAAGCGATCAGGGGCGCGTAGTCCCCCAGGGTGTGTTTTGTCCTGCGCACGCCGAAAGCAAGATACGCCGCCACCGCAACGACTCCGAAGCAGAAGAGGTAGAACAGTTGGTTCGCTCCGGGGCCAAGGATATCGTAACCAGTAGCGAGCAATACCCATCCGATCAGGAATCGCAAAAGCGGCGTGAGAAGCAGGCTGCCAACTACAAACTCAAAGAGTGGTACCGCCAAAAAGCTTCCGACGATTGCAACGACAAGGATCAGTAGTAGTAGACTCATCTGCTTATTCCACTTCCGTAGGTTTGATTAAACTTTGAAAAATACGTTACATACAAGGAGCTGCCGCCGAAGGAGATCACCTTGGTAAAGAGCTCAGGATGTTCGTCAAATTTTGCTTCATTGAGGCGGCGATACGTCGCACGTTCAATGGCACCGACCACTATAAAATCCACCTTATTATCGAGCAGAAGCTGCTTGACCGTGCCGATATCGTCACTGACATAGATCGTTTGAATCGCTTTTCTTCGTTGCAAGGCTTTTTGCTCGCTTAGTCCCCGTTGTTTTGAATGATGCTCCCACCCCAAGACGGTAGGCAGGCCTGTGTGCATCGATACGCGGGTATACTCTCGGTAGGCATCACCCTGCGCCTCAAGAACAGTTGGGGTTCCGACAACGTGGGTGTTGAGCCACTCAATCAGAGCGGCATCATCGGGATTCATGTCATGAAGGTAGGCGATTCCATCAAATGTATAGTGTCGAACCGGAACACGCTTGAGTCGCGCAATCGCGAATACGTTCACTGAAGTACCCAGCACAAGGAGAGCAACGAGTATATAGGCAGCGAATGACCCGGTTCTTCGGGCGAGCTTGGAGCCACGACTGCAGAGCGATTGATAGGCGAAATAGCCGCCGACTAGGGTACCAATACCCGAGAGCATCCATACCGCCATGTATCCCTTAAACATGGTATTCATGCGGTCAAGAAGAAAGAAGATCTCAATGACAACGATGAATGCCGCAGCTCCGGCGATAATGACCCCTAGAGTCTTCTCCTCCGCCGAAGTTTGTGGACCCCACAAAACAACGTAGGTTAGAGAGATTAGAACCGCCATGTAGGTGAAGGTCGCCCACGGCTGAAGCTCTCGCCCTTCATTTACGCTCATTACACCAGGGATGAACACCAGCACCAAAAGCACGGCAGAGATAAGCAGGTGTGGAACTGATATCAGCGTACCGCGCTTCCAACGATCCCATGCAAGAACACCAACCACTGCCAACATCCCGACCACCCAGTACCCCATGATTCGGAGCAGCCTGGTAATGGAATTGAACTCATGACTTGAAACCCAGCCCCATCCTCCGGAGGGTCGGAAGCTAACGCCTTGGCGATAGAGCCATACGCAGAGGGCTGCACTCAAGCCAAAGAGAGCAAGATCCCACACCAGCGCTACCGCTCTGGAGAAGAAACTGACCAGGATAACCTCACCCAGAATCGGCGTACCATCGCTTGCTTTCGGGGGCTGCCAAAAGAGAGGCACACGAGCCAGAACGATAAGAACGCCAACAACTCCACCAAAGGTGATAAAATCCCAGGTATTAATTCCAAACAGCGCCCCTACGACAGTACCTAAGGTAAGGCGAAGCGCGACTCCACGGGCGGAGTAGCGAGTCGAACCATCAATGAAGAGCAGACTCGCCAAGCCGAGTGCGATTACCGTGAATGGAATGGCGACAACATGCGCGTGAAGATCCGCAAAGAGCAGCGACCATGAGGTATACTCAAGGAATGATGGCGAGGTAAACACACGCGTCGATGGCCAAAATGTGGTGTCGAAGTTGAACGGCTTGCCCTCGATGAGGTTCATGATAGAGAGTCGAACAACCTCCGGATTACTGGCCAACAGGAGGATCCACGCCGCATGAGCAGCAAATTTCCGATTGCGGGTAAGAAGCCCAATCAACGAGTACAGAGCAGACCCAATCCATCCTGCAAGGGTCGCCATGGCGAAGTTGTAACCGAACGCCGCGGGAATACCAGAAACTTTAAGCAAAGCGGCGATGAGGTAGATCCCCAAATAGTAGTAGCTCATAGAACTTCCAGCGGCCCAGGGATCCTGTGGGGGGAGCGTTTGGTTGCGCACAAAAAAATTGAGGAAGGTTGAATCCATCGGCTTCTCACCCCAGAAGATCTCAGGGTTCAGAAAGCGAATGACTCCGAAGAAGAGCGTTAATCCGAGAAAGATGCCCTCTACGTTTAGCGCATGTTGGGAGAGGATCGTGCGAAGCTCCTGAAACGAAAGCCACCGTGAACGATAGCCACGGTAGCCGAGGAAAAGAAAGCCGAGGAAGATCGCTACAACAAGATAGTTATTATCCGTAGTGAGCCCACAGAGAGCCGAAAGCCACACCATTCCTGAGAAAGCAAAGACCCCGAGTGCCTTAGACCACCCGTAACCACGATCCGGAGCATTCGGGCTCATCCATGCGATGTATGGCAGCACTGAGAACGACAGAAACTGCACCACCAAGAGCCACAGAACGAAGTCAAAGATACCGAGAGTGTTCACAGGTTAGTCCAATTGAAATACTTAAAGTCGAAGCGACCCGCTTTACGAATTGCCCCCGAACAGCGAGAGGCGACAAGCTCGCTTTGCTAGAGGATCAAAACGCAGAGAAACTCCGATTTTATACAGTGTTATCTGTACCTTGGGTTTGATGCTGACGCCACCCTAATTATGAGATTCAGGACCCCACGATCGGCCAGTGCTGCCACAAACTATAACGCCTTTCTATCCCCTTTTTTCTCAGACACCGCGCGCCGACTCCGGGCCAAAGGGATCATTTCAATTCATAGCCTGGATTGAACCAATGAGAGCACTTACCCCCTTGCACTCCAGGCAACCTCTCCGGTTTTTTTCGATTAGTATCGATACAAATCAGAGAATTCTCGGAGATAGGATGGTTAGATTTGATCAGATAGTTATCTCGTCGCAGTTTATTCGGCACTTTCGTGACTTGGCGAACTATTTGTCTGATGGCGGCCGGTCGCTCCTTATCGCTTAGAAGAACGGGATATTTCGGGGGAAGCGAGGCAAAACCTAACTGTAGGGAGAAAGTGAAGGTTGAGTTGATATTCGAGTTTTGGTGCGGGAAAAAACCGGACCCGACTTCGCCGAAGGCTACGTCGAGGCTGGTGTCCAGAATGCCTCGCCGAAGCGCAGCGGAGGCGGGTGTGTATCCGCAGAGATACATCGAGGATTTTTCCACGTGCCACAATCGAACAGCGACTTAAAAGCCCGCTTTCGTAGCAGGCAGGTGTTTGGCCCCGCTTCCCCACTGGCATGGATGGTGAGTTTTTTGAGGGGCTCATTGAGGCACGGGCAAGCACGGCATCCTTGCCGGAGGAGCCCAGGGCGGAGACGAGCGAGTGAATCATGCATTCAAATTATAAACCGCGGCAAAATCGAGCACGCGGTGTTAGAGAGAATTATGCAGGGAATCCGGCGATAGCCGATCTATTTCGGCGGTCGGTCCCGGTAAGCCCTCAGGCCCAAGGCCAGCGCGTTGGATTTATACCCCCTCCCTGCTAGAGTGGACACGTGCCGGCAATACCCTCTGCATTTACTCCCCCATTACTCCTGCGACCTGCGTGGCTCCAAACCATCACGCCATCTCTTTTTAGACGGCTTCAACCACCGGTCGGAAGGAGCGAAAACCTGGAGCTACCTGATGGTGATTTCCTTGAACTGGAATGGCATGCCCCGGAACGTAGCGAGCTCCTCATCGCCAGTCATGGCTTAGAGGGCTCCCTGGAAAGCTCGTATATGATCGGCCTCACCCGAACCCTGCTGGCTTCCGGTTACGGAGTGCTGACGTGGAACATGCGAGGCTGTGGAAGGGTTCGCAATCGCCTCCCCACCTGGTATCACAGCGGGCAGAGTGAGGATCTTCGCGCCGTAGTTAGTCATGCCCTGCAAAAAACGAGCAGCACGATCTCTCTTCTTGGGATCAGCGTAGGTGGCAACATCACTTTAAAATATTTAGGCGAGGAGTCCGGCGCTGTTTCAGGTCGCCTTCGATCAGCTATCGCCGTTTCCGTTCCTATGGACTTGCGCGCCTCCGCCGATACCTTGGCAACGGCAAAAAACGCCATCTACATGCAGTACCTGCTACGCCCCCTCCGTGCACGCATGCTTGAGAAGAAATCCCGCTTCCCGGGGCTATTTGACCTCACAGGCCTATCGAGCATTCGCACCTTTCATGAATTCGATCGGCGCTTCACAGCGCCTATGCACGGCTTTGCGTCCGTTGATGACTACTGGGACCGATCGAGTTCAATTCACTTTGCACCAAGCATTAGGATTCCGACGCTGCTGATTAGCTCACTCGACGATCCCTTCCTTTCGCCGTCGTGTTTTCCACATTCAATCGCGCTGAAAAATCCAAATCTCTTCCTTGAGACTCCTGCTCACGGGGGACACGTCGGATTCATCGAATCTCTAGATCTCGAGCAAACATGGCTAGACCGCAGAGCTGCCGCATTTTTCAACGAATATCACCGAGAACGCCTACCTGACGAACTGCTCAAAAACCGAGTCGGCAATAGCGATTCCACGGGTCGTTAAGTGTAGCGTATCGTCTGAGCTCACTAACAGCCCTTCCTGCACGAGTTCTCTAATCGTCTCTCCATACGGAACGTCAATAGGGACCCCGAAGCGCCGTGCAAAATCACTCGAAGATACTCC
>JBIJBZ010000133.1:0-9509 GCA_044344945.1 Bdellovibrionota bacterium | reverse complement strand
GGCGCCGGCGCCGGATTGCATAATGAGTGTTTAAGAAGGGGCGGAATTGACAGAGCCATGCCGGCATGGCTCTCTTGAGGTTCTTGCTGCACATGTAGTCTGTCTCTCGCCAGACAGCCTTTAACGCGGCTTTAAACCCTAGATGCTGGTAATTGCTCCGTACGCCGGGCTTTCTTTTCTTTTTGGGTTTCTGCGCCATCAGGCGCCTCAGCTCCCCGTACATGAGACGGATGGCGCTCTTTCGGTGGTAGCCGTGGACGAGGCACAGACTTGTGAGTATCTGATCCTTAGTCCGCCGGTTCCCGTTTAAATAGTTAACTCGAAGCTCTTTCAGGTGCAAACTTTCGCTCATGTTTACAACCTCTTATGAAGGTTCGGTAACATGCGTTTTGAGTCATCGACCCATCAAACAGCTTCTCTTCCGTAACATCTAATGTGAGGCACTACGCTCCAACACAACGATTCATCCAATGAGCGATCTCCTGCTGCACGATATGGGTCCGGGGCTAGCCGATAATCGCCCAGAGTTTGATGCAAGGGGCTCAGAGTGGAGAACGACACTATTGGGGGGATCGGCTTGACTGGAGCTGTGCTTGCACCGCAGTCCGAGAACTACCTTCATGATGGCAGGGCCCGAACCCTTGAAGAAGCGATCCTTTGGCACGGCGGTGAGGCCGCGCAGTCACAGCAGTCGTTTGTGTCAGCACCGCAGTCGGACCGAGATGATCTGATCCGTTTTTTACGATCACTGTGACGATGGCAAGTGTGCGCAGGGGGGCTCTCTAGATCCGTGCCTGGGTAATTACGCCGCTGTTAGACTTCTTGAGGAACTCAAGCTCCGCTCTAAGCCTTGCCAGACTAACCTCGATATCTCCCTCGCGTGGTAGTTCACTCTCCAGGGCACAATAACGGTGAGGAGTTACACGTGCTAGGGTCTCGTAACAATCGCACGATTGCTGTCGCTTGTGTGGAAAGAGTTCGATAACAAGTGCGTCTTCATCCATAAAGAGCAGGTGCGCAAGCCCGGAGCTGTGCGGAGCTATAATCGCTTCAGCAGATACGGCAAGCGCGAGCTGCTCTGCGAGAGGAAGATCCTCGAAATACACCGTCACAAACCCGAACTCGTGAACTAATCGCTCTAGATCCCTCTGATTGAGTACCCGCCGAGCTTCGGCGCTGTGTCGACGCCCGACGAAGAGACGCTTCGGTGTTACAGTTTCTGTATGTGGCACAGAGCGACGCACCCACTCTCGATAGATCCGAACGAAGGGGATATTGAAATGAGCGTTGTAGCCGCAGAAATACGTCGGGATAGACAATCGACTGACTCGCACTGTCTCGCCGTGATGCACCACAATCCGGTGTGCTGGGATTCCAACTAGTCGCAGACTCTCACGGGCCCACGGAGCGACGTCTGGCGCTGGAATAAGGTATGAGCCGGTAAACCCACACTCTTCTGCGAGGACCACTTTAGGAAGTGAGTCTCCCATCCAATGCCAGAAACAGTCGTGACAGCTCGAAAGTAACGATATTGAATCCTCAATCGTAGCTGCGTTTGCCGTAGTGTTGTTTTCTACCGGATAGCGCGGTCGCAGAAATTTCTTCTTTCGAAGAAATCCTGCGTTCTGTTGCAGTATAGGCCGACTACTGGCCGTGTAGATGTAGCCGGAATCGTGGCGTACCTCTGCATCGGGCAGAACGAAGAGCCCGAGCGGCAGCTCACCGTACATATCCCTGCACGCCATCCCGGTGAACTGAGTTGCCCCACGGAAGGTGATCTCCGGGAGATCCAGCAGGGAAACCTGGCCGACCGCTTCGTCAGGAGGTTGGATTCGGTAGGGGGAGGGTAGGGTCATGGGGCTACAGCATACGCAATCAGCGCCCCTACAGCAAAAGTAAGCGGCTATCCGGGCTCGGCTAAGTGACTGAAACAGCAAGCAAACCCAGCCTTTGGGGTGATTCGCCTAGAAGACTTATTTGCGGTACTATACGGCGCATGTTTAAGCCTGAACTACTAGCTCCCGCTGGAAGCCTTGAGAAACTCAAAGTCGCCGTACTTTACGGTGCCGATGCCGTTTTTTTTAGTGGCCAAAAGTATAGCTTGCGAGCCCGAGCGGATAACTTCACGAACGAGGAGCTTCGAGAGGGTGTCGCGTTTGCTCAGAAGCACGGAGTGAAGACCTACATTACTCTCAATGCATTCCTGCACGATGAGGACCTTGAAGGGCTAGTGGAGTTCTGCCAGTTCCTCGATGAGTTGGGCGTCACTGCAGTGATCGTCTCTGACCTCGGGGTTATCGATGTTGTGCAACGTAGCTCAAAGCTCAACGTACACCTCTCAACCCAAGCCTCGTGTCTCAACACCGCATCAGCATCGTTCTGGAAGCGACAGGGAGTTGAGCGAATCGTACTGGGGCGCGAAGTTAGTATTCAGGAAGCAGCAGACATCAAGCGCGAAGCAGGGCTTGAGGTGGAGATGTTTATCCACGGCGCAATGTGCATGGCCTATTCGGGCAACTGCGTTATCTCAAACTACACCGCAGGACGCGATTCAAATCGCGGCGGATGTATTCAGTCGTGTCGATTCCAATACCAGCAGATAAATCCCAAGACAGGAAAGGCTGCCGATTCCTTTTTTATGTCGTCCAAGGATATGAGCGGAGTCGAATACGTGCCGGACTTCTGTCGGGCTGGTATCGATTCGCTTAAGATTGAAGGGCGCATGAAGTCGCTCTTCTACGTTGCGTCCCTTTGTCGCGCATACCGTAGAGCGATCGATCTCTACACCTCAGGAGAAGCATTCACACAGGAGATGGTGGATCTCAACGCCGAGGTCTCAAGTGTTCCGCACCGAGATTACTTCGCCGCATCATTTGTTGAGCCTGCCGGTGCGCTCTCTACGTTTCAAGATCGGCAGGGTACTATGAACGCCGGAAGCCACCTCTTCACCGGTGTTGTGCTTGAGAAGAACGAGCGCTACGCCGCAGTGCGGTTGTATGCTCCTATTCATCCAGAGAAGCGGGTAGAGATAGTGCCATTTCGCGGTGCGCCGATACCGGTGCCAGCCACAGAGGTATACGACCTCACTGGTAATCGACTCACATCGCCTCGCCAGGATTGTGTTGTGTGCATCCCGCTTGATGAGCAGCTCGCCCACGTTGAGCCTCTAAATATTGTGAGGACTGCACGGATATGAAGTTCACGACCTTCGTAACATCAAAGGAAGATATCCGTGAGTGCGCTCAGGCGCAGGCGCTCGATGAGGTTTTAATCGAGCCAGCAACACTTGCTCGTGAGGGGAGACTCTCGATCTCTGAGGCAGAGGAGCTTGCGCGTGAAGCTACAGCTCACAACCTCACACCGGTTCTGGTGTGGGATATCTTGATGACCGGCACCGAGTTCGCTGCCAAGAGTGAGATAGTTCGCGGCATGAACACGAGTCTCTTTAGCGCCATCCGCACGCAGTGCCCGGGTGCTGCTACCTGGGTGCGAGAGCATCTTCCAGGGATGAAGCTTCAGATCGTCCTGGAGAACTCAAATCACAATCTGCCAGGTCTTAAGCGCTGGGTTGCCGACTTGCACCCAGAGCGGCTCGTACTCTCGACGCAGATTCCGGAAGATAGATTGCTCGCATGCTGCAAGGAGCTCGACACTGAGTGCGAGATCCTCGGGGCAGGAAAAATCCTCCTCTTCTATTCGAAGCGGCAGTTGTTGCAACCAAACTTCGGTGAATCGGAAGAAGCGATCGATAACCGCTGGATCTACGCTGACTCGGCTTCGGAAGAGTCCGCATCACGCCCGTTCCCCACGGTTGAAAATGAACACGGCACCTTCATGTACCTCAACAAGGATCATTTCATCCTCGATAGTCTGTCGCGTTTGCGTGATGGCGGAATGCACACGGTGCGCATCGACCTGCGCGACCTTCAGAACCGAACGCACGCAGCAACTGGAATCGGTGATCTTATCGCGCGAGTTATAGCAGAGACTCCAAACCTTGATACTGCATGGGGACGACCAACGTCTGCCCCGTTCTTTAAACGAAATCGTACCGATAAGCAGGCGGCCCGAATGAAGCCGCTCACAAGGCTCCTTCGAGATGAACACTGCCTCGCTGAGGTAGTCTCCGTAGAGCGTGATGAAGTAGTGGGCTTGTTTACCCTGCGTGAGTTCTCGGCTGATGCATCTGGTTTTGCCTTTATCGGATCGGATGGTAGTGAGCTTCCAGTGGAGATCCAAACCTTCAGCGATCTCTCGGGAGATCCACTTCCACAGTGTAGCGCACACCGATTGGTTCGATGCCCGTGGTTTAAGGGCGTTCGGCCCGGCTCGTTGCTTGTTCGGAAGTAGCTTATTTTGCTCTCTTAGCGCCTCAAAGGAGCCAACGATACACGCTTGGATTCAAGGTGAAACAAGGCTTTTTTACGTTTATTGACGGAATTTTCCCCAACGCCGTATCCTGAACGGAGCGGATTTGCGGTAGATGTGCAGATCTGTGCAGCACTATGGTATGGCATCGAATATATAGATAAAATATTTTGCGCTAATCACGTCGGCTCTGCTTGTATATACAATTTGGTCCGTGGAAACTTAGCATTCTATGAATGAAGGAAGGCCTTTTGACGGATGGACGCCCCCTGTAACATATTGGGACACGTTTTTTAGTGAGATATGGACACCACCTGCCTTCGTCATATTTGTTGGCCTCCCCTCTCTTTCGCTTTTTCGCGGCATTATTTAACGATTCCACTTTAAGCAATGCACCCAGATTCCACTATTGGCTGTGATAGGTTGTATGGCTATTCATTCCTGTCTATTTGTATTCGGGTTATGCCTGCTTGTACCCGTGTGGTTGGTGAGGAATTCGGGCTCGCCATATGGCCCTCCAGTTGAGTTCGAAATATCTCTCGACTTGGTATCTCCTTACTTGGTGGTGGCCTCCTTAGTCTTTGCGATTATTTTCCGTATTCTTTGGGGAATTAATGCCGTAACCAACAAGGGAAGCGGACAGGCAACCGCGAAATGAGTTATAGCTTTGTTCGACGGTTGGCCTTTTGCCACGAGGAACCTTAGACGTGTCTGCTGCTGCTCTGGTACGCCCCAACTAGTCAATTTACTGATTAGTATGGGAAATGTAGCCGCACTGTTCTTCCTGGGTAGTTGGTCTGGGCCATTGGCGGCAGAACACTTGAGTTTACGGCGGTCAATCAACATGTATCGTTTACATACCGGCGGAGAAAATATTTCAGACGAAATTGTCCTCCCCCGACATAAGTAGGGTGTGTATTGGTCATTATGGGAGAGGCTTTATGTTCGGAATAGATCATCTGGAAAGTCGGGGTGGATTGGTAACCAAGATAGCGATAGCGGCTCTCGCGGTGCCGGGACTCGGCTATATCCTGTCAACGAGGGTGTCTGAGCGTGATGCCGCGTATAAAACAGTGCGGGGCGAGCTTGTGGCCACTAATCTGGAACCAGGCTTGTATCCATCTGCCATCCTGCCGCACGTAAGAGTGACTACTCTCCCTAAGTTTTTGCAGTCAGTGACCGTACACGCGGGAGCGGATCAAAGCGTCAGCGTGCGAACAAAAGAGGGTGCTCGGGTACTTGGCGACTACGACGTCATGTTCGAGCTCGATGATGCAGACAAAAACTTCGGAAATATCTATACCGAACTCAAAGCTGATGACATTGAGGATATCAAGCCGTTCATCCAAAAATTCGCTGTGCCCGCCATTATTAAAGTGTACCAAGGGGTAACCTCGGCGGCGATCGGTCATGATGGAGTCGATAAACAAGCCCTAAATCAAGACT
The DNA here is from genome assembly GCA_044344945.1 of Bdellovibrionota bacterium. GTDB lineage: Bacteria > Bdellovibrionota_C > UBA2361 > UBA2361 > OMII01 > OMII01. Next base: position 3,695 of record JBIJBZ010000133.1, on the reverse strand, counting down.
CATTGCGTCGTGAAGGCGGTGCTATAGGCCTGGAAGACCACATCTCGACCGGTAAGGCCATCGCCTCTGAGTTGCAAAAGATCTTAGATGAGGAGGGATACACCTATATCAAAATTAAGCGAGTGATCCCCTCAGGTGTTGGATTATCTCCAGAGGCTAACGCGCAGCTGGAGCAGATTGTGGCAGAGCAGCGCAAACTTGATCTCTTGAAGGTGCAAGGCCTGGTAGCGGACGCCGCCTCGGAGGTCACTGAGAAACAATCTGCTCTCACGGCACGGGCGATCAAAGGGCTCAAGGAGGCTGGCGTGCCAGAGAATGAAGTGATTCAGGCGTATTATCTACAACTTATGCGCGACGCAGGAAAGATTGGAGAGCCTTTCGTTCCAGGTCCTATTCCGGGCACTGGCGTTGGAGCGGTGCCGGTGAACTCGAAATAGCGGCTCTCTCAGAGAGCGCGCGTTCAATCAGTTTGGTCTCAATAGTTTTAAATCGGGTCGGGAAGGGTGTTTTGCCGACTTGTGCCCCCTTGAGAGACCGAGATCGAGCGCTCTCGTGAGGAGAATGGTCTGTCTCTAAAAACTTTCACCACTATAACTGGGGTCATCGGGGAATCAAATGGGTGCCAATGACTGCTGATGGGGCATAACCCATTGTTTTTAGTGATACATCAGGGATGTACCCACCAATTTTCCCCACTCGATTCCACGAAGAGCCTAAAACTGATTCCGATACATTCCTACGAGGGCATCGGAGAGATGAGAGCAGGTTTACCACAAAACGCAAACTCCCGTTCGCTACGGTGCCAACCCCCATCCTTGTAAAAAGCGTCAATTCTCTCCAGCGCGTATTGAACGAGTGGTATCGCGATGCTGACGAGTGCATCTCAGCGAGCGCCCTTAGGCAGGCCCGTCAGAAAATTCGGCATACGGCTTTTATCGAACTCCTTGAAGAGTGCGTGTTGAAGCTAATGCACAACGACAGAGGTCGAAAGCGATTTAAAGGACACCGGTTATTCGCAATCGACGCATCGACTCTCCGTCTTCCGACAAGCAACAAACTCATCGAATCGTTCGGCACGGTCCGGTACATGAACGGTCGTCAGGAAGTCGCGTGTGATAACGTCGAAGCGAAAGTCTCTGCCCTGTGTGATGTGCTCAACGAGATTCCGCTCGCAGCGAGCATCCATCCCGGAAGAACAAATGACATCATGGCAGCATTACAGCACCTTGAGATTCTAGAAGCTGGAGATATTCTCATGGGTGACCGAGGGTTCGGTTCGTGCGATTTTTTTTGCCGAAATAGTGGCTCGCAAAGCTGACTCTATCGTTTGCATGAAGGAGAAAACCTATGCGACCTATCATCAACTCTTCACCGATATCACCCGCAACGACATCGTCTCTAACGTGGAGGGGCCGGCTCGGTTCAATGACGACGTGGAGTCGCCGCATAGTTTGCGCATGAGATTTATTAGGTTCGTCCTCGCGAATGGGGAAGTAGAGGTCTTAGCGACATCGCTTCTCGATCAAAAACGATACCCACTAGAAGGCTTCAAAGAGCTCTAATGCAAGCGATGGAGAATCGAGGCCTTCTTTCAAGCGATACAGAGTCGCTTTGCCGTTGATAACTTCAAGGGCCGAACAGGTGAGGCTATCAAGCAGTCTTTTTCTCCACCCTTTTCGTGAGTGGTTTGGAAACAATACTGTCTGCCGAAAAAAATGGAGAACTGGCGGCTAAAAAGACACGGCATCGCTAGCAGGTGAACAAAGCCATCGCTTCCACCCCATCAAAGATTCCATCATCCTACTCATGTTTGAGCCACTGCCAGACTTCGAGGAGCGGGTAAGGCGATTGTTCATGATCCGCTCCACCCTGCAACGTTCCGATACGGTGAAAGGTAGAGAACGACTTTCCTTGAAATCAAATGCGAGGAGTTTGCGCTTCAAGAAATTTGCCAAAAAAGCACTGCTTTAGGTACTTTTGAGCTTAACTGAACGGCCGTGATGGTGTACCAGAGGGCTGGGGCTCTCTTGACGGAAATGGAGCAAACAGTACACCTGAGCGCAGAAAAAAGTCTTTACATGCTTACTAGCCCCCCAGGCCCCATCACAACGACAGAGCAGCCGACGGACCGCCTTGCCAGAATTGGGCAATCGTCTACGCACCGGGGGAGGGGAGGAGGGCTACTATCTGAAGTCTACGCAGAACCGGTTCAATCTCGGGGCAGCAGACCTCTTGATGGTGAGTTGCGACGGCACGGGTACACTATTATTCAGAAAATTCCCGTAGCACATGACGGTCTGTCTACCCCTGCGGAGTCGTCTCTGTGTTTTGTATGGGCTCGACGCGGCGCTCGAGTCCCACAAGAAGTTTGGGTTGCGGTCCTGACCGGCGCTACTTCCATCCTCCCATCGAAAGGCGGCGCTGAATATCCGCTGCCAACTTCCACCAAGGATTACGGTTGGAACATTCCCGCAAACACTGGATCTCTTCAATACTCTAACAGACGCCGGCAACGGCTTGCACGGAGCCATGGCACTTAAGGCATCCCCACGATGGCTAACATCAGCGGTCGCGTTGGATGTGAGAGCGAGGAGCATTAGGAAAGCTGACAATATTCGTACCATATCTAACGGTTACTCCGTTCCCCGGCATCGGTCAAGGGCGGATCCATCGTGATGGTGAGCGGCGAGCTTCCAGCCCCTCTCAGAAGCTAGCTTGTTGCAGATACACAACATATTCAACGACGGCGGAGCCTCCTGTGTTCTAGCGTGTAGACATACATCCGAGGCGTCCTTGTGCGCTGAAGCCTTGGCGTAGGAGGAATCAAACTATCGAAATGCTCAACAGGAGATCATTTTTCAACACCCTGCTCGGCGCGAAGGTACCCACGAAAAAACGAGGCAGAGCGCCGCCCGAGCACTACTCCATCCGCCTAGCCTTCCACGAGTAGGTTATCGTTGCTGGCTTACCATCGTAGATAACCTCTGCGGTGCTGGTACCGGTTAGGGTCTTCTCTGTATCGTTATAGGTAGCACGGGTAGAGACCTTTGTACCGCTGGAGTCACCACCGGGATTGATGTCAAACGCGAGTAGCGCTCCACCACCTTGTAGCTGCTGACTGGTACCGTTAAACGCGATCACATCGATCTGGCTCTTTAGGGGCTCGCTCTTTGCGTAATCTGTCTCCACATAGGAGTGTCCCGAGATCGTGCCATCGGCATACGCGCTAAAGGTCAGGAATCCACCCGGTTTGTAGTCTCCATAATCCTTAAACTTGGGGTCATCACTCTGCCAGCTCCAGACCCCGTGTAGTGGGGAATCGATGGGTTTCTTGCCGTTGGCTGCGCGTGGCTCTTGATCGGTAGCGCCCTTAGTAGCGCCATCCTCCTGCATGCGAGAGGTGGTGAGGATCTTACTGATTAGATCGTCCTTGGTGGCGCCACCCTCGGTGAACCAATCGAGTGCAGCACCCTGGAGGGTCTTGCCGTTAACGGTGCGCTCAAAGCCTAGCGTGGCGTAGACGTCACCGTTTTTGGCATCCTTGACGACATCGCGGTAGAAGAGCGCCGTCACGGCAACGCTTGGATCTGAGAGGGGTTTGACCTCACCCGGTTGCGATACACCATCTCGGTTGTTGTCGAACCAGAGACCTAGGGGCTGTAGCTCTGTGCCAGAGATCGTGCCGTCACCATCTG
>JBIJBZ010000279.1:0-2588 GCA_044344945.1 Bdellovibrionota bacterium | reverse complement strand
TTGCCCTCCCTGATCGGGTTGTCCTGATTTGGAGTTGAGCTAATCGCAAGTGACCCGTCTCGGTTTGACACGAGCCACGCCCAACCCGAGCCGAACCGTCCGAGTCCTGCCGTCTTGAACTTTGCCTTAAACTCGTCGAAGTTGCCAAATGCAGCATCGAGCGCCTTTGCGAGCTCTCCCGTTGGAACATCGCTACCGCCGGGCATGAGCAGATTCCAGAAGAAGTCGTGGTTCCAGTGTCCACCGCCGTTGTTGCGCACCGCGGTGCGAATTGACTCAGGAACCGTATCCAGGTGCCCTAGGATATCTTCAAGGGAGCGTTTGGAGAGCTCTGCCTGATCCTTTAAGGCATTGTTAAGGTTCGTCACGTAGGTTGCATGGTGCTTCCCGTGGTGGATCTCCATCGTGCGAGCATCGATGTGAGGCTCAAGCGCGTCAGTGGGGTAAGGAAGAGGCTTTAGTTCGAAGGTCATTAGTAGCTCCGTTATTAGGAATAGCTCCCCTTTAATAGCCCCCTCAGGGCTATGCTGGCAAGGGTTTGTTGAAGACAGCTGACCGTTATCAGGCCCGTTTTAGGGCAGAAAGCGCTCTGTGAGCCATTCGGGCAAGCTCTTCGGCGCTTACGCCGACTAGAATGACGCCGCCGATAATCGCAAACTCAAGTTGAGAGGGTATATCCACCAAAACGATCGCATTGCGGAGAACCTGCATAAGGGTCGCCCCAACGAGTACCCCCACGATGCTCGATTCGCCACCGCGCAGGCTACATCCGCCGAGGACCGCAGCAGCGATGGCATAGAGCTCGTAGAAATTACCGAAATCGGAGGGTTGTGCTGAGTTTACATCGAGGATGAAGAGCATCGCTCCGCACCCAACGAGACCTGCGCAGATGGTATAAGCAACCACCGTGACTCGGTTTGAATTGATCCCACTGTAACGGGCCGCCACCTCGTTCTTACCCACGGCTTTAAGGTAGAGGCCGAACGGGGTGCAATTCATCACGATGCCTGCACCCACTGCGACGGTTGCAGTAATCCAAACAACCGTTGGAACCCCAACGGGCAGGAGGCCCCCGAGGTCTGTCTTGGCGAGGATCGCTCCACGCAGCGCATCAAGAGTAGTGCCGAATCCTTGCGTCTGATCGCCTGTGATGCCGCGGGTGACGCCGCGGTACAGTAGCAGTCCACACAAGGTTACTATAAAGGGCTGAAGCCGTAAGCGCGTTACCAGTAGTCCATGACAGGCTCCTAGTCCAGTAGCCGTCGCCAGAAGGAGCGGGGCGGCTATCCACATCGAGATCCCCTGTGATGTCACCATCCACGGCAACAGTGTGCCAACGAGACACACCACGGAGCCTATGGAGAGGTCGATACCGCCGGCTGTTATAACGAACGAGACTGCGATACTGAGTAGGCCAAAGAGTGCGGTACGGCGCAGCAGGTTCTCGATATTAATCGGGGCGAGGAATCGATCATTTACCAGGTACGTGCACAGGCACGCCACGAGTAGAAGGATGATAAGTCCGATATTCTTCTTCATGCGGCCTCCTGTGAATGCGGTGAGGCTAGCGTCATAATGGCCTCCTCCGAAAACTGCTCTCTCGGGATCTCGCCTGTAATTGTACCCTCGCTCATGACGAGGAGCCTATCTGCAATTCCCAACGCCTCTTCCATCTCACTGGAGACGAAGAGGATAGCCATCCCCTGTTCGGCTAGTGAGAAGAGTAGAGAGTAGATCTCTCGACGCGCCCCGACATCCACTCCGCGTGTCGGCTCATCAAGGAGTAGCACTGCCGGATTGGTCGAGAGGCATTTTGCCAGTACAACTTTCTGTTGATTGCCGCCAGAAAGGTCTGCGACCATCTGCGAGGGGCCGGTGCAGCGTATGCCAAGGGTAGCTATCTGCGACTCCGCCAGGGTTCGCTCGCAGTGCTTCGAGCGCAGGAATCGGTGTGCAGCTCCAGCGAGCGTGTGTACGGCGATTGAGTCCTCAATCGAGAACGCAGGAAGGACCCCTTGCTCTTTGCGGCTCTCAGGCACGAGTGCGATGCCGGCCTGGCACGCATCGTGCGGGGATGTAATGGTGCATGCAGAGCCGCGTAGTTCGATGGTTCCTGATAGTGGAGGGTGAATGCCGTAGATCGCCTCAAGAATCTCCGTTCGACCGGAGCCAATCAGCCCCGCTAGGCCCACAATCTCACCGGCGCGCACAGTGAAGGTACATGGCGCGTGTTTAGCAGAGGGCCTAAGATCTTTGACCGCAAGAGTAGGCTCGCCGATGCGACGGGGGTGATGCCCATACAGATCTCGCAGCTCGCGCCCGACGATAAGCGATACAAGTCGACGGTGATCGATGCTCGGAGCAATAGCCTCTCCACTATTTCTGCCATCCTTGAGTGCCACGGCTCGGTGGGAGATGCGAGTAATCTCGCTGAGACGGTGTGAGATGTAGAGGATCGTTATGCCAGAACGTTGGAGATGTTGAATTACCGAGAGGAGAAGATTTCCCTCGTGATCACTTAAGCTGGATGTTGGCTCATCAAAGATAAGGAGCTGCGAATTGTACGATAAAGCCCGCGCTATCTCCAC
>JBIJBZ010000278.1:0-2590 GCA_044344945.1 Bdellovibrionota bacterium | reverse complement strand
AACGTAACCCGCGTGGTTAATACGAAGCGTGTTTGGGTAGAGAAGCTTCGGGGCTGCAATCCCAACTTCCGGTCGCTGAATCTCGTCAAGCAATGGTCGTAACCATCCTGGTTGTGGAATGGTATCGTTGTTCAGAAACACAAGGTACGGGGCCCGGCTTACCTGTGCCCCACGGTTGCAGCCGGGGGAAAACCCCTGATTTTCGGGTGAGGTTTCAACGCGAATGGCGGACCACTTTGTTTGCCACGCACGAAGTCGCTCGCTGCTCTCATCGGTGGATCCGTTGTCGACTATGATGACCTCTGACGGTATCCCGTCTGTCGAAGTATCGTGCAGTGCTTGTAGGCATGCATCGGTGTATCGCCACTGGTTAAAGACTGGAATTATGATCGAAACGGTTGGCGTCTGTTGCATCTATGGGTAACTCGGCGTCAGTTTCGAGGGCTTCACAAACAGGAAGCCTCTCGGTGGGTTACAGTTGTGGGAGCGAGCGCAAGCAATCAAAGTGCCTTCGTTTGCTGCGCTACCATTCACCGTCGCCATGTCATTTTAACCCGACTCGGCGGGGCGGGTGAAGCCCCGTTAGGGGGCGAGAGGGGCGAGGAGCCCCTTGGCGGGAGCGCCGAGCGAGAGAAGTCGAGAGGTAGAAGCGATGAACTAATGAGAGAGTCGGGTGAAGCCCCGTTAGGGGGCGAGAGGGGCGAGGAGCCCCTTGGCGGGAGCGTCGAGCCCCTTGGCGGGAGCGCCGAGCGGGAAATGTGGAGGCCCGACCCGGATTTGAACCGGGGAATGACGGTTTTGCAAACCGTTGCCTTAGCCACTTGGCTATCGGGCCATCAGATTGATGGTGTCCAACTCGTTGGCCAGGTCTGCTGATGAGCACGCCAGAGCCACAAACGGACCAATCTGTTGTAGCGTGGAGGCTCAAAAATATCAACCGCTTGGTGTGTCCCGGAAGGGCGAGAGGGTATTTTTCTTAAGTCTCTGAAAATATGATGCTTTAGAGCGCTGAAAAGCGAGGCCTTTGGCAAGTCCCTGTCTTTTGGTTCGCCACCTTTTCATGTAGTATCCCGGCAGTATTTTTTTCAGGGAATGTAGAGCCATGGCGTACGTTGTAACCCTCAATTGTCTTGGAACAAAAGACCGCTCCTGCGTAGAGGTTTGCCCAGTAGATTGCTTCTATAACATCAAGAAGAAGCAGTACAACGACCGGTTCAAGAGAGAGCCGAAAGGGGATGATGTCGGCATGCTCATGATCCACCCAGATGAGTGTATTCATTGTGGTGCCTGTGAGACCGAGTGCCCAGTTGAGGCAATCTTCGAGGACTCTGGGGTTCCGGAGAACCTCAAAGAGTTCGTGGCGATCAATTCCGAAGAGACATCTTCATTATCCGACGAAGAGTTGGATAAGTGTCGGTGCACCTCAAAGTAAGTCTGGGGAGCACCCCATCGTCTCCATTGTGCATGGTATCAGCTCGTGGCACCTTATGAAGGGGGGCTCGTCGTCGTTCGGTTTCGATTGGTGAGTTTGAGCGGATTTGTTAGATTACGAGAATACAATCCATTCGTTTGTAATCAGGCCTCGATAGTTTCACTCGTGTAAGGAGTTTCTCGAGCGTGTTCAGCAAGATCTGGAAAGATGTAGCGTTTTGGGCAAGTCTGGCACTGTCGACCAATGCTTTCCAGATTGGGTGTGCGCATGCAAACCCGGGCTTCGGCGCTAACCTCGGGCTTAAAACGAATGTTCGATCTGATAGAGAGTCTGGGCCGTTTTCAGTCCCCCCAATATTGCGAGCTCGAGTAGATTTCTGGAAAGATATCTTTGGTAGGTATGGCGCCTCACAGACGGTGATCCACCACCGAGACTTTCCGCAGATAGTGTTCGGCGTTATTGACCTTTCGCAGGAAAAAGCAGCAATGTCGCCGGTCGCCTTCGATCGATACAAGGATTCAATTGAGAAACGAACAGTCGATGATTTGAAGGCGCAGCTCCTTGAACTCTCAACGGGCGCCGCGCCGCATACGACCTTTCAGGAGAAGGCCGTTGAACTGCTGCAGGATATTCCCGGTGGCCCGTCTAAGTATAAGCGGATTGTCGATGAGGATCTCGTGCGCACGCAGACCGGCATACGAGAGCGTTACGCTGAAGCCGTTAGAAGAGCCTCTCGGTACCTGCCGATTATGGAGCAGATATTCACTGCTGAGTACGGTCTCCCCAAAGAGTTGACGAGGATCCCATTTATTGAGTCTTCGTTCGACTACACAGCTTACAGTAGCGTGGGTGCAGCAGGTATTTGGCAATTTATGCCACGAACAGCTCGGGCCCATCGGATGACGGTGGGTCGTAACGTTGATGAGCGCCGAGATCCGATCAAGGCGACCAGAGCTGCGGCGGAATATCTTCGGTCTGCATATAATTCGCTTGGGACGTGGCCTCTAGCAATTACAAGCTACAATCATGGAGTGGGCGGTGTCCGTTCAAAAGTGCGTAAGGCTGGCACGGCCGATCTAGCGACGATTATTGAGGACCCAAATGAGAGATATTTTGGCTTCGCCTCAACAAATTTCTATCCAGAGTTCTTGGCTGCTG
>JBIJBZ010000005.1:0-42361 GCA_044344945.1 Bdellovibrionota bacterium | reverse complement strand
GTTCTGTAAAGCTTTAGCGGCAGCTTCTTTCTTCTTCTTCTCTTCCTCCTTCTTGAGTCTAGTATAGTCAAGGTAGCTAAGGTTAGCTTGAATGTTGTCTGTGTTGCTGTAGACATAGGCGAGAAAAAACTCGGTGATTGATGCTTTGCGGACCTGTAATTCCTCCGCGAGCCTTAAAACCAGGGGCATGCGGGTCTTGTTCTCGCTCTCAAAGGCTTCCCACCACTTTCGAGCGCTTCCCGTCGTGTTCTCCCAATCGAGGGCTTTCTTTACCTCGTTGAGTTTATCAGTAACCTGTTGCTCGCTCCAACCTGCCGTGTTTGTTATACCGGGAGGTAGTCCGCCTGGCGCTGCTCCTCCACCGTTGTTCGCGGCCGGGGCGATTTCTATTGGCTTGTCTTCGTAGTCGATCGGCGACTCTCGTAGTTTGAGCTGCTTTTCCTCCGATTCAAACTCAGTGAGGCGTTTCAGCATCTCGGGCATCTGGAAGAATGGAATAATATGCCCCTGGAATACCGGGGTATTCGGCATGAAAAAGGTGTTGATGTTATCGGCTGGTCTGCCGATCTCGTCGGGGGTGAGCACCGCTCGTTGCTGCACCTGCTCCTGCGTACTGTCGTTTCGACTCGCAAACACCTCGATCATCTTTCGGTTCGCACCGGTCGATTGAGTTTGGAAGCGAATCGTCATCTGGCCGCTCTCCTTCGAAGCCCATTCAGCATCGACAAGGTCAAGGGCTGGCATGAAGATCTTGGTGCTAAAACCGGCGAGCACAGAGTCGGAGTCATCGGCGTAGTTAGCTTTGACCTGTGCGGTAGACTGAATCGCGGCAACGATACTCACGTTACGAGATCGTAGGGTGTTCAACTTCACGTGAATATCAGGGAGTCGGCCCAGTGCGCTCGCGAACTCATCGATAACGAGGCCTACCGGCCGAGGCAACCGGTGCCCCGGACACGACTCCGCTCGCTTCGTGAGGTAGCGTAGTATCTCTACCACGATTACGTTGGCCATGGGCCGTAACATCTCAAGTTCAGACTCTCGAAGCTCTACGATGAAGAGGGTTGGTTTTGCAACGAGGTCCTCGATATCGAGCTCCATCTGCGATGTGGTAGCTCGAATAGCTGTAAGGTCCCACGCTGAGAGTCGCATACTGAGCTCAGACATAATCGTATCTGCGTTCTGAGAGCCAGAGCGTGCCAACTCCACGAATGTGCGAGAGTTTCGAATTGCTGCTGGGTGAGCCTCAAGCCAATCACACATTGGCTTCATTCCGGACTGTACGATCTCGTGAATACGCGGCATCGAGAGGACCTCGTTTGGATCATGGAGAAGGCCTGCCATGACTGCATTCAAAATCGCCAGAGCGTTATTTCGGAAGAAGGGGCTATCAGATTTTGCCTGTGGTTGGTCGGTAGCTGAGATAATCGTTTGCGCTATGAGCTTACAATCAGTGTCGTCCTCGATCTTTCCGAGGATGTTCCAGCTTAATGAGCGGGCTCGATCGAGAGGATTAAAGAGGAGGATATTCTTTTGGGGGTTATACTTGCGCGTCATGGCCGCAAGCTTGCCCCACATCTCTGGCTTGGAGTCGATTACGATCGTTGAGCAGACTGGATCCATACAATCGCTGTAGAGGATCGGTAAGATAAAACGGCTTGTTTTACCGCTACCGGTCTTTGCTACAACGAGGACGTGGCGGTTACGTTCGTCTCGGCTGATGACAAGTTTAGCCTGTGGGAACGACTCTCCTTCACTGCCCCGTAGATTAGTGACCGCCAGAACGGTATCTCCGGGTTTACCAGATGGGCGCGTCCACCGAGCGATCTGCTCTGTGTTCGCGAGGTCTCCTGAGCCGAGTTCATTCGTCATTGAGCGCTTTGGTCTGCGTCCCTTGTCCTTCACGAACGCTTTCAGAGATAGATCGCCGATGATTACCCCGGTCTTCTTGTATTCAGCCCAACTGATTCGCGCTACGAGGAAGAGGTAACCCACAAGTACGACACACAGGCTCTCTTCGACAGCGAATCGTTTTGACGCTGGTGCAATAAGGATGCTGAGAAGGGGTTCGATAATAGGAATTGGCCCAACTTCATTCGGGGTGGAGTTTATTAGCACGTCGAGGAGCTTTTGGACATTTGAAGTAACTCGCTCAGGTTCCGTAATGTGCAGCACCTCGGCGATGAAGAAGAAGATTCCGGCTACACCAGGGATGAAGCTTTTTACAAGGGTCGTGTTGCCGGCTAGAAAGAACTGGGCCAAGAGGCAGGCTACGGCTGCTATGCCGAGCGTCAGCAGGCCCGCGATAGCTGGGAGCTGGTAGAACCAGTCAATGAAATACAGAAATAGAATCTCAAACGTACGAAGCATGCTACCGTGCGGTCCCTACGAAATTTTCTTAAGGGTTATGGATAGTTTCTATCCTTTCTGTGCTGTTTTAGAAGCCCCCTTGGTCGAACTGTTTCTGCAGTTACATCAGCTAGTTAAGAAGAATCAAGGGGATTGTATACGAGTGGCCCCTTAAAAACCACTCGCCGACTCCCTTCCTTCTTGCATGTATCATCGGTTCAAGAGTGTCCGAACTGAGCACTCTGGGGCTATTTCCTAGGGGTTTATACCCGCTCGATGATGGTGGCTATCCCCATGCCGAGCCCGATACACATCGTCACAAGGGCATATTTGCCCTTAGTTCGCTCCAGCTCATCTAGTGCAGTGCCCATCAGCATGGCCCCGGTTGCCCCGAGCGGATGGCCGAGGGAGATTCCGCCGCCATTCACGTTCACTCGCTCGGGGGCGATTTCGAGCTCACGAATCGTCATGATTGGTACCGGTGCGAATGCTTCATTGATCTCCCACACATCGATATCCTTGATCGAGAGCTTCGCTCTGTGGAGCACCTGACGCGACGCCTCAAGTGGACCGGTGAGCATCACACGTGGAGGCGAACCGACCGCTACCTGGGCAACGATTCGTGCTCGTGGTGTTAAGGAATACGTTTTGACTCCTGTCTCGCTCGCCAGCAACACGGCGGCAGCGCCATCAACGATCGCGGAGGCGTTTCCGGCTGTGATTATTCCCCCCTCAGGCTTGAAGACGGTTTTGAGAGAGCCGAGTCCCTCCATCGTTGTCTCCGGGCGGGGATTGTCATCGACGGAGAGGCTTCTATTCGCTCCAGTCTCATCGCGATATGGAACCTGGACCATACTTTTAGCAAACCGTCCCTGATCGAGAGCTTGTTTTGCCAGCTTCTGCGAGCGGAGCGCGAATTGGTCTGCATCATCGCGGGTGATTGAAAATTGTTCGGCAAGGATCTCTGCAGCAAGCCCCTGCTGAACGAGATCGGGGTGGTGCAGCTTCAGAAGCGAACTCTCTTCACCACCAGAGTCGCTAAACATCGGCACACGGGTCATGTGTTCGAGGCCAGCTCCGATGACAAGATCGTAGGTGCCGGCCTGCACTCCACTGGCAGCAAAGTTAATCGCTTGCTGACCGGAGCCACACAGCCGATTGATAGTTGTTGCAGGTACCGTGAACGGCCAACCAGCAGCCAGCACGCTGGCGCGTCCCACACACCACCCTTGCTCCCCCGTTTGAGTGACGCAACCGACAAGTACATCCTGGACGGCTGCCGGATCGATCGAGTTTCGTCCTGTCAGCGCATTGAGAGGGTAGGTCAGGAGATCTATCGGATGTACTGATGAGAACTTACCCTTTCTCCGGGCGCGGGGTGTACGAACAGCGTCGATAATAAAGGCGTGTGCCATAAATAATTCTCCAGCTTGAGCGAACGTGGTCGATCCGAACGCACTGCTCCGGTGCGGCAGCTCGGTTGAATCAGCGCATTAGCGAGACTTCAGTGCGTCGATTTAGTTGTCGACCAGCAGCAGTCTTATTGGTTGCCACCGGCCGGGACGCAGAGAAGCTCTCTGTCTTTATATTGTCAGTTGGAATGCCGCGGGCTGCAAGATAGGCCGTAACGGCATCTGCGCGCGCTTTGGCTAGCTTCTCATTGTAATCGGGGCGTCCTGTGTCATCAGTATGGCCGGCAACATACACGGTTCGATACGCTCGACCGGTCTTGATAGCCTCTGCCACCTGCTCAAGGCCCTTCACGGCACCAAGGCGTAGGTTTGTCTGATCTTCATCAAAGTGGACGGTATAGACCCCTGCACCGAGAGGATTTTGGGCGGACTGATGGTCCAGATAGCCCTGTAACTTTTCAAGCTCCATCTGGTTTGCAGCGCTTTGAACTTTGAGTGCAGCTAGTTCTTGCTTCTGGTCAACCTGCACACCCTCTTCAAGGTCGTAGCCCATACCCATCAGAAGTCCGCCTGCAGCTCCAAAGCCAGCACCAACTGCTACTCCTTTGCCGGGTCCGCCGTTGGTTTGGTTGCCGATAACAGCGCCAGCTCCAGCGCCCCAACCCGCGCCGAGAAGAGCACCTCCGATGGTTTTATCCGGTCCCGGTTGCGGGTTTGAACATGCTAACAGAGATGCTCCAAGGGAGACGGCAAGGATTCGAAAGGAGGTACCGCGAGTAAAGACCGACATGGGTTTCAGGCTCCTGTAAGCTCACGCTGTGGTTTCTCAAAAGCTGTTGATGGCTTTGTAAGAGGTGTCAGATACTTCTATCTCGACCTATTTTGATGAGACCTAAACGGATTTCGAATCATTTGCCCGCTTCCGTATTGCAGATACCAGAGTTACAAACGCCGTTATGGCAGCGAGTCCTAGCCACATCAGGTAGATGGGCAAGGTTGTGAAGGTGCTTGGATAGTCGATACGAGAGATCTCCATCGGCAATACGCTCTCGGTGTACGGGAGGAGCGAGGCCAGGGTTCGTCCAAGAGGATCAACAACGGCGGTGAGTCCGGTGTTCGTTGAGCGGAGGAGATAGCGTCGGTTCTCAATCGCGCGGAAGGCCGCAATCATGTGGTGCTGGTAGGGGGCAATCGTATCTCCAAACCACGCGTCATTTGTTTGGTTGACCAAAAGCTCTGCTCCGCGAGCCGTTGCTTCGCGCGCAAGTGGAGGCACGATATCCTCATAGCAGATGAGAGGAGCAAGCTTCACGTCTGAGTTATCAGAGAGCTTGAATGACAACACTGATGGCGCCGTGCCCGCCGTAAATTGCCCTGCTGTTGCGTTGATCTCAGCGAGCCAGGGAAACGTTGATGCAAACGGCGTGTACTCACCGAACGGCATCAGGATTATTTTATTGTATGGCTGTGCAACCGTTCCATCGGGTCGCACAAGTATTGAGCTGTTGAAGTACTCTGCACGCGAACGGTACGTGAGGCCTCCAACAAGAAACGCCGAGCCATTATCGAGGAAGGGCAGGAGCGAGGTGCGCGAAACATCCGAGATATTCGCTGGCATGAACTCCGTAATCGTTGATTCCGGCCAGATCACAAGGGAGTCCTTCTCGGCTACCTTCATGCTTGTCTTGAGGTACTGCTCGCGATTCACGGTGAAGAAGGTCATGTCGTGTTTGCGCTGCAGGGAGACGTTGCCCTGAATCATGATGGTAGAGAGTGGCTTGTTCGGGAGTATGGTCAGCTTCTCCTGGATCCAGTACCCGTAGCTGATAGCACCGACAAACGATGCCGCCGCTAGTCCACGCGCGAGCAGTGCCACGTTGCGACGATTGGAGATCGTTTCAACGATCCACATCATGACAAATGTGATGCCGGTAACTCCGAAGATGCCCGCAAGCTGCGCAAACGGCACAAAACCAAGCTGCGTGTGACCGAAATCCCACGGAAATATCTTGATCCAGAAATGGTGTGCGATCAGCCATGAAAGTGGGGTACGGAGCCCCCAACGAGAACACCAACGCGGCAGGTTCTGCCAACTAAATGCCCAGATGATAAACTGGATAGCGCTTCCACATGCGAAGAGCAGAAATATCGATAGCGCCGCAGCGAAGGGGAACCCTCCGAATTCACGAATGGTGGAATAGAGCCAATAGAAACCCCCAATGTAGGTCAGAACTCCAGCGACGAAAAAACGGCGAATCCGCTGCTTTGGAAGGGAGAGCGCTGCGTAAAAGAACGCAAGTGAACTCCATCCCAAAGCAGCGCAGATAGCGGAGCCTGGATACCACCAGGCGAGGAACAGCGATACCGCTGCTATGAGCGAAAGTATCCAGCCGATCACGCGAAAGGATTGTTGCAGATCGATTGGCCAGCGAGGAACGTTTCGATCCAGAGGAGTCGATTGTACTTGGCAGTACGCTCACTTCGGCATACGGAGCCGGTCTTAATCTGACCACACGCCGTAGCAACAGCGAGGTCAGCAATCGTTGTATCCTCAGTCTCGCCCGAACGGTGCGACATAACTGCTCGGTAACCATTCTTGTGTGCGAGGTCGATCGCCTCAAGGGTCTCTGTGACCGTTCCGATCTGATTGAGCTTGATGAGGATCGCATTTCCAGCGCCCTGCTCAATGCCATCGGCTAGTCGCTTTACGTTCGTGACGAAGAGATCGTCTCCAACGAGTTGCACGTTTCCGCCGATCTTCTCGGTCATGAGGCGCCAGCCATCCCAGTCATTCTCATCAAGGCCGTCCTCGATGCTTACGAGTGGATACTTAGCAGCCCATCCCGCGTAGAGGTCAACTAGCTCTGCAGAGGTGAACTCCTCTTTCGTGCTCTTCTTGAAGACATACTTGCCCTTCTCATCGTTGAAGAACTCACTCGCTGCAACATCCAGCGCAATCGAGACGTCTTTGCCTGGCTCGTAGCCCGCATCTGAGATCGACTCCACAAGTGCTTCAAGAGCTGCGGTTGGTCCTTCAAGGTCTGGTGCGAATCCACCCTCATCGCCGATGCCTGTTGAGAGACCCTTCTTCTTGAGGTTCTTCTTGAGGGCATGAAACACCTCAGAGGCGCATCGGATATTTTCAAAGAAGGTCGACGAGACGTGTGGAACGATCATGAACTCTTGAAAGTCGAGCGAATTTGCAGCGTGCGCTCCGCCGTTAATGATGTTCACCAAAGGAACCGGCAGTTGCCGTGCATTTGCTCCCCCTATGTAACGGAAGAGTGGAATTCCGAGGTAGTTTGCGCCCGCATGCGCAGCAGCCAAACTTACGCCGAGGATGGCGTTAGCTCCGAGACGGCTCTTGGTCTCTGTTCCGTCGAGATCTATCAGCTTACGGTCGAGGGCAACGAGGTCAAGAACGTCGTGACCGGCGACGACGGGGGCGATCTTCTCTTTGATGTGTTCAACAGCCTTGAGTACGCCCTTTCCGAGGTAACGCTCATTATCGCCATCTCGCAGTTCAAGAGCCTCGTACTCGCCGGTGGATGCGCCGGACGGGACCATGGCGGAACCAGTCGCGCCGTTGTGCAGGGTTACGGAGGCGGCAACAGTTGGAAAGCCTCGGGAGTCTAGACACTCATAGGCAGTTACGGAGGCGATAGCGCTCGATTTCATCTTCACGATTCTCCACTAATTAGTGTGTTAAGTCGGGGGGATATTACCGCCCTTGGCGAAGGGAAGTAAATGGGTTGGAAGTGCAGAACTCGGTAATCTATTCAATAAGGTAGCTGGCTAAGAGTGGTCTGGCGGGGTACACTGGGGGCATGCGTTCAACTACCACCCTTTTTCTTTTGGTTTGTGCTATCGTCGCGGCGGCGTTCTCTTTCATCTCGGATGACGGATTCGCAAAGCTATCAGCGATGACCCGGCGCGTTGAGCAGCAGCAACATACGAATGCAAAGCTCGCCGAGAATGTGCAGGCGTTGCGTCGAGAGGTGCAGGGGCTCCAGTCTGATCCTCGCATCGTTGAAAAAGCTGCTCGAAGTGAGCTGGGGATGGCGCGTTCAGACGAAGTAGTTGTGATCTTCGAGAAAAAGGACAAGGGAAGTGGAGAAGGTCAATAGGATTCTTGGCAACGTTGTCACTAAGGACCCCTCTGCAGGGAGTGTCTCCGCTAAGTCTGTTGCCTCGACGACTTCCCAATCCGCGGCGAACCTCGATCAAACGGACAACTCAGTAAAAGACCAAGCCGCACCGCGGGAGTCATATCCGTACCGGCGACGTCGAGTTGGAGCCCGCTCTGATCTGACGAAGATTAAGGGGATCTTATCCAAGGTACTCGCCTATCGTGGACTCGATAAGAGGGTTGAACGATACGAGTTTATCCTGCACTGGCGCTCCATTGTAGGAGAGCGCTTGTATGAGGTGACCAAGCCTGATTATATCCGTAATCGCACTCTCTTCGTGCATGTCCTTCATCCTGTCTGGGCGCAGGAACTGACCTTTATGAAGCCCATGCTGCTTCAGAAGTTAGTACACTATCTACAACCTGGTGATGTTGTCACCGACATCGTGTTTCGGGTGGGGGATACTCAGAAGGGGTAATGACTACTTCGCAGTATTCCATGCAGCGATAGTATCCTCCGTGTCCTAATCCATTTCCTGATTAGAGTTTATCTCGGAAGGTAGAGGTGTGGCGCGTTGAGCCGCGCACAAATCCCTTAACTCCCCAACACCACCCCGTGTGGTTGTAGCAACCGAGCCGCGGCATCAATCGCCTCCCTCGGCTGGAAGTACATTCGGGCATGTAGTCCCTGCGCTTCCGGCTCACAGTTATCAATCAGAACTTCGAGCTCATGATTGCGCAGTTCCTCCTTGCGGATAACGGGTGGAAGGGGTTCTCCAACCGGCTGTAGCGCTGCTGCAAGCTCAGCGTGCTCGCTGTCACTTACCAGGAACACCTCGCGGTGTGGTTTCTGCTGCATCAGATCGCGCACCAGCGTGATCAGTCGAAGGTTCGGGTTCCCATCGTGTTGAATAATGGTGCCAAAGACATCAACATAAATTCCTGGTCGGTAGGTGAGATCGAAGTGAGGCTCGTTGGAATGTTCGGTGCCTTGGCGGGTAGAGATACCGCCGACAAACAAGTTTGCGAAATTCCCGCTTTTTGTCAAAGCCTCTTGAATCGCCTCAAAGCACTCCGACAGAGGCAACCGCACACGATTTGCTACGGCCCATCCTAGAAATTCCTCTGGGGATTTTGCGGCACAGAAGTGGAGGCATACCGCGTACGGATCGCTCGAAGGAGTATCGGTATTTTGGGCTCGTCTCGACGGGGCACGTTGCAATGATTGCAGCCGAGCATGTTCCACAAGCGTCAGAAATTCAGGGGACGCAAGGCTGCGCGGGTGAAAGAGGAACGTACTGATGTCACGAGAGGAGGCCCAGGCTCGTATGTTGCTCGCGATGATTCCCCGGATTGAAATCAGAGCTGTTCCGAGTGAGTGTGACTGTTCACAGAAGCTAACGCTGATGTCTACCAGTCGCTCTGCCAAGGGGAGGTTGTGTGATTCATCCAGTAGTGATCGATGTGGCATTGGCTGGGCGCATGCGCCCTGGAAGAGATATTTGACCGCATGCGAGTATTCGGTGTTATGCCCGGCACACGTATCCGCTGGAATCCCGCTCAATGCCCGAGCCGCTTGCTCGAATACCCAGGCACCAAAAGGAGATTGATCAAATTGACCGCCCCCGAGAAGCTGGACGAGTTGGTCGTAATGGATAGGGACCTCTTCTTCAGATGAGGTCAGAAATTCGTGCAAGGCTATGGAGCCGTTCTCTGGGGAATGCCGCCAAAGATCTCGAACGCGCGCGTACGCAGAATTGGTAGGACTAGATGAAGGGTCAGGACTGAGGGGTCTTTGCGATTGCTTTGCAAGGTGAATACCCATGGTGAGTACGCTCCTATTCTATACTGGCGGTAAAATAGATCCTTTCGCCGTGCGCTTAAAGGTAGAAAAAAGCTAGCGACTCACCGCTCTATGACGAATGTTGTGTATTCGCCACTTGAGACTGCGCAGCATTCATACCACAAACTCGATAAGGGCTTGATATGTCGAGGTCTTTGGGCAGGAGGCACCATTATCGGCGCTCGCAGTAGCAGGCTTCATGAAATATGCGGGTTAGGTCCCATCGTTTTGTTACACATTCGTGATCGTTTCGCGACCGAATCCGGAACTGCCGGGAGCATATCTCCTGTGTGTATTGACTGAGTTGTTTTTTTCTTGGAGGTTTTTATGAAAATTAACTCAATGTTCGCACAGGTTACTGTTATTACGGCTATGCTTTTTAGACTTGGAGCGCCGACAGTGCTCCATGCGGAAGAGATTAAAACTGTACTCTCAAAGATCGCCAGCATCGGGTCTGCCGCGCATAATTCGAGCGCTCGACCGGTAAAGACAGGGGGTGTTGAGATGATTGTGATGGGCTCCGGTACGCAGTACCAGGTTGGCTCAGACGGTAAGGTGCAGTCACTTGGTTCGGTATCGCAGATAGCTTTGGTTCTACCGGGAAAGGCGGCAAAACTAAGCACGCTTCACATGATCTGCATGGAGCGGATTCAGGGGCTCCAGCAAGGAGTTTCAAGCAAGCTTGGGCTTGAGTTTACCTTTGAAGGGATTCGACTCGGGTCAGGCAGTTATCTTGCTCGGAGGATACTAGGGTGTGCTGATGTTGCTGCAAGTGTTCAGCCAGTGAAGACCCCGACCGCAACGCCAACTCCAAGACCAACTGCTACACCAAAGAAGTAAAGTCCTCTCGGCAGGCGGCCCCTACGAGAAATTCGTAGGGGCCGAGGAGTCAGCAAGGTTAGCTGCAACACCGTTGGTCCGATGATGACAATAATTGTCGATATGCAACGCCTTTCGCTATGGCTCGCATAGCCCCCCCAGACGTTAATCATACTGTCTCCGTTTTCGATCAGGTTTGTATATGAATAAGGTTCTAATCGTTGAAGATGATCCAGCTGCCTCGGAGCTACTCTCGCTCCATCTCAGTGCCGCCGGTTTTCACGTTACGTCCGCTTCGGATGGCATCAAGGGCCTTGAGCTGGGGCGCCTCCAAAGATACGATCTCGTAATTTTAGATGTGGTGTTGCCGGGTAAAAATGGACTTGAGATCTGCCGAGAGCTCCGCAAAGCAGACCCTTCAACTCCAATTATGATGCTTACTTCGCGTGGCGAAGAGGTTGATAAAGTACTTGGTCTGGAGCTAGGTGCGGACGATTACGTAACAAAGCCGTTTGGTTCCCGAGAGATCGTTGCACGTGCTAACGCCTTGTGTCGCCGCAGCCGAGCGATGATAGAGGTCGGAGACGCGCCGATCAATACGCATGGACTTGCAATTGATTCCGGAAGTCGAACTGTTCAACTTCACGGAAAGGTAATCGACCTAACGAGTACTGAGTTTGATCTCCTCCTCTTTCTAGCAAAGAACGCCGGGCGCGCTTTTACTCGAGAGCAGCTCCTCAATCGGGTATGGGGATATACCTCTTCGGTGTATGAGCACACCGTGAATACGCATATCAACCGACTGCGTGCGAAAATCGAGGAATCACCTGCATCGCCGTTCTACATTCAAACAGTTTGGGGTGTTGGATATCGTTTCGTTGGCTCTGAGGTGAAGCCGCAGAGGGTAGCGGCATGAAGCGGCTCCTCTCCTCCCTGTATTCCCTTGTGAGTTGTACGGTTGGGGGTATTCGACGGATCTCGCATTTTGTGTCGCTACCGGCGCTGATTGGAGTTGCTCTACTCGGTGTTGGTTTAATCGCGATTCAGACCTGGTCGACGGTGCAGCTTTCGCGCAGCGCGGTGACCGACGCGGAATCGGCAGCGAACAGAGATATCGCCAAGCTTTTTGCAGACCGGCTTCGGATCTTTGGAGAGCAAGCCGAGATGTCTGAGGTTGAGAAGAAATTACAGGATTTGGCGATGCTAAGTCCCGCCGTGCGCCTGTACCTCGTTGATGCTAGGGGAATTGTTCGCGTTTCGCCGACAAGCTACGGCCGTCCTACGCTGCCTTTTGTTGATGTGCACCCGATCAAAGAGGCGCTCGCTCGAAGTAATACTATGGGTGCCATCCTGGGTGACGATCCGCATCATATTACATCGAGAAACCCGATCTCAGTTGCTCCGCTCCGCTTTAGAAGTAGTGCAGCGTTCGTGTATGTTGTGCTCTCCCCAGCTTCTCGTATTTCGAGAACCTATACCTTTTTGGGCTTCAAACTAGGCGCCTTGACGGCAGTTCTGATGTCGGTCGGTGGTCTTGTTGTCGCGGGGCTCCTGATGGGAGGGATCTATGCGCACTATCATTCTATCAACGCCAAGCTTGCAGCCATTTCGCATGATCTTCGAAGTCCCCTTGGTGCAATTCAAGGGTACCTGGAGACGATCCTGGAGAGGGGGGATCGTTTGACTCCACAGGAGAGGGAGCGTTTTATGAAAGTAGCGCTCAAGAGCACCCGCTCTGCAACAAGTCTGATTAACGATGTCCATCACCTCTCGAAACTTGAGGCGAGCGAACAGGCGATCTCTCATGAGCCCCTCGATATTACCGACCTGATCATGGATGTTTTGATTTCATTGAAGCCGGCGTCTGATGCCAAGAGGCTGCGGGTCGAGAGCGAGGTGGCTCCCGTTCTCCCGATCTGTTTGGGAAATGTTGAGCTTCTGGAGCGGCTTGTGCGTAATCTTCTAGAGAACGCAATTCGATACACGCCAGAGGGAGGGCGTATCCGAGTCGAAATCGCCAATGCGTCAACTTCGGTGCGAATTACCGTTGTTGATTCGGGAATAGGTATACCCAAGTCGGAGCTCGACAAGGTAGGCAAGGCATTCTTCCGTGGCGCAGGAGCTGCGCAAACTGCGCCGGGATCAGGTTTGGGGCTCTCTATCGCCGCTTCTATCGCGCGGCTCCATGGTGGCGAGCTCAAGATTCTAAGCCGCGAGTCAGAGGGTACTGCGATAGTATTTACAGTCCCAGCGCTCCCTGCCCGAGTGAATAGGGCTCGAATGCGGGCTTAGCCCGCATATTTCATGAAGCCTGCTACTGCGAGCGCCGATAATGGTACTTCTTCGGTCCCAGAATACTATCTCAGACCGGAAGGTATCTCGATACGATTCCGCCCTGAAGATACTTTGTTGAAATCGCCCTTCGGGCCCGCATATTTCATGAAGCCTGCTACTGCGAGCGCCGATAATGGTACTTCTTCGGTCCCAGAATACTATCTCAGACCGGAAGGTATCTCGATACGATTCCGCCCTGAAGATACTTTGTTGAAATCGCCCTTCGGGCCCGCATATTTCATGAAGCCTGCTACTGCGAGCGCCGATAATGGTGCTTTTTCGGCCCCAAATACTACATTCAGACCGGAAGGTATCTCGATACGATTCCGCCCTGCAGATACTTAGTTGAATTCGCCCTTCGGGCCCGAACAATCACCACTTTCGGCGCTCTCGCCACGCAGTTTCATGAAAAATGCGGGCCAATCAATTTTCTCGCCAATCTAACCACAAGTTTGCTTTGACTTCACCTCTCGCAAGGGAGACACTTCCTTCCATAGATGAATACACCGATTAATACGCAGCAGGTTGCACGCGCCTCTTCCCGCCAAAAGGGGGATAGTGTCGATCTATTCCAGGGTCTTACCCATATTCCCGGCAATCTAATCGATACGTTATTGGGTGGCGAACCGGAGTCTCAAGAAGCTATCTCGGAGGTAGTGGCGGCTCGGGTCCTAGCTATCTCGAAGGCACAAGAGACCTCTGAGTTGGTGGTATGCGAGCAGATAGCTGAAAGGACGGGACTTAGCCTCGATGTTGTACTCTCGTTTGTGGGCGGCGATATGGATCTGCGAGATTCGCTCCCCCTAACGCGCCTACAGGAGGTATTGGGCGTAAGGTTGTGTGACCTGTGACTCGGAGGATCCAAAGTGCTAATCAGAACTGAAAGGTCTACACGCGGTACTGTATGTGCTGAAGTCGCGCGTATCCACGGGTATTTGTTGGGAGGGATTTTCTGATGACTACTGCAGACGCAACGCCGAAAGCTACTGAAGCAACAACCGCACATCCACTGTCATCGCTGGTGAGCACCGCTAAAGTAGATGGGCTCTTTCGACACAGCCTCTCAACGGGCACCTTATTTTACGAGCGCACAAACGGTAGGGCAACATGGGCAGAGTTCTATCCGCTATCATCGTTCGGTAAGTGTTTTGAGATATCTCTTGGTGAGTCGGGAGAGGTCGTGCGGATTACCCTCGTTACACGAACGACCCTCCCTGTATCCGGCGCCGATTCCCGCTCCAGGGGCCGCCAGCAGCTGTTTTCTTGCCCCATCGAGCGAGGATCCGGAACGTGGCGCCACGTAACTGATCTGATTAGAACCGGTTTAAGCTAAAACTAGTCGGTTTCGGATCTGAACAGCCCTAATCTATGCTATCCCCTTGCGAACCAACCTTTGGTAGACTGGGGAGCCCACGTTATGCCCTGACCTACTATGAATAAGCCCGAGCGAGATGTAAGTCACCCATTCTCTGCGCCCGAGAGCGAGGTGACAGAGCGCGCGCCGGTCCTGTCCAGCGCTCCCTTTGTTGCGCTTGATGGCGAGGCGGCTGTGCGGCATGAAAATGCTCTGGCGGTGGAGCGTATCTCCGGAGGTTACCGTGTATCCTTGGCAGTGGTTGATCCAAGCACCACCGGCCTTTTGTCAGATTTTGAATTCGGCAAGGTCCCATCTCGTGCAGAGTGGGATCGCATTCTCTGGGAGCAGCATGCCAAACGATTGGGCGGTGATGTATCGTGTGGGTACGTCGACGGCCAGCCGACGCCATCCCTCGTCATAACGGTTGAACTTCTTGGTCCGGAGTTGCAGGTAGTATCGTGTAGGGTCTCCTGTGAGTTAGATGTGCGAGTTTCACTACTACCGTATCGCGTGATGACATCCGTGGCACAGAGGCAGACCGGTGAGTCGGATCTCGATGTCGCGATGTATAGCATCGCGCAGCTTGGGGTTGCACTCTATCAATCGCGGCGACAGCGCGGAGATGTCGTGTTTGCGGATGTTACGCAGGGGCTTCTACTGCAGCCGGATGGTTCGTGGGAGTTATACGAGCCGGTAGAGGTTTTGGGGCGGATCGCGATTCAGGAGATAACAAATAAAGTGCTCGAAGGAGTCGCGAGGCTCGCGGCCTCTCACAACGTCCCCCTGATCTATCAGGGGTGCGCGGAGGCCAATCCCGAAGTTCGTCGACTTCTCAGCGAGGAGTTAAAAGTGGGTCGAAAAAAGCTACGGGAAGATATCGACCAGTATCTGCTCGATGCGAACAACTGTCGCATTCGACTTCTCCATCGCCGCGAATACTCTTCGACTCCGATTCCGCATGCAGGACTCCATCTGGGTGCCTACTCGCGGGTCTCGGCACCGCTGCGGGAATTCGTCGACTGCATCAATCTTCAACAGTTAGTGCGCTTCGCACAAGGCGAGTCGCCATTGTATGACCCGGTGGAGATAGAGGGGTTTATTTCACAGGCCTCATCGCGAGATTCGCAGCGGCTTCGGCGTAAAGGGATTACGAAGTATTCCCCACTGATCGATGGGGCTCTTAAAGAGATCTCGCAGGCTGGAAATGTCTCACTACCGATGCTTCGGTCATTAATCGCCGATTGTCGCGATGCGGGTCGTTTGCCGCGTCAAGTAGTCGAGTACATCATAGGTCGAATTGATTCGGAGCCCGAACAATTTTTGCCGATACTGTCCAGCCTTATATTTTCCAATTGTATCGGAATATCAGCAGACCTGCGGAGCGCCGGAAAGTGGCTCCTGAAGAACCGTGCTTCTTTCGTCGATGAGTTAATCCAGCTAGCTATCGTTTCAGGCAGCCTTTCGATGCAGGCTTCCCGCGTTTCCAAAATTCGTCCGGGAGGGCTGGCGGAGAGTGTATGGTGCGTCGATGGGCAACTCTTTATTTCCCAGCGCTTTCACCGAGGGCTCCGAGGCGAGATGGATCCCGCAGAGTTGACGCATGTGCATCGCATACAATTTGCAAAGTTATGTGGTGGTAGCTATCCCGGACAGGGGAAAAATGTTGGTAAATCCAAACTAGTTCCGCACCTTCGTCGTCTTGAATTCGAGCTTATGAAATTAGAGCCGATAAAACGTGATGAGAAACGCGACCCGATGAAACCTGAAGAGCGAGAGAGGTTATTTTTCTGTCTTCAATCTCAGCGCCTGAGAGGGGGCCAAATTGAGCATGTATTGTCGTTGACTCCCGCTCGTAGTGATCCTTCAAAAGTCCTCTATCAGCATGTGGTTCGTAATAAGGGGTGGCTGGAGGCGGCCGAGTTGTCGGCCTCGGAGATCCTCAAAAATCTCCCGAAAAAAGGGTGCTGATACTTTACAACCGAGCTCAGTTTTGAGGAGTCGGGGAGGGATTTGCCGCGCCGATACATCCATGGCTCGCACGGGAAGCTCCGGCGATTACCGCAATTCATACCGGAAAGCACCAGCAGCACGCCGTGCCTTTGCCCGAGCTTCCTCAATCCCTTCCTCCGCACGTGCCAATACCACTCCCATGCGTCGATGCCCTCTAACTTCGGGCTTTCCGAAGAGTCGGAGTCCTGTTCCCGGCTCCTCAAGGATCTTCTCGACTGAGGGGTAGGTGATATCGGATGAGTCGCCATCCACTAGGAGTGCTACGGAAGCGCTCGGTCCATACTGTCGTATCTCTGGAATTGGAAGTCCGAGGATGGCGCGCGCGTGCAACGCAAACTCAGAGAGCTCCTGTGAGATAAGGGTCACAAGTCCTGTATCATGAGGTCGAGGGGAGACCTCGCTAAAGTATACCGCGTCGCCCTTAATAAAGAGCTCTACACCGAAGATGCCGTATCCACCCAGCCCCTCAGTGACGGCGGCAGCAACCCGTTGCGATTCGGCGAGCGCTTTTGGGGACATCGGGTGCGGTTGCCACGATTCCCGGTAGTCGCCATCAACCTGAAGGTGTCCGATGGGATCGCAAAAAGAGGTGCCTCCTCGATGACGCACGGTGAGAAGGGTGATCTCATAATCAAAGTCGATAAATCCCTCGACGATTACACGTCCGCGCCCAGCACGTCCGCCAGATTGCGCGTATTCCCAGCTCGCAGCAATGTCTGCTTCGCTTCTGGCAACGCTTTGTCCCTTTCCGGATGAGCTCATGACCGGTTTTACTACGCACGGAAATCCGATTGACGAGACGGCTGCGCGAAGCTCCGCCTCACTGTCAACGAATTTGTAAGGAGATGTTGGCAATCCGAGTTCTTCTGCGGCGAGGCGCCGAATTCCTTCGCGATTCATCGTAAGCTTCGCGGCCTTCGCGGTAGGAATAACTCGCGTTCCTGCCTTCTCTAGCTCCACCAATGCATCAGTTGCAATCGCTTCGATCTCCGGGACTACCAGGTGAGGCTTCTCTGCCTCAATCACACCTCGTAGTGCCTCAGCATCGAGCATCGAGATTACATGCGAGCGGTGGGCGACCTGCATAGCTGGAGCATTGGGATAACGATCAACGGCGATCACCTCTACTCCGAACCGTTGCAGCTCGATTGCAACCTCCTTCCCAAGCTCTCCGCAGCCCAGCATCAGGACCCGAATTGCAGATGGCGATAGTGGTGTACCTAGTGTGGTCATAGTCTCTCTCCGTAATTTGCTGGTGGCGCACCCGGGTTGTACCCCAAATCGGCCCGGGTTTCACCCCTTTACCGTTGCCGCTAGCTTTTAGGGGTAAGAATGGCTCGCCCCTGGTCGGTTAGAACGAGGTCCCACTCCTCCCAGGTCTGGAAGAGGATGCCGGTTCGCGTGTCGAATTCTACGAGGCCTTCGAGTGCGAGGTCTTGCACCGTCGCTGGGTCAAATGAGCCTGCCGGCATCCGTAGTCCCTCTAGCGGACGGGGATCTTTGGTGAGCTGAAACACATGCTGGAGTTGGTCTCGTACCTTCATTTCACAACTTTTCGGCCTGAACAATTAGCCCGTCTGGTATTCCCGAGAGTGGACTTACGATGATAGAAGCTAGCGCACACAACATCAATTAATGGTAGGGCAGGCAGAGTAAATAAGATAGCGAGGGGACCGTTTGGCTGGCTCGCCAGCGATCCTGCGTTCGGATTGTAGACGGGATCTGTAGTAACCGGTAAACTTTAGCTATCAATATATCGAGTAAGGACTTGTTATGGCCTTTGACAAAAAGCGGGTTGTCGAGCGTTTGGTTGAACTGCACACGGGGCTGTCGTGTGCCTCTCCAAATCCGAAGCAGGTGCCGAGCTTCGTTGAGGGGGTCTTGGTTTTGCTCTTTCCACAACTCTCTGGAGCGGGAGGCCTAGATGCAACGACCATCTCACGCAAGATCGACGAAGTAGGAGTGAACATCCGAGAGCTTTGTGCGCCTGTTCTGGCGAATTCAGTCGAGTGCGGGGAAGTGGAGCGGGCTTTGATTGAGGAGCTTCCAGTCCTACACGAACGACTCCTTGCGGATGCCCAGGCTATCTATCGGGGCGATCCAGCAGCAGCAAGTGTGAACGAAGTAGTAGTCGCGTATCCGGGTTTCTTTGCTATCTGTGTATATCGTATCGCGCATTGGTTGTATCAGCGCAAGGTGCCGATGGTTCCGCGCATGGTTTCGGAATACGCGCATAGTCTAACAGGAATCGATATTCATCCTGGCGCAACGATAGGGGCCTCGTTCGTTATTGATCACGGGACCGGCATCGTGGTCGGTGAGAGTACCGTTATCGAAGATAATGTGAAGATGTATCAGGGGGTAACGCTGGGTGCGCTCAGTGTTGCTAAGGAAATGGCTAATACAAAGCGACACCCGACTATTGAACGTGGTGTGGTCATATACGCCAACGCGACGATTCTTGGGGGGAATACCGTTATCGGTGCTGGCAGCATAGTCGGCGGTAACGTCTGGATTACTGAGAGCGTTCCTCCGGGTTCTCGGGTCTATCATCAACGGTAACCCCGCTCGGTCCCTTTCTACCTCCATATCTGAAACCTCTTCCGCCCTGTGTGAGCATACGAAGCGGTTTACTATCTCGTCCGTGAACGGGTGCCCGTCTTTCAGATGTACGGGGAGATCTGCCCAAGAGGTGAAAGAGCCGATTATGCAGTTATTGAAGCAAGTCAACGATGGTGAGTCGTGCGGTCCTTCATCGATCATTAGTCCAGACCACGTTACGACGGTGTCTCCAAATAGTATTTCAGAGAGGAAGCCGCGAGAGGCGCCTGTCTCTAAACTTGAGCAGGAGCTCGCAGCGATTCGTACCAACATCTTGGCTACCAGTAGTCGCAACCGTTTGATCAATCTTAGGGAAAGCAGTCCCTTTGTGGTCAATCTCAATGGTAACAAGCCACACTTGCTTCTAGAGCGGCTCAATGCAAACGGGCGCGGATTGGTGTTGCGAGGTACCAAAGCGCCAAAGGATCAAAACACTGCGCAGCCTGCATTGCAGCCCCTGGATCGTAATGAAACCGATCCGGCTACCGAGGACTGTCTGGGAGTAGACTCGCCTGAATCAGAAACCGCGGATATCCATCTTACTGCAGTAAACCGAGACGATTTCAGTCAAGAGGCGAAGAGTTCAGCTGAAGCCCTTGCTGAGGGAGCGGATATTACCTCGGAGCTAACGGATAGTTCAGAGCGAGATGTCGCCTCGGCGGTCGTTAAAGAGTCTCCAGGTGATGGTCGAGATAGTGCTCTGGATGCCGATGCGTTGGCAGGTGACACGATAGCGACTAGCGATACCGAGACGGCTCTCAAGAGCAACCTTACAAGCTTGAAAAATCAAGCGCATCG
This sequence comes from Bdellovibrionota bacterium, assembly GCA_044344945.1. Lineage (GTDB taxonomy): Bacteria > Bdellovibrionota_C > UBA2361 > UBA2361 > OMII01 > OMII01. The sequence continues at coordinate 22,709 of JBIJBZ010000005.1, read as the reverse complement.
CGATCGAGACGATAAGGGAGTTCACTCCCTCTATCTAGTGTTGGGCTTCCTCAATTGGAAAGATGACAAGGGGAAGCAGATGCGCTCTCCGCTCGTCACTATACCGGTGAGTCTTGAGCAGAGAAGAGGCTCCGCATATCGGCTCAAAAAAGCGGATCTTCCACTTGAGCGAAATGAAGCTTTGGCGGTGATGCTTAAGAGTCAATTCGACATCGACCTTCCTGAGATCTCCGCAGACCAGGTATTCTCCTTTGCCGCGTATCTAGGAGCGGTGCGGAACGCAGTGGGGCTGCACGATATATCTATCGACGGCACTTCCTCCGCGTTGGCAACACTCTCCTTTGACCGCGTTCTCCTGCACAGAGACCTCGATTCCAATCGCTGGCCTGAGGGCAAGAAGCTTGAGGAGAATCCGGTTGTAAGCTGTATTTTTGGCGGGGCTGCTGCGCCAGGTACCGGGCCAAGCTTCAACTCCGAGGTAAAAAGTTTGATCGACATTCCTTTGGTGTTTGAAGCAGATGGCTCTCAGATCGATGCAATCTACCGCGCTGTCTGGGGAGAAAATCTCGTCATACAAGGGCCCCCTGGAACGGGGAAGTCCCAGACTATCACGAACATCATCGGTGGCTTGCGTGCCAAAGGTAAAAAACTCCTGGTGGTCTCGGAGAAAGCCGCGGCTGTGGCGGTGATAGTCGAAAAGCTTGAGAGAGTGGGTCTGGGAGATCAGGTATTGAATCTGCACGCAGAGGATCTGTCCCGGAGTCTCATCATTGAGAGTATCAATCGGGCGCTCCACCAAGGAACCCCACAAAAGGTTGATCTTGGCGCTGTTAAGCGCAGGATGGCAATGCTTGAGAATAAAATTGCAAATCATGAGAACCTTGTTTCGAGTCCGATCGGAGATCGAGGTGTTTCGCTGCATGAGGCGATCGGGGAGATGAGCCGTTTGGCTGCGACTCCCGGAGTTGCGTCGCTGGATCTCTCCGATCGTGGTGTGGAGGCGCTATCCGGTGAAAAGTATGAGAGGTGTATCGCGTTGAGTGATTCATTGGCCTCGCTGTTAAAGGGTGCCAGTGGTATTGAGCAGAATCCGCTCTTTGACTCGAATGCTGATACAGAGGTGTTAGAACACAAGAAGGGGAGTGCTCGGAATGCTCTCAATGCAAGTCTGGCGCGGCTGCACGCATGTCAGAGGGAGCTTGCGTCTTTTTGCGAAGAAATCAAGATTTCCGCTGACAGTAGTATCGCCGCATTACAGCAGGTGGTACTCGCGCTGCGGGAATTAGGTGCTGTTGAGGGGGCTATGGGTGGCGCAGTCCTGGTTTCCTCGCGGCACGATGAATGGGCCAAGCGATTGCACAAGCTGGCGGAGTACGGGAAACTGCTAGAGGCGCAAGGAATTCTCAAGGAGAAGTGGGGGGAGCGTCTACGTGAGGAGGCTTGGGTTTGCTCTGATGTTGAGGCTCTCCAGCAGGGAGTTGCCAAGTTATTAGACCCCCATGCCTCGAAGTTGCTCCAGCTATTATCGCCATCCATGTGGCGCATTAAGCGCTCGGTTCAGAGGCTGTACCAACAAGGGAAGTGTCCAGCACCGACGGAGTGGGCGGAGGCATTGAAGGATATAGATCTATTTCAGAGAATTAAGGAGGCTATGGAATCGCCCGATAGGCAGAGCCTCTTTGAACACGCTGAATTGCATGGGGCAAAAGAGGATCTTTCAACCCTCTCTTCCATTGTCAATTTTAGTAGCCGGTTTCTCGCCAAGCACGGCAAATCTGGTTGCTTCCAGGAACTCGTTAATTTCATGCATGCGCAGGATAGCTCAGGGCGGGAGGCCGTGTATAAATCGGGGCAAACGGCGGAAAAAGCCCTTGTGAATATCGAGGAGGAAGTGAGGAAATGCGCGGATACTGGAGGCCTTAACCCGGATGTGGAGGTCAGTGCCATCCAGGCTAGTTCTGTCGCCTACTCGGTTGAGCGATGCGGCGAGCTTGCTTCACGGTATGGCGATCTCAATACAGTGGTCAGGATAAATCGCGTGTTGGCTAAACTGCGGGAGCTTGGAGTAAAGATCACGAAGGATGACGTGCGATTGTGGGGCTGCGGGGTTTCAGGGCTGACAGCATCAATCAAACAAGCCTGGTTGGGCAAGGTTATCGAGGAGCAATGGAACAGAAGCACCTCCCTGCAGTCTGGCGCCCAGGAAATCACGAAGCTGATCCGTGAATACATGTATGCAGCGCAGGAGCTCTTTGCTGCAAATGCCCAGACGATTGCCTTGGAACATTTTAGGCGACTCCCAACCAGTCTCTCGATCGGGCAGGCAGAAGTTCTCGGAAAAGAGATTAGCAAGCGTGGCAGCCACCTACCCATCCGTACCCTGTTTCAGGAAGCAGGTGCTGCGGTGCAAGCCGTTAAACCGATAGTCATGGCGAGCCCTGCTTCGGTTGCTCGATTCATTTCTCCAGATGCACCAGTCGACTTTGATGTGGTGATCATTGATGAGGCGAGCCAGATGAGGCCAGGTGACGCACTAGGCCTGCTAGGTCGGGCGCGTCAAGCAGTCATAGTAGGCGACCTCAATCAGATGCCTCCTTCACGGAGTTTTGAGTCTAAAGCGAACGGTACTGCGCCTTCGAGTCGCGCAGATGTGGAGAGTATTCTCGCGCTTGCCAGCCAGGCGGGGATCGGCAAAGTGATGCTTAGGCACCATCGGCGTAGTATGGATCCCAGTCTTATTAGCCTGGCAAGCAAGCTCCTCTATCACGAAGAACTCTTGGCATTTCCATCTCCACGAGTGGGGGCCAAAGATGAGGGGCTGACGTACAGGAAAATCGAGAACGGTGTATATGCTCGTGGTAAATCAACGACGAATCAGGCAGAGGCAGAGGCCGTTGTAGAAGCGGTTATCGAACATGCGCGCACCTATCCTAATCGAACCCTTGGGGTAGTTGCGTTCAACAAGAATCAGGCTCAATTAATTCAAAAGCTTCTCAGCAGGGAGCTTGCACAGCTCGATGATACATCGGGATGGAAGCGGGTGCTGCTTGATCCCCATGGCCAACAACCCCTCTTTATTCGCAGTTTAGAGAATGTGCAGGGTGATGAGCGTGATTCGATATTTGTAAGCGTTGGATTCGGAAAAGATGAGCAGGGAAGGTTCACATTTAATTTTGGGCCTTTGGCCGAGGCGGGTGGAGAGCGTCGTTTAAATGTCTTGATGACGCGGGCGCGCTGGGAGTGCAGAATATTCTCGTCGATTGAACCGGAGCAACTTGGCGGAGACGATAAGCCGCTCGGAGTGCAACACTTGCGACGATATTTAGAGGCTGCGCGCGATAGACAGGAGCATGCGTCAGCGGTGGCGACCGGAGCAAGAAGAGAAACCGCTGCTCAGGAGCTTATGCGTATGGCTCTGGAGCGACACGGCTATGTCGTAGACACGAACGTAGGCCGAGACGGAGTTGTTGTGGATCTTGCCGTGCGCAGTGAGCAGGTGCCGGACAGGTACATCGCAGGGATACTATTTGATGGAGCGCAAGATACGAGGGCTCATGCTGGTGGTCTAAAGACGGAGCGTCTGACCTGGATGCCAGCTGAGCTGCGCCAGCGAGGGTGGCGGATTGTGCCGGTGTGGACCCGGGACTTGATGACCGACCGTCAGAGTGTTGTGGATAAAATTCTAAGCATTCTGCAAGAGGAGTTAGACAAAGACCCGCAGTCAGTGAATGAAATGACGCCTGAGGCAATACAGCCGACCAAGAGGGAGACGGTCAGTCGTAGCACCACTCCTCTCCTACAAAGTTCTTACGTGGTGATTCCTTACACGGAGTGTAAACCGAATTGGCCGGCAACACTCTCGCTACAGAATGCTCAGCCGAATGTTGTTGCCAAGGTTCTTGCTGACGTAGTGGGCGTGGAAGCTCCTATTCATCGCGACGAGGTATTGAATCGCTTATTGAATGGAAGTCGGAGTTGCTCGCAGCTTGAGGAGAAATTCGCAGTGGGCTTAAAGGCGGCAGTAGACAGGAAATTGGTACAGCAAATCGGCGATTTTCTCCACAAGCCGGGGTCGGCGGACAGTGTGGTGCCAGTTCGGCAGCGAACTCGTGGAGCCGCTAATTCTAAAAGCCTCGCCTTGGTGAGCACGGAGGAACTCATAGCCGCGATGGATCTGGCAGTAAAGCAATCCTACGGAATTAAGCGCGAGGAGATGGCTGAACAGGTGATGAAGACCTTAGGAGTGAAGGATGCTTCCAAGCAGGCAGCTTCCCGAGTACACGCAATGCTCGAGAGACAACTCGAAATTAACCGCTACACGAGCCGGTCCTCTTGGATCCTTTGGGGCAAGTAAGCTGCCACGCTAGATAGTGCTAGTTGCACGCTGACGAGAGCTGGTATGAATGAGTCCGATCTTTCTCAAATTGCACGCGGCCTGATTCATCTACGACGCCTGATACATAAAATACCGTCAGGATCTGTTTTGCGGGGTCGAATTGAGAGAGTTTCGTTCTGTCCCGGGATGAACCGTAGTCGAATGCATCTAGTTTAGCGACAACTCTTGTTCTGCCTGTACGCGAACACGAGATCGAAACGGTAATAGTTACCGGAGAAACCAACGGGTCGCCCACAAAAGAGCTCGCAACGTGAACGGTCCCGAGCTTGGTTTCGACACCGAGTTGGTAGGATTCCTTCTTGTCCTGAAGATTTACCTGGAACGGGTCTGCATAACCGATTGTCGCAAAACAGAAGCTGAGGGCGAAAAGTAAACGTCTCATAAAGCTCTATCACCGAGTGCGATATTTGCCGATTCCGCCCTGCTCGCAGCTGCGAAGCGCGATATGGGCATGTTGCTGATGTTGGGCGTTACCATGAATTACATATAATGTGGGATCTGAACTCATGCACTGCACGAAGCTTCCAAACGCGCTCGTACCCGGACTAATAGTCTGACCGTTGCATGTTACGTCATGGATGTCGATAGCGCTTCCGCTGTTGTGGCACGAGGCACGAGCTTGATGACGCTCATCACCCCAGATGCCCCAGCTGGTGTAACTACATCCAGGAGCACACTTGTTAAACGCAGCCTGAAACGGGCCTGAAATTGGGGCCGAGCCATCTTTTGGCGCATTGAAAACGCCTTTTGGAGCGGACTGAGGGAACCCGCCAGGTGACATCCCTGGGCCCGCTCCGGGTCCTCCCCCCATGCCAAACGATGGGGGCAATCCGACAGCTTGGAGCAAAGCCTGAACTATTATGTTCAAGAGGGTCTGGCCGAACATATTGCCTATGCCTCCGAATGGATTCGTCATACCGCCGTTCATCGGATTTTGCATGTTTGGCATCCTGCCCCCACGCGGAATATTTGATGGAAATCCATCCGGGCCGGTACGACCCATACTACCGACGGCACCCATGCCCATTCCAGCACCTATGCCTGCACTTATTCCAGCACCTATGCCTGCACTTATTCCAGCACCTAGGCCCGCACCCATTCCAGCACCACCGAGCGCACTACCGATTAATCCGCTCGCAGCACCTCCGATCGCTCCTTGAATAGCTCCTTGCCCCAGCTGGCCACCACTGAGCGCAGAGCCGAAAGCCCCGCCGAGTGCGCCACCGGCTGCACCGTTGAGAGCTGAGTTGATCGCTCCATTAGCTGCACCACCGATCGCTGGGATGTTTATGGAGGGAATTTTCAAGTTTCCACTTGAGAGCATGTTACCTAAAACACCGCCCAGGATCGCACCAGGTATGGGGTTGCCTCCTTTCCAGGGCATTCGGATGTTTGATAAATTTCCGGAGAGGACGGCTGCTCCGGCGTTGTATCCGACCCTTGAACCGAGTACCGTTCCAATATGCGCTCCGGTCTGTCCAAGCACAGCGCCGCCTACGGCGGCTCCAATACGCGCCCCAGTTTGCCCGGCTGCGGTCATTACCGTGTTTGAGAGGGTATTCTGGAAGCTCTGGAGAGGCATAGGAGACCCCAGAGCATTAAGAGCTCCGGCACTTGCTGTCCTCGAAACCGAGGTGGATATGTCCGAGACGGCGCGCTTAAAAGTGTTTGGAGAGGGGTTTGAAAACATTTGCGAGTCGCTAGCTGTATCGAATACGGAGGGAATCGCGGATGCTGTTCGTAAACAGAGAAATGGCAGCGAGCAACCCAGCAGCGCAAGAGCACAGCCAACCTTTGAATTCACCCCAATTCTCAAGACAATCTCCTGTAGAGGAATCTCGTATCGGCCCTGCGACTCCCCCCCCTACTGGGGATATGAAGCCCTTTTGCCTAAGTGTGACTTTCGGCCGAAATACGTGGGGGACTTGAGAGGACGGCTCGATATCGGTACTCAATACCCACTAATTCCCACAGGATCTTACAGTAAGTGGTAGCGTTTACACCCTTGGTTTACACTCTCATTTTGTTATAGTGGCGGGTCTCATCCAATTCCCCGGAGGTAATTCGACAGCAATCACTGACCGGGCTGGGGTTGGTGGATTCAGAGGAGTTTGCATGGTTGATACTCGATTTCCCCCGAGGGACGGGAACGACGTGGGTTTGGGTTCGTTGTTGGCAGGCCATTGGTTGCGTGAAGTAGACTTTAGCGCGCAGGCGGGACAGCAGGAGGGGAGAAAGGACCATCCTCTGGCAAAGAGTGAGGCCAAGATTCAGTTAGTTCACGGCGCTCAGCAACAGAGCAAACATGTGCTGAATGTGTGTGCATTTTCGGTGTCCGCTTACCTGCCCACATCTACACGGTATGTGACCGCAGAGCTCCACTGTAAGGATTTTCCGGGAATCGACAATTTGACCGCGGGAATAGTTGCTCCCGAATCGTTTTGGAGGCGGGCGTCATTGCGAAATGCAGCGGAGCCCATGAAGCAGTTCTGGCAATCATCACTTCAGAGTCTTGCCGCAGATGCGATGGTTCTCGTTGAGCAGGCTCCGATGACCAACCCTTTGGAGATCGAGGGGTGGGTGCATCGGCACCTGAACATCAAGCTGCAGCAGTGCGCTGAGATGCTTCTGGGAGAGACTTCAAAGGAGATCAAGCTGCATCTCGCCTCTGCCCAGCCTTGACTGATGTTGCTACAGCAACCTAATTTGCTTGGATGTGCGCGTCCGGTTTACACCTTCGTCGCCTCATAGAGCTGATGGTTTGGCCAAATCTGTTTTCCCCGCATTGCTACGAAATGGGTGAAAGCTTAGGATTTCGTCTAAAGCATTCTTCGTTAACGGAGTCTCGTAATGTCCAAAATATCGTGCCTCGGTGTTATTCCCGTGCGTCTGGAGAGCACCCGTTTCCCAGATAAACCCCTCAAAGATATCGCCGGCAAAACGTTGGTAGAACGGGTGTGGCTACAGGCATCCCAAAGCGCTTGTGTATCAACCCTCGTCGTAGCCACGAACAATCGGGAGATTGCGGCTCAATGTGAGCGCAAGGGAATGCGGTACGTGATGACACGACCGGATCATGAAACTGGGACGGACCGGGTGGCGGAGGCGTGTTCAATTTTAGAGCGTGATGGAACTTCCTTTGATTTTGTGGCGAATATTCAAGGTGATATGCCCTTCGTCAATCCGAAGGTGATAGATGGTGTGATTACCTCTCTGGCTGAATCCGACCAGGGTTTCAGTATGGCGACCATTGGCACTCCCATAACGAATCGCGACGAGTATGAGCGAGCTGCCTCTGTAAAAATAGCGCTCGGTGAGGCGGGAAGGGCGCTCTACTTTTCACGCTCGCCGATTCCGTATTGGCGAAATTTTCCGGGGGAGTCCTGCGTAACAACAGATACCCCACTTGGATACAAACATATGGGTCTCTACATCTTTCGGCGAGCAACGCTCGCGCAGATAGCGACTCTACCTAAAGCATTCACCGAGCAGCGTGAGGGGTTAGAGCAGCTCAGAGCCCTTGCGCATGGGATCTCGATCAAAGTACACATCGTTCCCCGCGATGCAGTCGAGCCGTCGATCGAGGTTGATACAGAGGAAGACCTGCAACAGGCCGTCGCATACGCCAGCCGCAAGGGTCTCTGAGTAGGCCTGTCGCATTTCCGATTTGAGGTGGTTCTTTCCTGTGGAAGTTTTCTGCGCGCGGCTCGCACGCACTGCCAACAAGCACCGGATTAGTTCGTCGAAGCCGCTTGAGTTTTTGCGTAGAACACAAGGATTGTGTTGCCGTAACGCTTCTGTCGCACTTCTCGAAAGCTTGTAAGTTCTAGCTCCTCGTATTCCTTCGGGTCGATCTGAACGATGATCTGCCCGTCGTCTGCAATCAAGTGTGGTCGCTCTGCTATGATCCGCATCGCTTCAATCCAGATCCCTTTGTACTGCGGGGGGGCTACGAAGATCAGATTAAAGCTTTTAGCGGTGTTGCGTAGGTATACAAATGCATCTGTGTGACGAACCTCTGCTTTCTCCGTAAGGGTTGCGGTTGCGAGGTTATCCTTGATTGTCGCAACCGCCCTGGCGTTTGTATCGAGAAAAACGCAGTGTTCGGCTCCCTGGCTTAAGGCCTCTATTCCCACCGCCCCCGTTCCCCCAAAGAGATCCAACATCGACATTCCGGGCAGGCATGGCCGTAGGATATCGAACAGTGGAGCTTTCACGCGATCGAGTATCGGTCGGGTTGAATCACCAGGCACTGATTTTAGAAGACGCCCCTTCGCTGTTCCACCGATAACTCGCATGAGCTTCGAGATTAGAGCGAGCGATTCATATCCCAGTTCTCAAGGTAATCCCGGATGAATGCGAGGAACTGGCCACCAAGCGAGCCGTCTACGATGCGGTGATCGTACGACAGCGTGAGGTAACAGATCTGACGGATCGCAATCATGTCATCAATAACTACCGGCCGCTTCTTAATTGCACCAAGGCACAATATAGCAACCTGCGGTTGATTGATGATTGGCGTGCCGATGATGGTACCGAATACCCCAGGGTTTGTGACCGTAAACGTTCCACCAGCAACATCGTCTGGAAGGAGCTTCTTATTGCGAGCGCGAGCCGCTAGATCATTGAGCGAACGAGCAAGCCCCACGAGGTTTTTCTCTTCGGCTTTTTTGATTACCGGCACGATCAGTCCCGAGTTTCCAAGCGCCACGGCGCAGCCGAGATTAACGTGCTTCTTCACGATGATTCGCTTCCCATCAATCGAAGAATTAACGAACGGGAACTGCTCAAGTGCCTTCGCTGTAGCCTCAAGGAAGAAGGGAGTAAAGCTGAGGCTGAAACCCTCGCTCTTCTCGAAGGCGGATTTGTGCTTTGCGCGCCAATTGGCGATGTTTGTCACATCCACTTCTTGAATCGAATACACATGCGGCGATGTGTGTTTCGAGCGCACCATATGGTCAGCAATGGCCTGTCGCATCGCGTCCATCGTCACAACGCGAGTTCCATCCGCACCCCAATCAGAGGAGCTCGGGCCTGGTGTCGGTGTTGGTCGCGCTGCTGGAGCACTCGGAGTGCTTACTGGCGCCGATGGCTTCGCGCTACGCGTCTCCACGAACTTCATGAAGTCTTCCTTGGTTACACGGCCACCTTGGCCAGAGCCAGAGATTGAATCGAGGTCCGAGAGATTCACACCATGAGTTTCTGCGAGTCCTTTCACTAGTGGTGAATAGTAGCGACCGCTCTCTTCCTTCTCAGCTGCCTTGGCAGTAGGAGCTTCTGTAACTGGGGCTGGTGCAGCAGGAGCTGGAGCTGCATGCGCGGCAGCGCCATTCTTCGAGGAGGCTCCGTTCGTTGATGGAGCACCGGCAGCGCCCTCTGTATCGATCACAGCGATCTTCGTTTTGACCGGAACAACGTCGCCCTCATTAAAGAGTAGCTCAGCTATTACTCCAGCTGCTGGAGCAGGGATCTCTGAATCAACTTTGTCAGTTGAGATCTCAAGGATAACTTCATCCTTCTGTACTGCCTCACCGGGCTTCTTGCGCCACTTAGCGATGGTGGCTTCTGCAATCGACTCGCCCATCTGTGGCATCAACATCTCAACTTTCATGATCACGAACTCCTAGTCTTCAAAATACAACAGGGGTTATAAACCGTTACGCTTCACTGGGGAAGCATGTGCCCCACACTTCGTGGAAACAGAAGAGTAAGTTTGCACCCATTAGATGATCCCACTCAGGCAGATAGCGCCTGATTTATCCGAATAGTTGGCGTTTTGAGTGGTGATATGCCGTTATGCAGCTCGATCGGTGGTGTTGGCGGCCGACCGAAGCTTGAGCTTCTCCGCGTAACACCCAGCGCATGCCGGGAGGTAGCGTTCCTCGGCCCCAAGCTCAATAGAGGGGCCCTCCAAGGTCGGCAGGCCGTTGAGGAGTTTAAGATTAAAGAGGGCGCGGCTGTTGCAAAAGAAGCAGGTAGTCTTGATCTCAGCGATCTCGTCGGCCAACTCGAAGAGTCGCTGAGCACCCTCAAAAAGGTCTGTCCTGAAATCTGAGCGTAGTCCGTAGCAAATAACCGGGATATCAAGTTCGGTAGCAATAGTACGAAGTTGGTCAACTACCGACCTGCTTAGGAATTGAGCTTCATCGATTAAAATGCACGAAATTCCCTCAAATCGGCTTTTTTCAAGGGTCGTATCTGGCTCTAACAGGATATCTGCATCCCTCATCAAACCAGCCCGTGACTTGACCAAACCGATACCAAACCGGGTGTCGAGGGCCGGTTTCATGACTAGGACGCGCTTGTCTTGTTGATCGTAGGAGTGGGCAACAGCTAGTAAGTTGAGGGTCTTCGCGCTACCGACCGTACCGTATCTGAAATAAAGTTTTGCCATTGAAAGAAGCCACTCCGGAATAACCGACCAGCGCCGGTCGGCGGACGGCTGAGTCTGCCATAAAACAACCCACCGTTCCAGAAAATGTGCATAGACGGAGGTACACCGTGGGCCGCCTTAATCCCCGTCTACTCCGCTTGTTCAGCGGTGCCTGTTTGACGCCACGATCCAAGAGCTGCCGGCATCTTACCAGGGTGAATAGCCATATCCGGGAACTGGCTGCTTCATGCCCGTTCATAAGCTCCGGAAATCATGGAAGGTTTTATGACTCGCCCAAAACTCGAACTGTGCACTGTTGGCCTCTTTTCAGCAATCTGCCTTGCCTGTGGATTCTACCTCCGCAGCGGCCTGCAACGAGCCTTCGAGGCGAATCCGGTGTTTAACGGACTCATCTTGACGTTTCTGGTCGTAGGGGCTGCAGCCGCAGTGCGTCAGCTCTTGCGCATTGACTACTCAGCGCGGTGGATGGCAAAGCGCATCCAATCGACCGAGGTGGCGGAATCTGTGCCATTTCTGCTTGTGCCTCTTACCCCACTTATCAGAGGGAATAACCTTCAGACGAGCGCTAGTGCGCTCTCGCTCCGAGCGATGCTCGACGGTGTTTTCGTGCGCCTGGATGACGGGCGCGATCTATCTCGGTACCTGATGAATGTTTTAATCCTTCTGGGTCTGTTGGGAACCTTCTGGGGGTTGCTTCAAACTGTTGGCGGTATCGGAGCAGTTATCGGCGGTCTGAGCCTCGGAGAAGGGGATGTCAAACGGGTTTTTGATACCTTCAAGGAGGGGCTCCAGAAGCCGATCCTCGGTATGGGGATCTCGTTTAGCGCCTCGCTCTTTGGATTGGCGAGTTCACTTATCCTGGGGTTTATGGACCTTCAAGCGGGCCGCGCACAGAATCACTTCTGTGCCGAGCTTGAGGAGATCCTGGGTTCCAAGGAAAGCTCAGGTGATAGTGCCGAATTCTCTGGATTTAAGCTCCCCATCGGTAGTGTTAGCGCGCCGTATAGCGAAGCAATTGTGCACGTCTTGAGTGAAAACCTCGAGCGCGTGCAGCGTACACTACGCCAGCAGTCTGAGCTGCGCGAGACAGATCAAGCCAATGCTCGCACCTTGCAAGAGGCGGTGGTCGCTCTTGATGACCACCTGAAATCGCTGCACGGATTGATGGTTCAAATGGTATCGTTTCAGAAGGCTGCCACGCCGCTGGTTGAGCGCCTGACAACCCTGTCGAGTAGCTCCAGCGTTACATCCCTTGAACACCATGCACGCAGTATCGACCTGAGTGTCAAGGAGTTCGGGCGGCAGCTCGCCGTCGCATCTGAGATCCAGACTGAAGAGCTTCGGGGAGAGCTTCGTGTGATTGCTCGGCTCTTGGCTGGCCCAACGCCGGGAAGAACTGAGGTTGTTACGCGTCCTCAGGAGATCTCATGAGTTACTCCTCCCGCCGAGCAAAACACCGAGGGTTCGATATCTGGCCAGGATACGTTGATGCCCTGTCGTCAATGTTGATGTTGATCGCACTCGTGCTGATGGTGATGGTTGCAGCGCAGTTCTACTTGTCGAATGCAATTCGCAGCAAGGATGTCGCACTGGGGGAATTGGAGGGAAAATTGCGTGCGCTCTCTGATTCGCTTACCGTCGAGCAGAATACCTCGAAGACACTGAGGTCACGAAATCAGGAGCTGGAGAATACATACCAGCTTGCCATGGTTGAGCTGGGGCAACTTCGAGTGACGGTGGATGAGAAGCAGAAAGCGCTCGCGCTTGAACAAAGTACCTCTGCTACATTGAAGACTCGCAACTCAGAGCTCGAGGATGCTCATCAGAGGAATACGATCGAGATCGGTAATTTGCGAAAAGCAGTGAGCGATCACGAAAAGGCACTTGCTCTCGAACAGAGCTCCGCAAAATCACTCAAGACACGAAATGCTGAATTGGAGCAGTCTAATCGCAAGGCTACTACCGACATCACCAACCTCAAAGCTGCGCTTGCCCAGAAGGAGAAAGTTCTGGCGGAGAAGGAGAGTGCCCTCGCCCTTGAGCAGAAATCGCTCAAAGCATCGAAGGCAAAGAGCGAGGACCTCGATCGAGCACAACAGAAATTGCTTGCAGAGCTTTCCAGTCTGCGGGCAGCTTTGGCTGCCAAAGAGAAAGCACTCGCTCTCGAACTCAACACTTCCAAGGCATCAAAAGCTCGGGGTGAAGATCTTGACCGCGCGCAGCAGAAGCTATTGGCGGAATTGGTAACCCTTAAAGCCACTCTTGCCCAGAAAGACAAGGCACTTGGTGAAAAAGAGAAGGCGCTCGCGCTTGAACAGAGTTCATCGAAGGCGTCTAAGACACGCGGGGATCAGTTAGATCAGACACAGCAGAAGCTGCTTGCAGAGCTAGCAACCTTAAAAGCCGCCCTTGCCGAACGAGAGAAGGCGCTTGCTCTTGAGCAGAGCTCCTCGAAAGCGGCAAAAACACGCGGCAACCAATTAGACAAAACGCAGCAACAGCTCCTCGCTGAAGTTGCAAGCCTAAGGATTCTGTTGGCTCAGCAGGAGACGGCGCTGGCTGAGAAAGAGCAGGCACTCGTCCTGTTGAATCGTGAGAAGGAGGTGTCGACGGCTGAGCTGGCGAACTCACGAACTCGGGCAGAGACCGCCTCGCTTGAGCTTGTAACGCTGGCAGCTCAGATCGACGAGCTCAATAGGAAGCTAGCAATCCTGGCCGCTGATCTCTCGTCAGCCAAGAGCACCTTGATTGACAAGGATAAGAAGATTACGGACCTCGATGAGAAGCTTAAGCAGGCGATGGTTCAGAAGGTCGAAGAGCTCGCGGATTATCGCTCTGAGTTCTTTGGTAAGCTGAAGAGAGCATTAAGCAATCGACCTGAGATACGTGTTGTTGGTGATCGCTTTGTATTCCAATCTGAAGTTCTCTTCCCCTCTGCGTCAGCAGAGCTCGAAGAGGGTGGAAAGCAGGAGCTTGTCACGATCGCTGATACTCTGAAAGAGATGTCCAAGTCGATTCCGAAAGAGGTCAACTGGATCCTGACCGTAGTTGGGCATACCGATAAGCGCCCGATCAGCACGCCACTCTTCCGGTCTAACTGGGAGCTGTCAGCAGCACGCGCCATCTCGGTTGTTAAGTTCCTTGTCGAGGCGGGTATTCCGCCGGAGAGGTTGGCTGCTACCGGCTATGGAGAGTATCAGCCTATTGATGACGGGCAGACGGACGAAGCGCTGGCGAAGAACCGCAGAATTGAGCTGAAATTTAATCAGAAGTAGCGCTTGGGAACGGTTGTGTCTACTCGTACGTGCAGGGCGCAATTCCCAATAAGTTTCACCTGAAGCACGTGTACCTGCACGTACTCGTAAACGTAGCCGTTCCCGAAACTCCCGCAGCACTGTTCCGAGCATATTCTGTTTCCGATCTGTCGGGCACGTTTACGTGCGCGTTCACGCGCACGTAGGGCAGGGGCAACTTCTAAAACGTCAACAGCTCAGTGAGCGCAGCAGTAATATCCTCAGTTTGAGGCAGGACTGCATCCTCAAGGATCGGACTGTGCGGCACCGCTGCGGCGTACTTCATTCCAACTCGCTTAACAGGAGCATCTAGGTACGTGAAGCAGGTCTCGGCGATCTGGGCAGATATTTCAGACCCGAAGCCTCCGAAGAGTACATCCTCTTGAGCGATCAGCACCCGTCCAGTCCTACGCACACTCTCAAAAACATGCTCAATATCGACCGGTACGATAGTGCGAAGATCGATCACCTCAACAGAAAACCCCTTAGACTCCAGTTCCTGAGCCGCGAGTAGACTCTTATGAACAAGTGCGCCCCAGGTGACGATAGTGGCGTGTTTGCCCGCACGAACGGTCTTTGCCTTGCCGATTGGGATGATGTGATTTGCACCCCCCTCGGGACCTTTGGCGTAGACTTGGCGATAGAGTCCCTTGTGTTCAAGAAACAGCACCGGATCTTCTGCGCGTATAGCCGCTTTCAAAAGTCCCTTCGCATCGGTTGCATTTGAGGGGTAAATCACGAAGAGCCCTGGAAAGTGCGCAAAGGTCGCCTCGATGTTCTGTGAATGATACGCGCCGCCTCGGATGTATCCGCCCACCGGGATACGTAACACCGCAGGGCATGAAAAATCACCAGCAGAGCGGTAGTGGAGCATCGCCAACTCGTTGCGGATTTGATTTGCTCCGGTCCACACATAATCGCCGAACTGGATCTCTGCCACCGGTTTCATACCTCTTGTCGCCAAACCAACCGCTGCTCCGACGATGGCGCTCTCTGCCAGTTGGCTGTTGAAGACTCGCTTCTCTCCATGCTTGGCGGTCAGCCCAGCTGTAACGGTAAACACACCGCCTTTGCCTCCTGCAACATCCTCCCCAAAGATGCACATATCGGGATTTCGCGTGAGCTCTTCGTCGAGCGCATGATTGAGGGCGTCAACAATAAATACCTCATCACCATGAGCCGGTTCCTCTGAGACTCCTTCCCAGGGCGTTGGATTCCGAAATGTCTGAGTGGTTGCGCTTGCTGGCGTTGGATCCGGTGTAAGCTCTGCCGATTCAGCGGCATCATCTACGATTCGTTTGAGAAGATTGTTCAGATCTTCAAGCTCTTTTTCTTTTAGCAATCGGCGCTTTAGAATTAGCTCCCGAACCTTTTTAATCGGACACCTGCGTTGCTCCTTCGCAAGATCCTCTTTGGTTCGATACTTGAGGTGATTATCCGAGATCGAGTGGCTTTGCAGGCGTGGAACGTGGGCCTCGACGAGTGAAGGGCCCAAACCCCGTCGTGCGCGTTCATGGGCAGTTTCGAGCGCCTTTATCGATGCAAAGAGATCGGTGCCGTCTACTTCACAGGTCGCGAGGTTCTGATAGTTCTTTGCCAGTTGAGCTACGCTCTTGTTTGCTAACTGCTCAGCGATCGGCACTGAGATTGCGTAGTTGTTGTTTTCGATCAGGAAAACAACGGGGAGTTTCTCGCGCGCTGCCCAGTTGAGAGCTTCGTGAAAATCGCCCTGCGAGCAGGTGCCCTCACCAGCCGATACGTATACCACCTCATCAAGTCCTTTCATGGCGGCGCCAAGAGCGCACCCAACAGCTTGCAGGAACTGTGAACCTGTTGGCGAACTCTGAGGTGGAATGCGTAGGTCGATGCTGCCGTAGTGCATCGGCATCATTCGACCGTGAGAGTTGGGATCCTGAACCTTATTCATGGCGTTCATCAGGAGTTGCTCAGGGGTCATGCCCAAGGCAACTACCAACCCCATGTCGCGGTAGTAGGGATAAAACCAATCCTGACCCGCTCGAAACACATGGGCTGCTGCTACCTGCACCGCCTCATGACCTGCACAACTTATCTGAAAGTGGCACTTGTTCTGCTTGTAGAGCGTGATCGTCTTGTCATCGATGAGGCGAGCAAGCACCATCGATTTGTAAGCCCATAGTGCGAACTCGCCATCACTCTTGGCTCGGCTCGGAGTGCGACTGACTCGCTTCGCTATTTTTTTAGGCTTCGCTTCTGCTGCCGTCTTCTTCTTACGTTGCATGGTTTTCCTACCACTGGTTCGACTTTAGATTCGCACACCGCCCCGGTTCTTACCACTACTTCCGAGCGAATACGAGGATACCGTATATGGGTATTAGTTGGTTTTATTGGTGAATTATATCCATCAGATGCAAGGCAATGCCTAAACCCTCATTTTGCAGATAGTATGCCCGTCTTGGGTAGCGCCCTTGCGCACAGCTCAGGTTAGCGGGCGTAATTGAAAACCTCTGTGAAGTGGGCGATGAGTCGGGTTAGAGCCTCCTGTACCGTCGGTGGCGTGTCTGTTAGCTCAGCAACTCCCACTACGCGTATGTCACCGAGCCCGCACGGATTGATCGCTGCAAAGCGGCTCGCGCAGGGTAGCACGTTAAGTGACAGCCCGTGCAGCGTGCACCAGCGCGAAATGCGTACTCCGCTGAATGCGATCTTGGAGTTTTCATCTACCCAGACGCCTGTTTTTCCCGGAATGCGGATTCCAGTGATGCCGTATTCCGCGATGGTGCGGATAATCGTCTCCTCAAGAGCGCGCATGTACCACCCCACATCAGTGCGGTGGTGGTGTAGATTCAGGATCGGGTAGAGGATGGCCTGCTCGGGGCCGTGGTAGGTGACGCTTCCACCGCGCTCAACCTGGACAACTGGACTCCCCAGTTCGGCAAGCTCCGAGGGACTCTTATAGAGATGCTCGTCAAGCGTAGAGGTTCCGCGAGTGATTATCGGGTCGTGAGAGCATGCAAGAAGAACATCCTCCTGCAGGCCCTCGATGACCCGCTTGTGATAGTGCCGCTGTAGCTCCAGAGCTTTGACATAATCAATACGACCGAGATCGTATATCTCGAGCGCTGGTCGTTCCTGGTTCGATTCTTTAGAAGTTGATAGGTCGTCCAAGAGCAAGCGCCATGGCCTCCATTACAGCCTCCGAGAGGGTTGGGTGAGGGTGGATGGTGTCCACAACACTCGCAGCGATTCCTTCGTGCGACCGAATCACGGCCGCCTCTGAAATCAGTTCAGTTGCCTCAGCATGAATGATGTGCACACCGAGTACTTCACCAACCTGCTCATCAATCAGAACCTTAACAAAACCATCCTGCTCTCCGATAGCGATCGCCTTACCGATAGCGGAGAAGGGTATCTTGCCCACACGGTACTTGATGCCGCGCTCCTTGGCTGCTCGTTCGGTGAGACCCACCGAGGCCACTTGAGGTTGACAGTACGTACATCCCGGGATGTTGTCGTATCGCATTGGATGCTTGGACTTGCCCGCAACGACCTCAGCAGCAACGATACCCTCGTGGCTTGCTTTGTGAGCGAGCGCTGCTCCGCCGGCAACATCGCCGATTGCGAAGTGGTGTGGCACGTTTGTGCGCATCAACTCATCGACCTTGATGAATCCGCGATTCAACTCGATCCCTACTTTCTCAAGACCGATATTCTCGGTGTTTGGGAGGATGCCGATCGCAATCAAGCATGCGTCTCCACTCCACTGCTCCTCTGAGGTCTTGCCTTTGAGTGTAGCCGAGACGACCTTTCCGGAACGCTTCAAGTTTTGCACTCCTGTCGCTGTTCTAACGGTCATGCCGTTCTTGGTGAATACCTTCTCAAGAGCCTGCGCAACCTCAGTGTCCTCGACCGGTAGGATCTGGTCTGCCATCTCCACAACCGTCACCTGAACGCCGAGGGAGTTGAAGAAGTAGGCGAACTCGATGCCGATCGCGCCAGCGCCAATAATCAGAAGTTTTTGGGGGAGGCGTTTATTCTCAAGAATTGTGCGCGAGGTATGGATCACTTCACCATCAACATCGATAGATGGAAATGGGCGTGGTCGCGCGCCTGTCGCGATGATGACATCCTTGAACTGGTAGGTCGTGGCCTTCTTACTTGAGTCCGTTACAACCAGGTTGTTGCCCTTCTCTAATACTCCGTTTCCAGAGATTACCTCGATCTTGTTTTTGCGCATGAGGTAACTGACTCCGCCCGAGAGTTTTGTGGCGACTTCCCGCGAGCGATCGATGATTTTTCCGAAGTCAAAGCCCAGCTTGCCCGTCTCAAATCCGAAGGTGCTGGCATGCTTCATGTCGTTATAGAGCTGCGCCGACCGCAGCAGCGCCTTGGAGGGGATGCACCCCCAGTTAAGACATACACCGCCCAGAGCTTCACGCTCAACGATGGCTACCTGACGTCCTAGTTGAGCAGCACGAATAGCCGCTACATATCCACCAGGTCCTGAACCTAAGATGATGAGATCGCGAGACTGATTAGCCATAATGTTACCTATGAATAGTACTTTCGAAGTGCTGGAAGGGGCGACTATGCCCTCGTAAGTTTCCAGTCCGTGATGCGTTAAATACTGCACTTCTTGAAACGGAGCAAACAGGACTTTTTACCGTGGCCTGTTGAGGGTTTGTCAGAGGTAGTGGCAGTGTGTTGATGGGGGCGCCGGGCAACAGAAGATCGCGCGGTCGGCACTGCTGTGGCAACATTTCAAGGGCGTTCTGGCACCAAACATGAGATTCTGAGCGTATGGCCGTCAATCAACCTCTACAGATTCCGGAGTCCGAGTTCGCCTTCACCTTCGCGCGCTCCGGAGGGCCTGGAGGCCAGAACGTGAACAAAGTCGAGACGAAGGTTACTCTGTCATTTGATTTTTTGTCGTCTCAATCCCTGACGTGGGAAGAGAAGGGGAGGATTGGACGCAACGCTGCTGTGCAGAGGCGCCTTGATGCGCAGGGAGCTATCGTAATCTCAAGTCAGGCGCACAGGACCCAGGCTCTCAACAAGAGGGACGCGATTGATAAGCTGCATGAGCTTCTGACCCTAGCGCTGCGCCCCGTCCGAAAGCGAATTCCGACCAGGAAAACGAGAGGAAGTCAGCAGCGCCGATTAGAGGGAAAATGCCGACGCAAGGCGACGAAGGTTGGACGACGCAGAGTTTCTTCTGACGAATAGTACGGTGGTTATGATCGAGTGGTTGAGTTCGTCCACCCTGGCCTAGCTTGTTTCTCTTTAGACTTCTCCTCGCTAGGGGCTGGACTGGACGATTGCTTTGCCTGTTGCGGCAGAGGATTCGGTGCTACCTGGTCACGCGCACCGAGAAGCCGCAGGAAGATCCGCTCCAGTACCTTTAAGAGATTTGCGATGAAGGTTATCAGTCGTCCGATCGGGCCTCCGCTGTACCGATAGGTCGGATTTTTGAAGAGTCCGGGCGCGGGTGTGCCGGCAGAGCGGTTCTGGCGATGCTTGGTTGTTTGTGCGGAGGGTGATGATGACTGCGATGTGTGTTGTGAGAAGGGATCTCTTCGGACCTCGGGTTTGTGGGTAGCTCGGACGATGTTACTAGCAGAGATCGATATTGATGAAAGATCTGTTTCGTTTGAAGGATTGAGGGGCTCCTTTGTGTGGAGGTCTTTCGAGGCGCGAAGATCCGTCAGGTCGCGTTGACCCGTGCCTGATGTCTCCTGATTTTTATCGAGAGCCCGTTCCGACATATCGATACCGAAATCGACGTCACGTTATCACAAGGAGTTATGGGAGTCTTTGCTTGTTGTGTGCTTTAGCGATATACCGCAGCTTTGTAAAATAGATCGTTAAATCAGTATGTTGAGGCTGCCTTTGGAAAATATTCGGGTATCTCGGTCGCTGGAAGACCCCGTGAACGTGCTCGTGCGCGTGCACGCACACGTGCCCGCATGCCCTGATGGGGCCATAGTTTATGATAATCCGTGGGTTAGGTGATGCTCCGTCCAGAGCCTCCGTCTTTAAGCGTGGTTCGGGGACGTTCACGTTTGCGAGCACGTTCACGCGGGTACCTTCCTCGCGTAGCAGAGATTACTCAAGCCCAGTGGCCAGCAGGAGCCACCGGTACTCGGTGGGGCCCCCCGTTCTTCTGTTTACCCCCACCTGCGACCAGCTTCTGGCTTTGAAGATGAAGTGGATGCGTCCATCGCTGGCTTGAGCTCCGGGGGGGGGATTCGGATCGGAGGCGCCCTGTTTCACTGATTGGTTGACGACTGCGTCGAATGCATCGCTGCCGGAGGTCTCAACTATCTTGGCCCCCAAAAATTTACCGTCGATTGAGAGGATCGCCTCGATGGTGGCGAAGTCGGATAGTCTGTGAAGTTGATCGGCGCTGAGTCTCTCCCATCCCTGGGTTCGAAGTTGTGTGAATACCTGTACAGCAACTCGTCTCACAAATCCTGCGTATTGGTTCGCTTTCGCATTCAAGAGGGTGATGTCGCCATCAGGAAGATTAGGTAGGTGATCGTTTATTCCCGCACTTCCAAGAAACGCTGCGCCTGATCCAGGTGGCCGAGAGAATGCTTGGTAATCGGCTAACTTCTGCTGTGATTGATTTGAGGCCTTGGGCTGAGCAGGCGCTTTCTGGGGCGCTCCAAACTTAAGCGCAAGCGTTGCATCGTCGAGCTTTAGATCGGTAAGGTTGAGATCTCGCTTGTGGTTACTCGGAGCTGCCTTCTCAACAGGCTTCTCCTGCACCTTCGCCCGCGGCTCATTCGTTGGGGGTTTCGCGGGCTCTACTTTAGGTGGTTGCTGTGGAGACTTCTCTGTGGGCTTAGAGGGAGAGTTTGGTTGCTCCTGTGGTTTCCCAGGTTGTCCACCCCCATCGCCTCGTTGAATCTTTTCAACGTTTGCTCGGGAATCAGCATCAGAGAGCCTTGTGGTCTCCTCAGGGGGCTTGATTGGGGGCTGGTTCGTAGGGGATACGATCTGTTTCTTTGGAGCCAGAATTGACGGAGGTTCGATGCTGACATCGATGCTCGTTGGTACTGGAAGTGCCGGGGGTTTGGAGTGAAAAATTATAAAAAACAGGGCTATATGCAGGATAATCGAGACGGTAAGTCCAAGGTAGTCGGTATCCGAGAGGGGGTGGTTGTACTTGCCGGTGGTCATGCGATGGCGTAAGGTTACCAGAGGGGCGGGCTCTGTGACAGAGCCGGCCACCATGCCCCGGCGGGACCTGTGCCCGCGTACGATCGTTGAGGGGCGCAAGCGAATTGAAGGAAGCCGCCAAGGGAGCTTTGTACTATGCTTAATAGCCCTGTTCAGTTAGGTATCATCGGTTTGATCGTAATTTTGCTCTTCGGTACCCGTAAGCTTCCTGAGTTGGGGGCAGGCCTGGGGCAGGCGATAAGCAATTTCAAGCGCTCGTATAAGTCCGGCGGTGAGATCGACGTTACTGATGCTTCCAAAGGAAGCGAGGATACGCAGAAAGAGAAGTCAGAGTAGTCAACTTCAGTAGATCGTATCCGGAATCTCGGGGACAGTCGCGCAGTGTTTGCCGTAACCAGGTGTCAGGTTGCGCGACTACTTCTTAACCGAGAATACGCGAGCAGAGAAGAATCGAATCTTGGCGAGTTCGGCCTGCGTAATGGGAGCAGTGCCTGAAGGGGTCTGCGCGTCGAGAAGAGCTATGGTGAACGCCACCTGTTCGCCCGAGTTGATATTAGCACTGCGAGCGCTGAGTGATTCTTGAAATTTCTTGATCGTTGCTAGCGGAAGGTCTGAGACTCTCTCGCGAGCCAGGGCTGAGCGCAGTGGAGCTTGAGATCGAGCGACGATCTCACCCTGCTCGTCGAAGCCTAGTGCTTCGAGTTGCACGTTATCTAGTGCGCTCTCAGAGGCGTTGCGAACAACACCTCTAATAACTCCCACACTCTCGCGTGACTGCGCTTTGGTGAACTCCAATGAAACCCCATGAACTGAAAGGGTTGTAGGAGGTACCTTCGCCGTATCTCCGCTCAGAAATCGGGGCGCTAAAAAGCCCAAAATTGAGTCGAAGGTTTGTGGTGCCAGATAGGTGGAGTATCCAATTGTTGCTAGTAGTCCAAGAGCTCCAAGGATCGGAGCTGAAAGGAGCGCGAGGCTCTGCGTTCGTGGCGACCTTCGGCTAAACCAGCTTCCGCTGCTCCGAGCTGGCGCAGATTGTTCAACTGGTGCTGCTGTGCTCTCAATTCGTTCGGCGGCGATCCTCTGCGGCTCCTTCACGATCGGCTGGCTAGCCGGTGCAGTAGGTGCTTCTCGCCGAGGAGTTTCCTGAGCTAGTGCTGGTGCAGAGGTGGGAGTGTCGAATAGCGAGAAGATGTCGGAGTTGGCCTCTGTTTTTGGAGTGGTCTCAAGCGAGAAGTCGCGTGGGCTACGCACAGGCTCTTTTGAGATAGCCTCTCTGCGCGTTATCGAGCTCGGCGAAAGCCCCTTTGAGGAGAGCTTTAGGCCTAGCAGCGAGAGTCCTGGGCGAACGTCCTCCTGGATTCCTGAGGCTGCTGGAGACGAGGCTGTGATTGAGCCGAGGGTAAAGTCGCTGGTTTTGAGCATCGGTTGAGTGGTGTGAGGGTCTGGGTTCGGTAGATCCTTT
>JBIJBZ010000145.1:0-8873 GCA_044344945.1 Bdellovibrionota bacterium | reverse complement strand
GTCTTCACTCAGCACCCAGCGCTGTTGTCGTGGGGGTGTTTGGGGTTGGGGAGTACGGATTGGGGCCCCCATCTCGAACACAGCATCACAGCGAGAGCAGTGAAACCTAGGAGTTTCAAAGGATGCAACCAACGTGCCTTCTACTGCAAACTTGGTCCGACAGGTCGGGCAGGCCACGACGACGTGTGGTTCTGTAGACTGCGAAGTCTCAAGGTTGGAGTCGTGTGAAGAGTCCATTTTCTTATTCGGAAGCATCGTCTCTCGCCGGGTTGGGTGCCACTTGAAGTACGCTTCTATTCAGGTCGCATAGAGGGACTTACCTGCCTTGGTACTTACCTACTCCGCAACCTACCGGAGCCTCCCTAGATGCCGATCTCCTCTCGGTTAAGATGCCGCAAGGGGGTCGAAAAGCTATCGGGGGCTCAAAATTGAACGGCGTGAAATGCCGCCAATCGTTTCAACAGTATAGGAGGTAAGTAGCAGAAGCACTAGACACTATCTTCACGATGCGAGATTTTTTTGCTTGGCTTGGCGAGTGCCTGCTGTTTTGCCCCGACTGTATGTGTTGTATGGTCCGGCATCAGATCATGTCGAACCGTAACTTTCGTTCCCGTCCATCAAGGCCTTCACATTCACGCGATTCTCACGGTGATCGTTCGCCGCACAGAGCCCCAGTTTCATCTTGAGATCTCGTTATGGGGCGCAATTGTATCACCGAGCTGATTCGCCACGATCCGGGCCGCCTTCTTGAGGTATTTTTTGCTGAGGAGCGAGATGGTGGAGGGCATCGCAGCGATCGTAAGCAGACGTTGCGAGAGCAAGTTGATGCGCTGCGCGTGGCTGTGCGGGAAGTTCCTCGTCGCGAGCTTGATGCGATGGTGCAGTCGGACTCGCATCAGGGTGTCGTGGCGCGAGTAAAGTCCAGGCGAATGATTGAGTTGGACGATCTAGTTGAGTTGGTCCGTGAGCGGCCGAGTGTTCGGATTCTAGCCCTTGATGGGGTCGTCGATCCGCAGAACTTCGGGGCGATCCTTCGGGCTGCCGAGTGCTTTAGGGTCTCT
The DNA here is from genome assembly GCA_044344945.1 of Bdellovibrionota bacterium. Classification (GTDB taxonomy): domain Bacteria; phylum Bdellovibrionota_C; class UBA2361; order UBA2361; family OMII01; genus OMII01. The sequence continues at coordinate 7,812 of JBIJBZ010000145.1, read as the reverse complement.
GCGGTGGTGTGGTCCAAAAACCGCGCTGCTCCTTTGGGGCCGGTCGTATCAAAGGTTAGTGTTGGTGCCAGTGAGTTAGTTCCCCTCTGTGCCGTCTCGAATCTTCACGCGGCCCTCGAAAAGCTCAAAGAGGCGGGAGCGTGGTCGGTCGGGGCGATGGTAGCCCCTGATGCGATCTCGGTAGAGGGTTTCGACTTCCCTGAAAAAGTAGTCCTCGTGATGGGCTCGGAGGGGGACGGGGTGCAGCACCTAATTGAAAAGAGCCTTGATTTCAGGGTCTACATCTCGATGCTAGGGGAGATATCGTCGTTGAATGTGTCGCAAGCGACTGCAGTGCTTCTACATGCGGTGGCGAACCAGCATAGACAAAAGCATCTCCTTAAAGTAACTTAAACAAAGCCCCCGACAGGAGAGGTCAGAGAAGCCCTTGTTACTCACCGGCTGCGATTGAAGCGCTGCCCTAGAAACGGTATAGGTTTGGTATGTCTACACCCGAGCAGTTCTCACGGTTCTTTGAGGTAAAATTGGAGCTTTTCGACGGGCCCCTTGACCTCCTGCTCCACCTCGTTAAAAAGCGTGAATTGCCGATTGAGAAGGTGTCACTCGCTGAGGTAACGGGCCAGTACCTTGAGTGCATTAAGAACCTCCGATACTACGATGTAGAGGTTGCGGCAGAATATCTCGTTATTGCGGCAACCCTTCTTTCAGTGAAAGCCAGCGTATTGCTCAACGACCCCGTTGAATTGGTGGTCGATGAAAGCGGCTCCCTCGTTGACCCACATGAGGAGCTCGTTCGGCGCTTGCGTGAGCTTGAAGCATTTCGTGCGGCGGCTGGCGATCTTGGTGGACGACCAACGCTTGGTAGTGAAGTTTTCGCAGCACCAGCAAAGGGAACTAAGATCGATCCAGCGCTCATACCGCTCGCTGATCATCAATCAGAGCTTCTCGTTCGAGCATTCCAAGCGGTGCTCACCCGACTCGGCGAGAAGGCGCGTGTATTCTCGATTACAGTCGACTCCGTATCGGTAATCGAGCGCATGCGCTTGGTTGTGGATTCCATCCGCGCAGTGGGAGGATCCTCAACGTTCTCTCAGATATTGGGAGCGAAGGCTGATCGTGGAACGGCCATCGGGATCTTTGTTGCGCTTTTAGAGCTTTGCAAGCGCCGGATGATAGCGGTGACGCAGGATGGACCGTGCGGCGAAATTGCGATCAGACTCTCTGATGTCGAGCAGAACTCGGTAGGGGTCGCCGAAAATGTTGATGAGTTGCAAGTAGAAGCAGCGTAAGTTTTCACAGGTAGGGTGTAGAAGATGAGTGAGCAGCACGAGATTCAAAGTGAAGAGGTAGTGAATACTGCTGATACAGAAACAGCTCAGGCTGTTGAAGCAGCATCGGAGGCCCAAACTTCTGATGCTGAGCAGCCAGGCCAGACCGAGACGTCTGTTGCTGGCGAGGAGCCTCAACACCCGGCAGCCCGGCTGAGCGAGGGTGAAAAGGTGGCGCTCCTTGAGGCGCTCCTCCTGGCAAGTGGCGAGCCCCTCTCAATAGCCCGCATCCAGGATATAATCGGGGGTACTAAGGGCGAGATTCTTGCCTTGGCGGATAAGCTCCAAGCGGCGCTTGCTGGCGAGGGGCGGGGTATTGAACTGGTGGTGGTTGCCGAGAAGCTCCAGCTTCGAACAAAAGCCGTGTTTGCTGAGTATGTTCGTCAGCTTATGGCGGTTAAGCCGCGTAAACTCTCGCAGGCTGCGCTTGAGACCCTCGCGGTAATTGCGTACCAACAACCGGTTGTGAAGAGCGAGATCGATAAGATTCGAAGTGTCGATGTGGCGCCTACTATCAAGACCCTGCTTGAACGCAAGCTGATAAAGATACTAGGATACGCAGCCTCGGTTGGGCAGCCTGCCCTGTATGGAACCACAGAGGAGTTCCTGCAGGTGTTCGGTCTGTCATCGCTTTCGGCGTTGCCATCAATCAATGACCTGAAGGCGCTCGTAAAGGAGCCGGGCGAGGCGCTTGAATCCACAGAGGATGAGGGCGACGAGGGGGCAGAGAGCCCTGCTGAGGCCACCTCAACAGAGGATGCTGCTCAGGTTACAGTGCAGTAAGAGAAACGATACCCCCGTATCACCGAGTTTCAACCGCTAATAGAAGGGTGCTCGCGCGTGCAACGCGCAGGGCATCGATGAGGTACGTATATGCCAGAGGTTCGATTACAGAGATTCTTAGCTGAGTGCGGCATCGGCTCTCGCCGAAAGATGGAGCGATTCATCATCGAGGGACGAGTGCGCGTTAACGGCAAGGTGGTGATGGAGCTCGGCACCAAGGTGAATCCAGAGGTCGATAAGGTGGAGGTAAACCGTCGACCAGTTCACGCCGCTCCGAAGGGAATTATGCTGCTGCATAAACCGAAGCGTGTGATGTCGACTCTGAGTGATCCAGAGGGCAGGCCGACCGTTGCAGACTACCTAACCAAACACTACCAATCGTATTTCCCAGTAGGGCGGCTCGACTGGGATTCGTCCGGTCTGATGGTTCTAACGAACGACGGTGATCTTGCCGAGCGCTTGATGCATCCACGCCACGGTTTTGAGCGCGTGTACCAAGTTCGCGTCGAGGGCCCCGTGAGCGAGGAGTTGCTCGCCAAGATTCGACGGGGAGTTAAGCTCTCTGATGGAATGGTTCAGGCATCCGGCGCACTCATGCGTGGAGATGATAAATCAACGTGGATTGAAGTTCGTATCCACGAGGGAAGAAATCGAGTTGTGCGGCGCCTCTTCGAAAAGTTGGGGCACCCCGTCATGAAGTTGAAGCGGGTTGTCTACGGTCCCTTCAAGTTGGGCCGTTTGCAGCCGGGCCAGATACGTGTTCTTACCCTGGATGAGTACCTAAAGGCTCGTCGCAAGGTCATGACCCATGAGATCCAAACAGGCAAGGATGCTGAGAGAGAGGAGCGTTCTGAACGACCACAGAAGCCTCACGGTGATAGGCGGCGAGGTGAGCAGGGGGATGATCGCAGAGGTGAGCGCAGCAGTGGTCGTGGCAGTGACCGCAGAGAGCGCCGTGGCGGTCGTGAGGATCGCAGGGACGCTTCGCGAGAGGAGCGTTTCGATCGCCCACAGAGGCCGCACAGCGGTGATAGGCGGCGAAGTGAGCAGCGGGATGATCGCAAAGGTGAGCGCAGTGACCGCAGAGAACGCCGTGGCGGCGTTGAGGAGCGGAGGCGTGGAGGCCGTGAGGAGCGGTTCTCTAACAAGAGAGGGGAGAGGCCGTTCCAGAGCGGAGAGCGCTCTCAGAGCCCGCGTGGGCGTCGTCCTGCGGTTAAAGAAGGGGGTCGCGGGCGACCCGAAAATAGACGGCGGAGACGGTAGTTGTGCCCCCTACAGTGCCTAATTATTAATCTGGCAGTTAATATCCTTCGCTCTGTGGGGTCCTGCCGGATTAATACACAGCGCGCGGAGGCGCGCAAAAAAAGCAAAATGTATTAAGACGGCACCTGACCAATCTGAAGCAAAACAGTCAATGTTTAATAGCCGTCTTAATAAAGGGGATTTCTGGTCTGGTTTGCTTGCACCTCATGGGATAGCCGTGTATAGTTTCGGGTGTTGTCTAAACTTGAAGTGCGCTTCTCGATTTAAACAACAATCGCATAGTGCGGGGTAGAGCAGCCCGGTTAGCTCGTCAGGCTCATAACCTGGAGGTCGTGGGTTCAAATCCCACCCCCGCTTCCATTTTTCTCCCGAATACACATAGGCGCGCGTTAGTAGTAGGTGATGACCGTGTATCGGTTCGCTCGGCTCACGTGTATCGGTTCGCTCGGCTCACGTGTATCGGTTCGCTCGGCTCACGTGTATCGGTTCGCTCGGCTCACGTGTATCGGTCTCGCTTGGCTCAATTGCGCGGAAGATATGGATACCTCCTTTGATATCGCGATTGTGGGTGGTGGCCTGAGTGGGATTGCAACCCTTCATCACCTTTCGAAGTGTGCAAACTCCTCCTCTAAAAGTCTTACATGTGTCCTGCTCGAATCGCATGAGCAGCTTGGAGGCCTCGCGTATTCTACAGTATCCGACGCGCAGATCTTGAATGTGCCAGCGGGCAAGATGGGGATTGATGAGGAAGCCGCCGGCGATTTTGGCGCATGGATTACTCACCAAGGATACAGCTTTTCAGCCGATAGCTTTGTGCCTCGACATCTTTACAGGCGGTATCTCAACGAAGTAATCGAAAAGGTCCTCGCTCACGGAAGTATTCGACTCTCCCGCATAACAGCGAGAGTGGATGGTATTCGCGCCGAGAAAGGTAAAGCATTGCTCCTGGCTAATGGTGAGGTGCTGGCGAGCGCATCACAGGTAGTTATCGCCATCGGGAATTCTCTCACCCTCGAACCAGTGACGGCCCCCTTTGCTCATCCGTGGCGTGCAAGCGAACTGGAGCTGGCGAGTAAACAGAGTCGTGTCGGGATTATCGGCTCCAGCCTGAGCGCTGTTGATGTGATCCTTGATCTTCAGTCTCGCGGGTTCAATGGTGAATACACGGTCATGTCTCGTAGAGGATTGTTTCCATGCGAGCATGCGCCAACGACCGTGCAGCCATCGTTGGGTGAATGTGCCCGTTGCGTACGCGAGTGCTCTACTGTGCGGGGTTTGGTGCGTATTTTTCGAGAGTGCGTCGAACGGGGCATAGAGTGGAGAACGTTGCTCGATGCTTTGCGGAGTGAAACGCAGGCGATCTGGGGATCGCTTTCCGATATCGAGAAGAGGCGCTTCATGCGACACGTGCGACCGTACTGGGATATTCACCGGCACCGTATTCCACGTGAGAGCCATCAAGTCTTGCGCGACTTAATCTCATCGGGGCGGCTCGCTGTTCATAAACGTCGCTTTGTGGCTATGAAGCAGGGTGAACGTGGGTTCGTGGTTGAATCAACGTACCGCGGCGCACGTTGTTACAACGAGTTCGATGCCGTTTTTGATTGTCGCGGTTTATGGACGGATCTGCTGAAGAGCGGGAGCCCCTTGGTGCAGAGTATCGTTGAACAGGGTCTCGGTCGGGTCGATTCGGTCCGTTTAGGGTTTGCATGCGATCAAACGGGCCGATTAATTGGTTCAACCAAGAGCGACGAGCCAGTGTTGTATACGCTGGGTTCGCTTCGTCGAGGAGAGCTGTGGGAATCGACTGCAGGGCGAGAGATTCGGATACAGGCGGCAGAGATTGCAGCGAGGGTTGTTGCAGGTTTGTAGGCCATCCTCTTCCTATTCATCATCATGAACCTCCAAGGAAGGATAGTAAGAAGATTAAAGGATAGTAAGATTAATTCACCTTTTGGGAGTAGTTGAACCGCGGAAGTCGGTGGAATTGCAACTGCCCGATACCTCCAGAAAGCGGTTAGGTAAGGGGGTAAGTTGTTAGTCTCCGGCTCCAGGTCAGTGTTAAGCAGAGCTTGGAAGGGGGAGCTAAGCTGCGAAAAATGGCATGTGACATACACGCATGCCTTTCCGTCACAGAGGAAGAAGAATTTTGGAGTCATCGGGAGCTGGTTCGACGAGAGGCTCGAAGCTCGTCTCGCCGCAGCGCCTCAGCGCGGAGGCGCCGAGTCGTACGAGGGAATTCCATCGACCGTTCGAGAGACTCACGGTCACTGCTGTGTGGTGAGTACGTCGAACCAAACTGTGGTGAGCCTGTCGAACCATAGCGTGTGAGGAGTCGAGGAATTTAGGGATAGGTGGAGAAGCCTTAAAATCCCGGATGTCGTTCGGCGGAGCATTCGGCTGAGCTCACGCCGAAGGCTCAGCCTGAGGCCTCGAGCCTTCGTCATGTTGTTGATTGCCCGCCCTCGCTTCGCTAGGGCGATGTGACAGTGCGCGTCTTGGATGAAGGCGATGATGCTCATCTGAGCTTTGCACGTGCCCTCGGCTTGCGCTCGTGCCAAAGACGGGCACTCAAGAGGGTTGATCTCACGGATGCGCTTTATGCACGCGCCCCAACTGCTTGGGAGTTAGCGCTAACTAATAGTGCATGCTGCTTTCCTGCCCGCTGCGTCCACCCAACGGTATATGCTACCGGTGGGTGAACGATTAGATTCTGTTTTCGGGTGGATACTTTCAACGACATTGTGGGCATCGCATTTATGTTCGGAAATGCTTACGTGTTTGTGGCGTAAGCCATTCGAGATCCTGCCGTGGCTGTCCGAAGCAATGTAGCCTGAGTGAGCCCAAAAAAAAGATCAGCACGGCCTAAGAACCGCTCGGCTGGCTCGATGCACTATCACTTTCAATCACAGATTGTAGGGTAATATACGAAGTTCCATTCTTAATAGTGTGATTGAACTGATGTGCGTGCCCCTGCAGAACCAGGGGGACTCGACCGGATCGAGCGAGTATTTCAACGACTTCGTCCTTATTTATCGGGAAACATGTTTCTGGTGTCGTATCGAACCAACGATTCCCCCGCAAATCGAAGTCAACAAGCGGAAAATGCGACAAGATTACAACTGGATAGGGTATGTTCTCTAAGGTATCTTCGAGCCATCTCAACTGAACTCTATCAAACATAAAATGCTTATGGGCATGCGCTACTCCCCTTGCACCTAGTGTAATAAAAGAGAGACCGCCAAGATTATATTGATTAAAAAGAGCTGAAGGCCCCATGTAGGCTACGGGGCGTACCAACGGATAATCTCTGTGCCTTCTGTCGCGGAGTTACCATCGGCGATCTATCGCACCACACCTCCCGAACCCGCGGATTTTCTCACCTAAATTAGCCTCAGCTCTATTCGTGGAGAGCTGGACTGCACCAGCGACGGGGCCCTCTGCCGTGCTGGGCCTCCCCAGCCATCTCCGCAAAGAGTTAATTTTCTGCTACGCTGCTCTTTAGGTGCTGAAAGGTAGACGTGTATGGACGCTCTTAAAAATTTAGTGTGCGAGCCGATCGGAATAATTCGGACGGAGATGCAGGTAAAGTTTGATGCTCCTCGTCAGCCCGATCCTGCACAGGCGCAATCCCACGTGATTGAGCTGTTTCCTGGGCACGGATACGAAGAGGCGCTCCGCGATCTTGAGGGGTTTGAGCGTATTTGGGTCATCTGGTGGTTTGATCGGAACACCAACTGGCGCCCGATGGTTCGAACCCCACGGGGAGACACTCGGCGCCGTGGCGTGTTTGCGACCCGTTCGCCGCATCGTCCCAACCCAATCGGAATTACTAATGTGCCGCTGATTGAGATCCGGGGGCGTGAGCTTATTGTGGGGGCAACAGACTTGCTCGATCGCACTGCGATTCTGGACATTAAGCCGTATTTGAGTGGCGTTGATTCGTTCCCCAATCAGCGGCAGGGGTGGCTCCAAGAGGTGGAGGCGCAGGGCCCTCTCCAACCCACCTATACGGTCGTGGTGGCACCCCAAGCGCATGAGCAGCTTACGTGGTTGGCAACCGCATGGCAGATTGATTTCATGCCCAAGATTCGCTCAATCCTGGAGCGAGATCCATCGCCGAGCCGACGTCACCGGATCGCTGCCGAGCGAGATGGTATATTTCGCATGAGTAGTGGAAGTTGGCGTATTTTCTTTTCTCGGGATGATAGTTGCGTCACGGTACACCGCATCGCCCCCGGCTTTCCGATAGACCTCCTAACCAAGGAGGGATTCGAGGTAATTCCACACTATCAGGCTCAGCTCGCGTTTGAGGAGCGTTGGCCATCGGTAGGCAAATCGATCGCTTCTCTGTAAGTAGTTGAACGGTAGTAGCGGGCCGATCAAGGTTCAGCCGAGATCGTTCAGAGTAGGCCCGCAGTGCGAGGTCTTCAGCTCC
>JBIJBZ010000033.1:0-22477 GCA_044344945.1 Bdellovibrionota bacterium | reverse complement strand
GAATACCACTGTTTCGAGGGGATCTACTTGTAAGGAACACTTACTTGTGAGTAGAGCCCTACCCATATTTTCGGCCCCGCACTACTTCTACGCATGGAGCGACTTATCACTTTTGTGCGAGGCTTATGATCTCAGCACTCATTCTGAGGTTTGAGGCGTTCCGCTTGAGTCTTACCCTCGGCCTGAGTCTTCGGTGAGCGTTCGACTGAGCGCACGCCGAGGGCTCAGCCGAACGCTCGGGTCGAAGGCTGGCTTTCGTTTCGCAAGTCCCCGTTATTGTACGTCGGGCTCCGTGTACCTACGACACAAGTAGATTCCTTCTCAAACATACGCATGCATTTTTTCAAAAATGAAGGAGGCTGGGTTTATTCAAAAGTGAATCCCAGGACAGGCATAGGGTTTTTGGGATGAGAACAAGGAGCCCGGTGCAAGTGCAGGACAAAGAGAAGGAGAAGGATGAGGATAAAGCTGTAGCCTAATAATGGAGAAGGCGCAGCGCTCTGAGGTAAGAGCGCTACGCCTTCTTTACGTTTGAGCGTGATCTCGAGCTGCTTACGCAACCCACTCTTTTCCGAATAGGGTATCTACCGGCGCGGAATAATCGATCCCTGGAATCTCAAATCCGAAGAGGTTTAGGAATGCTCCGCGAAGAGCCGAGAAATGAGTATCGTCAAGAACGGTGCCGGCTTGGAGCGGCTTCATCCGTTCGCGGACGACACTCTGAATCTTTTCATTGAGCTCTCGGTCATCAACCCGTAGAGCGACATCTGAGCTTGCAGAGGCTTTCTCTGTGCCCAGGACCTGAAGCATGCGGTAGATGTGATCGAGGTTGTCCTCAAAGAGTCCCTGCTCCTTCATCACTTTCGAGTAGATTGCGACGTAGAGTGGAACCGTTGGGATTGCAAGGCTCGCCTGAGTCACTGTGGCCTGGAGGTACGCTACGCGAGCGAGTCCCCCTGTCTTCGCGAGATCGGCGTTGATCGAAACGCACTTCGCTTTTACATCGTCCTTTGCTTTTCCGATCGTTCCATCTTTGTAAACTGGCCAGCTAAGCTGAGGTCCCTCGTAGGTGTACGCAATGACCTTAAGGTCATCTTCCACTACGCCTTGTGACTTGAGGTAGTCGATCCAGAGAACGAGGTCCTCGCCACCCATAACCTTAGTTGTGTTTGCGATCTCCTCCTCGGATGCTGGTTGTAGGCTCGCCATCGAGAGTTTGCCGCCGTCAAGTTCAACGGTGAGTCCGGAGTAGGGCTCTCCAACAGGCTTCAGCACGGAGCTGAACACCGTGCCAGTTGCTGGATCCTTACGACGCGGAGCGGCGATGCTGTACACGAATACACCGATCTTGCCGAATTTCTCCTTGATCAGGGCAACTACCTGCTCACGCGTCTCTTGAGCAAAGGCATCGCCGTTGATGCTGAAGTGCTTATCGCTCCCTTTGTGTTGTTGGTGAAATGCGTACGTATTATACCAGCCAGCCGTTCCAGGACGGGACTCAGTCGGCGCTGCATCGAATCCTACCGAGATAGTAGATCCACCTAAGTTCTCAGCTATCACCACACGCGTTGCAAGACCATAGCCTGTTGTGCCACCCAGGATGAGGGCTTTGGGGGCTGTTCCCAGGCCAGTAATCGTCGGTTTTGATTTTGAGCGCTCAGCCCACTCGGTCACCTGTTTAGCGCACCCGATTGGGTGGCTGTTGATTGAGATGAAGCCTTTGGTCTTAACGGGGATAACTCGGGTGTTTGAAGTTGTGTCTGTCATATGGCCAGAGATTAAACCCTGGGTGCTGGGGGGACGTCAAATGTTGGCAGGTGTTTTTTTGGCGCGAATAACAGTTCCCCCGGCGCTACCAGAGCCCCACGTGCGAGGTTCCTAATGGCCAAAAAATAACCCCCAGGTGAAGGATAACCTCCACCTGGGGGTATGATGTCGAGCTCAGTAGGGCCTTAGTACTCCTTGTCGACCTCATCATCTGACACCGTCTCGCCGTTGATGGCGCGGCGGAGCAGTTGACTCGGCTTGAATTTCACAACTCGACGGGCGCGGAGGATAATCGTCTCTCGCGTCTGTGGATTTCGTCCACGACGTGCAGGCTTAGACTTTACTTCATAGCATCCGAAGCCAGACAGCATTACCTTTGCGTCCTTATCGAGAGCTTCTTTGATGATTTCGATGTAATCCTCAACGATTTGTGCTGCCTTCTGCTTATCGGTGTCGATAGCGGCGTAAATGGCATCTGCGAGGTCAGCCTTCGTGAGACAGTAGCGAGAGTTACCCATAGTTCGGTTCTCCAATCCGGTACGTTCGATCGTGAATTATCCTACTATCTTAGCGATGACAAGTGGTTAGAGAGTCTCTACGACCTCTTCGCCCCACTATTGCACCTTAAAAAAGCCAAACTGGGACGATTTAACCCCCAAAACGGCCATTTATGCGTAGTATATACCACGTCGATAAACAAACAATGCTCTAAAATCGCGCGCAAGGACCTGAAATAGCTGGCCCTCTTGGCAATTCGTTACTGTGTAAGACGCTCAAAGGGGGGTGCGAGGATTCAGGGAGTTAGAGGTATTTTTAGTAAGTTAGACCCACAGATGGTACAGACCCACATCACCTATTGTTGAGTTTATCCATTACTCTTCAACCGCTGTGCGGTCTGGTAATGGGCTAAACAGACTTTCAAGGTCACCCTTTGTGAGCTTCACGGTCGATAATCCATTTTCGTTGATGAGCGCGTCTACGATCTTCGACTTCTTAGCCTTGAGGGCCATAATCTTCTGCTCGACCGATTCCTCAGTTACGAGTCGATACACTGACACCGTCTTGTTCTGACCGATTCGGTGCGCCCGATCGACTGCCTGGCTCTCAACGGCAGGATTCCACCAGGGGTCGTAAATCACCACGGTGTCGGCCGCCATCAAGTTTAAGCCGGAACCTCCCGCCTTGAGACTGATGAGAAAGAGGCGAGGGGAGTCATCACGCGCAAAGGTATCGATCAGATCTTGGCGGTTCCGTGTGGCGCCATCAAGGTAGAGGTACTGCGTCCCCAACTCATCGAGCCAATTCCTGATGATGGTCAGCATGCCGCGGAACTGGCTGAAGAGCAGTATCTTTCTTCCTGATTCGAGAGCTTCTTGGAGTAGATCCTTCAGTAGGTTGAATTTGCCGGAGTCGAATCCTGGCGCCTCGCTGAATGCATCGATCGAGTTCGGATGGTTGCAGACCTGACGAAGCCGTAACAGCGCTGCCAAGATCGAAACGCTCGCACCCTGAATGCCCTTCTTGCTGATTGCATCGAATACCTTCGGTCGAACCTCATTAAGGATCTGGGTGTAGAGGTGCTTCTGGCTCGGAGTCATCTCAACGTGGAGCACCGATTCAATCTTTGGTGGAAGCTCCTTCTCGACATCCGCCTTAAGGCGTCGCAGGATAAAGGGACGCGTCTTCGCATTTAACATCTTGGCGACATCGATTGATGTGCCACCTTCCAAGATCGGACGCTCTATGTTCGTTCGAAAGAACTCGTAGGAGCCCAGATATCCCGGCATCAAGAAATCCATGATCGACCAAAGCTCCATCGGACGGTTCTCGGTCGGAGTTCCAGTGAGAGCTATTCTTCGCCGACATTTAAGGGCCTTCGCAGCTTTCGTTGTCGTAGCAAGTGGATTCTTAATATTTTGAGCTTCATCCAGTACTACATACGAGAAGTCGTATCGCTCAAGGTCGTATCGATCGAGTCGCAAGAGTGCATACGACGTCAGCACGAAATCGCAGTTTGGAATCTCATCAAAGAGAGCCTTGCGACCGGGCCCATGTAGCAATACGACTGTGGCGTTCGGCGTGAATTTGCGAATTTCGTAACTCCAGTTGGTGATGACTGAGGTGGGAGCTACAATCAGCACCGGCTTCTTTTGCTCCTTCTTGCCACGTTTGTCGACAAGGGATTGGAAGAATGCAAGGGTTTGGACCGTTTTTCCAAGACCCATTTCGTCCGCAAGGATTCCGCCTAACTCAAATTCGTTTAAGAAATTGAGCCAGCTGATTCCATCCTCCTGGTATGGACGCAGCTTTCCTACGAATCCCTTGGTAGCCTTGAGCGCCTTTATTTCTGAAAACGAGGCGAGTTTTGCGCTGAGCGACGAAAGTCGTTTGTCGAGAGCGATCGAAAAACCTTCGTCGTTGATTCGACTTAGGCTGATTGCTTGGGCGAGGGAGAGTTGAGCCTTAATTGTATTACTGACGCGGCAGTTTGGATCAACCATTCCGAGAATGGTCTTAAGGTGAGCGATGCTACCGCCAGGTACCTTAGCGTACGCACCACTATCGAGCCGCGTCCAGCGATCTGAGTCGTGGCGAGCGTTCTTAAATACCGAGGAGAGGGGGAGATTCGAGTTGTTCTGAATGACTGAGACGTGACAATCAAACCAGTCGGTGGCCGAGCCTCTTCGACCCAGAGAATCGAGCGAAGCCTCTGGCATCTGCTTTTTCTTTGTAGCGCTTGCGAGAGAGACAGCGATATTCAGCTCGGCAAAACGCACCCCTTTGCGTATCGCTTCAAGGCCCACGAGCTTCCACGGCTTGCTGAAGCGCTGGTGTCCGTCGTGGATAAAATCTATCGCTGCATCCGCGCTGATGAGGTAGCGACTCTTCTCGCTGAGACCAGCAAAGCCGACGCTGAAAAGCTGGTTGGCGCAATCGTTCTCGAATGGGCGATTGCGAAGATATACGACGTTCAATCCCTGGGATGGGGTAGGGTACTCAAATTCCAAGATGGCGAACAACTCAACCTGCTTATTTGAGGTGAAGTGGTCGGATGAGACCTGTCTTCTTTCAAGGTGTAGCACGGGGGTAGGAGTCTTGACCTCTACGGCTGGTTGCAATGCCGGGTTGTTGACGCGAATCGCCTCGTGTAACTCACCGGATTGCTCATGGAGAGCCTCTAACACAGGAGCGACCTGGGAGCGGGGCACCGACAGCGAATGGGAATGCCCAAAGATAGAAGCGATCCGAGCTGCTTGCGGAGAAAGCCGATAAATCTTGTTTTTGATCAGGGTCCAAAAAGGTCCGGTACCAAATACCTCCTGCGTTCGGTCGACCTCCATCCTCGATTCACCAGTCGGAATTGACCAGCGCATCTTGAGATCGAGAGATGATTGTTGCCATGTGAGGACGAGCTTCGCGCTGATGGTTTCATGCGCTACGGAGATCGGCTGAAGGTCGGCCACGGAGAGTACGTTGTCGTACTCCTCGATTAGCCCGAGCACTAAGTCGATGCCACGACTGGAGTTGATGTACCAGATGCGATTGTTGTCATCCCAGGATCCCTCATCCTCAAGGATCTGAAGGAGTATGTTATCGAGTGCTCGGCTCGAAGCGATCCGAAATCCTTCAAAGATAGTTGGGCCCTGTTCCTGGTCGTCGAATGCGACTCTGATGCCAAGGCGGTCGGTCGAGAGATCGAGAAGTATCGACACCACAGGCGAAAAAATCATGGCGTTGCCGCTTATCGTGCCCCGTTCTCCTAGTCCCGACTCTGACTCAAGCTTGCAAAGCTCACGGACGGCGAGCGCAACATCAGCGGGGGAGTTTGAATTGACCCGGAAGGTTGACTCCCGTTCACTGAATCCTCCGCGAGGGTCGAAAAACTCAAGTTCTGATGCTCTCCATATAAGAGCCACTGCGTGTGGACACCACTGCTCGTTCATCTCCGCTGCAGAGCAACATGAGCAGGATGCCTCGATTTCGTGCGAGGAGATTACGGAGAGGGATACTGAATGGGTTGTGCTCTCATCCTCTCGCACGACGCCGGTGATTACATGTCCGGTGCTGCTGCACTCGGCCACGAGGTTTTGGGAAGCAAGGCCAATACCCTTCTCGACAACGGAAAAGGGCGCGAGTTTTTTTAGGTGACTGAGGATTTTAGTCTTAGTCGCGGGTTGGGAGCCAATCATTCGAGCAAAGTACCACAAAAGAGCTGCTTGTGGCAGAGGCCAAGAGCCGTCTTCTCGGGAATTTCTTCGCTAGGCGCGCATGATAGAGCTATCGGTGAGACCGAGTGCTTGACAACCGGTCCCCGGTCCGTTGGGACGCCGAATAACCTCAAGAAAACGGGTTTTTAGCAAATCCAAGGCTTCCGTTTCATGAGATGTCGCTATAGCATGGCGGCATGCAACAGCAGTATTCTTTCCCCCGCGAAAAGATAAAGATCCTCCTCTTGGAGGGTATCCACCAAGCCTGTGTTGAGCGCTTTGCTCAAGCCGGTTATCAGGCCGAGCTTCGCAAGCAGGCACTCTCCGAGGATGAGCTGTGCGAGGTTATCTCATCGGTGCATGTGCTCGGTATTCGCTCAAAAACCCAGGTCTCGTCGCGTGTGCTGGCGGCGGCGAAGAGTCTGCTCGCAGTCGGGTGCTTTTGTATCGGCACTGATCAGGTAGCGCTTGAGGAGGCCGCTCGCAGTGGCGTGCCGGTCTTCAATGCGCCGTTCAGCAACACTCGGAGCGTCGCGGAGCTAACAGTTGCTGAGATCGTGATGCTCGCCCGGCGAGCTGCTCACAAGAGCCAACTTCTTCATGCAGGGGTATGGGAGAAGTCGGCTGAGGGGTGCTGCGAGGTTCGTAACAAGTCGATCGGAATTATCGGGTACGGTCATATTGGACCACAGGTCGGCCTCTTGGCAGAGGCGTTCGGAATGCGGGTGTACTTCCATGACATCGTAGGTAAGTTGCCCCTCGGTAATGCGACGCCGGTTGCCTCGTTGCAAGAGTTACTACAGCTCTCAGAGTTTGTGACGTTGCACGTTCCCGATACCGCTGAGACACGCAACATGATCGGCGCAAAAGAGATTCAGATGATGAAGAAGGGAGCCTTTCTTTTGAACCTGAGTCGTGGTCGCGTTGTCGATCTTGATGCGGTCCGCGATGGATTACAGAAGGGGCAGCTTGGGGGCGCGGCAGTTGATGTGTTCCCCGAGGAGCCAAAGTCAAACGATGAGGTGTTTAGGTCGCCCTTGTGTGGGCTCGACAACGTCATCCTGACACCGCATATCGGTGGGAGCACTGCTGAGGCACAGCGAAACATCGGTATTGAAGTCGCCACAACGATGCTCAAATTCATTGAAAACGGGAGTACGACCGGCTCGGTGAACTTCCCGGAAGTTGAGTTGCCGTTTGTTCGTGATAGTCATCGTATTTTGAATATTCATCGAAATGTACCAGGTGTGTTGAGCGCGATAAACTCGATCATCGCGGAGATGGGCGGCAATATTCGGGCGCAATACCTGGAAACTCGAGGCGAGGTGGGCTACCTGATTATCGACGTCGATAGCGAGATATCGACAGCGGTTAAAAATTCTATCGACGCACTGCAGACGAGCATTAAGACGAGACTCTTATATTAACTTTTTAGCTTGAGGCGTATCGATACAGATGACGGCGGCAATTATCGGAGCAGGGATCGCCGGTTTGACCGCAGCGTACGAGCTTGTAAAAGCGGGAGAGCGGCCGTACATCATCGAGCCGGGACCGATCGGTGGCATGCTTCGGTCGCAGCGGCAGCAAGGATTCACCCTCGAATGTGGGCCGAACGTGATCGTGGAGCGTCCGGAGATGACCGAGTTATTACGAGAGCTCCGTGTATCGGACTCCGTGTGTCACCCCAGTGTCAATCCGTACGGACAGTACGTGTGGTACCATAACAAGCCGGTAAAGGTTCCGGCGGGACCGGCGGGGGTGTTCGCTTCGCCACTCTTCTCACTGGGTGCCAAGCTCGCACTGCCCTTCAAGGTGTTTATTCCGGGGGTCCTGCCGCGCGAGGATGCCGACTATTCGATTGCAGATTTTTTCGCTCCACTCATCGGTCGCCATGCGACATCCAGTCTTCTGGATCCCGTTTTGAAGGGAATCTACGGTGGAGATGTTGATGCGTTGAGTGCGCGGTCGATATTTCCAGGATTGTGGGGATCGGCACAGGAGGGACGGTCTATCTTCGGCTATATGACGAGTCGTTCTAGCCGTGGAAAGCCGCCGGTCATGGTGCTGCGAGGGGGTATTCAGCGGCTGACGGAGACGTTGTGGAAGAACATCTCATCGCACGTGCAACACCTTGAGGTTCAAGCGGAACGCATCTCGTCCCTGGCTGCTAAACGCTATCGTATCGCGCTCTCTGATGGGCGCCACATAGAGGTGGATGGGTGCATAGTTACGGCAGCCGGTAAGCGAGCAGCACCCGTAGTGTCCCATCTGTACGAAGGGCTCTCGGATCAACTCCTCGCGATGCGCTACGCAAGCTTGACCGCTGTGCACCTAAGCGTGCCGCGATCGGAGCGTCTCATTCCTGGAGCATTTGGAGTTCTCTTCCCCGCGGGGATGCCGCTCGACCTGCTCGGCGTGATGTTTAATTCTCTCATCTTTCCTCACGTGGCTCCCGCAGAGCGGCATGTGGTAACGGTTATGTTGGGTGGAGCACAGGCAGGTGAGCGGGAGTTCTCGGAATCAGAGGTCCGAGCTGCATTGCCTGCATTACTTCGCGAGCTACTGGGTATAGGTGGCATTGAGTTTCTCAATATGGTGCGGTGGAATGGCGCGATCCCGCAGTTTTCAAAGGGACACTACAAGGTTGTAGAAGCCCTAGATGCATGCGAGCACGATTTCCCAGGTATCGTCTTTGCAAGTGTCGATCGAGGTGGAGTAGGGGTCTCGGATCGTATTCGAATCGCCCGAGAGGCTGTTAAGCGCTTCCGCAAAGTTCGCGTTGAAACAGTCGTGTAAGAAGAGAGATTTCGTAAGAGGTAGTACGTAGATGGAAAGAAGTTCATGCACATTTGGCTGTCGCGGCTCACAGGATAAAGTCGGCGTTCTTCTCGCTCAATTGGGAACTCCCGATGCGCCGACACCGAAAGCGCTGCGACGATACCTTCGGCAGTTTCTCTCGGACCCGAGGGTAATTGAGGTAAATCGCGTGTTGTGGTGGTTGTTGTTGAATTGCATCATCTTAGTCACTCGACCCAAGCGATCAGCGCGTCTTTACAAGCGGATATGGGGTGTTGACGGCTCTCCGCTGCTCACCATTACAAAGAAACAGGCAGAAGGGGTGCTTGAGCGTTTGCGAAGGGAATCCCCACATGTCGAGGTCGAATTCGGGATGCGCTACGGTTCTCCGAGCCTTGAGAGCGCAGTCGATCGCCTGATTGCCAAGGGGTGTTCGAAGATACTTCTGTTTCCGATGTATCCTCAGTACGCAGCAGCAACAACCGCATCGACCTACGATGCGGTGTTTCCTCACCTCTTGAAGCAGCGTTGGGTTCCGACTCTTCGGGTTGCTGAGCCTTACTACGCCCATCCGCGTTATGTGAAGGCGCAAGCCGAGATTATCAATCAACACTTGGCGACTCTAGGATGGACACCTGATCGTTTGGTGCTCTCGTATCACGGTGTTCCGCAGAGATACGTGGCGAAGGGAGATCCGTACTGTTGTCAGTGTGTAGAGACGACAGCTGCACTTCTTCCGCATCTGACTATCAACAAAGAATCTGTGGTGCACACCTTTCAGTCTCGCTTTGGCCGCGAGCCGTGGCTCAATCCGTATACCGATGAGACACTTGAGGAGTTAGGGCACCAAGGTATTAAAAAGCTGGCGATCGTTGCGCCCGGTTTTACGGCTGATTGCCTTGAGACCCTGGATGAATTAGGAAATGAAGGCCGTGAACAGTTCGAGGAGGCTGGGGGAGAGCACTACTCAGCTATCCCATGTTTGAACGATCACCCTGCCTGGCTCGATGGCATGGCGTCGATAATCTCCGAGGAGTTGGGAAGCTGGTTAAACGGAGAGGCTCGCTGCGTCTCTGACTGTCAAATCACGTGCCCCGTGAAGCGTAGTGCATAATAAAGGTTTCGATCAATGAAAAAGACGTTGCAAATAGTCGTAGGTTTCCTCGTGAGTGCCGGCATGTTGTACGCCGCGTTCAAAGACATGAAAGTGGCCGAGCTCAAGGCGAGTTTTGCGCAGATCTCGTGGTGGCCGATACTTCCCTTCTTAGGCGTCACAGCTGTACACCTCTTTTTCCGTTCGTTGCGGTGGCGATATCTCTTGCCTGAGGCTCAGTGCGAAGTACCTTCGCTACGAAAGCTATTTGATTCCCTGATCCTCGGCAATCTTGCGACCTTTATACTTCCGTTTCGTCTCGGAGAGTTTATTCGTCCCCTCGTACTTTCGCGCTGGACTGAGTACAGCTTCGCATCGGCATTTATCTCGGTTGTGATTGAACGATTCTTTGATCTCTCCGCAGTCCTTATTTCATTTGCAATTCTGATGCAGCTTGTACCGGGAGCGCCGGGGTGGTTGCATGTGGCGGCATATTCGCTCGGTGGCATGGCGTTAGGGCTGCTCGTGTTTCTGGTGGCGGGGTGTCTCTTTCCTGGCCCGATCGGACGCTTGGTGGCTATCTGTGCCCAACCACTTCCGAACAAGGTAGAGGCTTTTGTTGTTAAGTTCTCAGGAGATCTTCTCCGAGGCGCAGCGGTGATCAAAACGCCGAAGCGTTTGGCGATGATTATCGGATTAACTATAGGTGTGTGGCTCACAGCCTATCTGCAATTTAATGCGCTCCTCTTCATCTTCCCGTACGAGCGGTCCTTTATCTTGAGCGTTGCGGTAGGTGTGTTTGTCGCCTTGGCGATTGCGTTGCCATCGGCACCCGGTTTTGTTGGAGTGTTCCAGCTTGGATGTGTGGCGGCGGCCTCATTGTTCGCGTATCCCGAAGCCGCCGCACAGGTGTATTCACTCGTGGTACATGCTCTTACGTACATAGTGTTTGTGGCCCTCGGATTCTGGTTGTTGAGTATTCATGATCTCAACCTCTTCGAATTGAAGAAGGCTGCTGAAGAGGGGCAGCAGTAGTAGCTAAGCTGGACGCACACTCAACAGTATCAAATAGTGGCTAGCGCAGTTGCGTAGCGGGCATTTTTGATAGGCGCTCTTAGGCAGCAGGTAAACGGCGCTCAAGTAGAGCATTAGCTTGTGGAAATCCGATGTCAATATCACCAGCGAATTCCTGAACTGCATCACGAAGGATCTGCCATGCCTTCATTGTTGTCCCTGAGGCGAGTGCCTCATATACAACGGCCTCGGCGCGATTAGTGAACTTTGCATGCATGTTTCCCGCTAGCATGAGGGCCTGAACCATTCCCTTAAAAGGATTTGCGGGATTGGTTGGATCGACGAAAGAGGCTGTGATCTGCGATTCAAAGTCTTTAATCTTCTCGTACAAGGATGCTGGAACTGGGAGCTTGGGGTCTTGAAGGCAGGTAAAGTGGATCCAGAGCATCTCAGCACGGAGTAAAATGACGTCGATGGTCAGATCCCGGGAATCAAGGCTTTCAGGGAGGGGGGGGAGCTGCCACCGAACGGCATGGGTCGCGAGCCCTGTTGTTGCCGGAAGAGGGTGTGTGCCTGGACTGACCGATCCGAAGAGCCGTCCCAAGAGCCCGACTGTTACGTCGTGCAGCTCAGAGAGAGCCTCGCTACCTCGATCATGGGCAGCGCATAAGCCACTAAATATGATCGTCCCCTGCGGTGCCACCTGGGAAGGTAGACCGTCTGTTCGGGCCATCATCTCGTCAGAACCCTGCTCTTGTTGATTCATGCAAATACGCTCGCCTGCAATCCAACAGTCTCGTAAAACGGGACCGCAGATAATAGAACAACCCCATCCCTTGAGCAAATCCTCCTCGTCTCAGAGACCGCGCGCGACCCGACTGCAGCGCTGCGCGCGGTGTCCGATACCGCGCTCAGACCGAGAAATTGGCCTAACTAGCTGTTGTGACAGCCATCGGCGCTCCTCTGGCAGGGGAAGGGACATCTGAATGGTATGGTTCCAGACCGGGGTGCTATACTTGATCTTGCCGGGTTTTTTCAGAGGTCATGACTATGGAAGAGGGTAAGGGTCACGCGCTTTTAGACGCTCAGACCGTAGAGCAGTGTGTCATCCAGCAGGACTGGGACGCCTACTCCTCGGTCGATCACAGGACATGGGAGACGCTCTTTAACCGCCAGGTGGCGACTCTCAGGCCAATGGTGTGCGAGGAGTACTTCGCTGGAATAAAGACCCTTGGGCTTGTTCCAGAGACCTTGCCGGACTTTGAGGAGATGAACCGCAATCTCCGCGCAGCAACGGGATGGGAGGTTCTGGCTGTTCCAGGCTTGATCGCATCGCGCCCCTTTTTTCAGATGCTGGCCAATAAGCAGTTTCCAGCTGGAACCTTCATTCGAACCCCCGAGCAGCTCGATTACCTTGAGGAGCCCGATATATTTCACGATGTCTTCGGACACGTGCCGCTGCTAACGCACCCTGCATATGCCAGTTACATGCAGGAGTACGGGCGTGCGGGCCTCGCAGCGATGGATCACAAAGGCGTTAAATTTCTAGCGCGACTCAACTGGTATACCATCGAGTTCGGATTAATTAAGAGTGGCGGAGACATCAAAGCCTACGGTGCGGGTATTATGTCTTCCTATGGAGAGGCAAAGTATGTAATTGGAGACCCGTCCGCTCATTTCCTTCAGTTCAGCTTGGACCGAGTCTTGCGAACTGGTTATTACATAGATGACTTTCAATCCACCTATTTTACTATTGATAGCTTCGATGCCTTGTTTCAAGAATGTATCGAGCGCCCCTTCATTCCTCTGTACGAGGAGTGTCGGGCTAAGCCGACGTTGACCCCTTTTGAAATCGTTGAGGGGGACAGGGTCCTACGTACAGGAACGGGCGAGTATTGGAAGGAATTCCCGAAGCTCAAAACAAAACTAAAATAGGGGCTCGGTATGGCGACCTTAGTGACGAAGCGATGTGTAAACTGTGCTCCTGGTACGCCTGCTCTTAGCTCAGAGCAGCAAGGTGAGCTGGCGAGAGAGGTCCCTGAGTGGAGTAATGTGGACGGGGTGCGCATCCAACGAGAGTACCGATTCAAAACCTACATGGATGGGGTCTCGTGGACTGGGCAGGCCGGAGCAATTGCCGATGGAGAAGACCACCACCCTGATATCCTCATTCGGTATCGTAAAGTACTAGTAGAGCTGTGGACACACACCGTTAACGGCTTGAGTGAGAATGATTATATCCTCGCTGCAAAGCTTGATGCTTGTTACAACGCTTTTCCGGGTAAAAAATAGAGGAGCTTCCAGCGTTCAGGTGGGTAACTCGATAACCACGTGAACGTGCTCGTAAACGTGAACGTGAACGTGCCCGTCAGCAAGAGGGTTCCCCCATGATGCAGTCATGGCGTATGCTTGGCCGATTTCCGATGTGGTGACGGCGTACATGAGGATGTTTCGAGTACGTTCACGTTTACGAGCACGTTCACGTAGCGATTTTCCCGCTCCCGTGCCCCCTCTCGAGATCTTCGTTAGTCAACAACCTCTGACAGCTGCTTTAACGAGAGGATCTTAATAACGCCTGGCTTCGTGAGATCGAGGAGCCCTTCGCGCTCAAGATTTTTTGTGACACGAATCGCCGTCTCCGGAGTGGTGCCGGTGAGATCCGCGAGTTCCTTCCGCGTCAGGAAGATACGAGTTTGATCGTCGCTTGTGGATGGACGTCCAAAGCGAGGCGCGAGGGCGAGCAGAGCTGCAACAATTCGACTCTCAACCCGTGAATGTGCGAGCCCAAGTGCAAGCTCGTTCGTGCGACGGTTTCGCCGCATTAACTCGGCCGACATATGCTTATAGATGATCGGGAACTTATCAGCGACTGATCGGAGCTGCGAGGTGGGAATAGCTAGAAGTTTAGCATCCGTTTGACCGCGAATTGCGGTGTCTAGCTCTGAGGGCTCAAGGGCTCGCAAGACTCCGGTGCAATCTCCAGGAATAAGGAGATCGAGTGTCAGCTCTTTTCCGTGATGAGTCGATTTCACCACAGCAAGTCGCCCAGAGAGCACCATAAAACCGAAATTCGGCCTCTCGCCGTCAAGCCCTACGAACTCGCCAGCATTCACGTCCTGAATGACTGCAGTTCGAGCGAGGTCATTAAGCTCCTTTACCGGCAGTCCCTCAAGTATTCCGATTGCACGCACACCTTCAAATTTGTACTGGTCAGTTCCATATCCTGCTTCAATACCCTCAGGTGGCTCAGGGAACACCTCCATTGGCTCCTCCGCAACTGGTGCCGTGCGCGCCCGATGGAGAGCTATCTCGATATTCGCGCGGAGTTCATTCGGCTCGAACGGCTTCATGATGTAACCCGAGGGGCGAGTAAGCTTTGCCCGCTGCAGAGTAGCCTCATCGGAATGTGCTGTCACAAAGATGATTGGAGATCCAACTTTCCTGCCGATCTCTTCAGCAGCCTGGATGCCATCAATCTCCCCCGGCATCGTGATATCGAGCAGCACAACATCAGGTTTCAGTTCGATTGCCTTCTCCACAGCCGCTCTTCCAGTTGATACCTGCCCGACCACCATGTAACCGGCCGACTCAAGTTCGTGGGCGATATCGAGTGCAACAAGAGCTTCATCCTCTGCGATAAGTACCTTCGTGGTCATAGTTCTCCGTGGATTTTTTGTCATGCGTATGACTGCGAGGGGAACTCCAGGCCTGTCGCTAACGACACGTAACCCGGGTTTTTCGCAATCCCCTCTCGCTTAACGAGAGGGCTGCATCATAGAGGATAACAAATTGGGTTTAAACAAGAATACAGGGGGACAAGGGTCTGGTGCATTCAGCATATGACCGAGATCACTGAGGCTTGACGCTCGGAAGTGCGGCCCTGATCCAGTCGTTTTGAAGTCCCTCAGGGATAACAAAACGGAGTGGCTTCTTGGAAACTGGATGATCACATTCAAGTATACAGCTGACTAAATGAAGATACGGAGCTGCCTCGCCGCCGTAAAAATTATCACCGAAGATCGGAATCCGTTCAGATGCGGCATGAACACGGATCTGGTGCGTCCGCCCGGTAATGGGTTGTGCGCAGATCCCCGTTATCTCGGACGCACCGGAAGTGTACCGACCAAGCCTAGTCATAAACGTTCGCGCAGGCTTTCCGCCCGTCACGAGGGTAGTTCGCAGAACAGGGTGCGATGGATCTCTTCCAATCGGTGCGGATATCTCTTTCGAGTCCCATTCACACGGACTTTTTGTTGCACACAGATATCGCTTGGTCACTGCTCTCGATTCAAATGCCTGCTGCAGAGGCGCATGTGCGCGTACAGATGTGCTTACGATCAGTATCCCTTGTGCGGAGACATCTAAGCGCGAGGGCATGTGAATCGTTCGCTTACAGAACTTCTCAAGTGAAGCCTTGAGGCTAAAGTGTCGCTGCTCCTTTGCTGGCATGCTCGGTAGTTTCGGGGGCTTGTAAGCGACTATGATGTCATCGTCTGAGTAGATAACGAAGCGCTCCTCAAATGAGGGAAACACGGATGCTGCCTCTGATATCTTGAATTTCGGTTCATAGTATTCAAGCCGACACGGCACGGGGAGTGGTTGATCGGTCAGAGCCGCGTGGCCATTAATGTATACTCCACCAAAGTCGAGTCGTTCCGACCATGAGCTCGGATTGATGTGCGGAAGATTTGAAACTAACGCATCAAGCAGGGTAATCGGAGTAGTCTCACGGGTGTAGTAGGTCCATACCCAGTACTGTGTGCGGAGTGTTTCAGATACGAGACGCAGGCGGGGGTCGTCTACAGCCGGAATGTTCATATGCGACAGTCCCGCACTGGCCGTGGTTTGCTACTTTAGGCTCTTGGGCTTCTCACTCTGGTACTTTTTGTACGCATGGTCTATTCGTGATAGCCGATCGATAAGCTCGGGAGCGGGAAGCTGGGGGCTCAGCTCTGTCGGCCGAGATAGTCCCAGAACCTCCTCGAATTTTTGCAGCTTCGCGAGGAACTTGGGATCGAGGACTCGAGCAATTCGGGTGCGCACCAGCTCAGCTCGCTCGGCTCGTACATCGACAAGCTGTTGTAATGTTCCTGGGCTCGTAAGCTGCGCAATCTTCGAGATGTCCTCCGCTGGACAATCAGGGATTGATTCGAGGAGTGTGCGAGCCTCTGAAAGAAGAGCCGGCGTTACGTTTGCATACGAAGCAGTCCCATTCGCATCGTACGCTATGGCAGATGCCACCGAGTCTTGGTGCAAGATTGAGCGATCTACCGAGAATTCGATCTGAAAGAGCTTGTCTCCAATCTTATTGATCTTGGTGTCTGCAATCTCCTGCGATCCAGACGAGGAAAAAATAAGTCCCACGGCGCGTACGGGCTCTGGCTTGGCCTCGACTCGCACCGTGATCGCTACTGGGTCTGCAGCATAGACCGGAGTGCTATGTACGATCCCAACGAGTGCGAGAAACGTTATAAGAAGGTATGTAAGGGGTAGAGATGCGATATTCATGCGAATCCTTAACGAGAGATTGAAGCCTTCATTTCCTCGAGTAGCTTGAGAGATGCTTCCAAGCTTGCCGTATCGCGCTCAAGCTCTTTTGCGCGCCCAACAAGTTTGGCAACTTCTCGCGAATACGCGGCAGAGGCCGAGGTGTCAGGCACATCCACAGCATAGTTCTGAATACATTTGCGTTTAATGACGTAACGATTAGTGGTTGTTGCTGAGCCGTCTGGCTGGCGCAACACGAACTGATACGTCATCGCTGCTACCGGGGAGGGAATTTCAACAGAGAAAGTTGGGTGGTCGGCCGCATTGAGAGCGCCCTTCGGAAACGCGATGTCTATAAACCGACCATCTTTTGATCCAACGAGCCTGATCTTGGCAGTGATGTCTACTGTATTGCGCAACTCCACTTGAATTCGCAACAGACCTCCTACTGGTGGCAGTGCACTCGTCGTAGGCGCCTGATGTACAAGGGAGATCTTTTGCTTGACGTCCTCCTGAGCATGCGCCACGTGCAACGGTAGCGCGAACATGAAGATTTCAACGATGAGCGAGTAGAGCCTATGGCTCCCAGAGAGGCGTTGCAGCCACAACATATGGTACGGTTCCTACGAAGCTTTCTTGGCGTTCCAAACACCGGTTTCGCCGGTGATCATATCCGTGAAGGTACCAGTTATTTCGGAAGATGACAGCTCCCCATTAAGGCGAAGGATAAGGCCGTTGGAGCGGAAGGTCGGAGCCTCGACAAACGTCCCATCTGCTTCAAGGGTCGAAGCTCGTGTCGGCACCCAGCCCTCGATACCGAGCATGAGGACCATTTCGTGACTGTTTGGGTTAACCATCAGTAACAGAGGGCTCGAACTGTTCGGAATAACGCCCGTAATAACTCCCGAGTATTGCCCCTCGGGCAGGTCAATAATGGTCGGCCTGATTACCTCTCCGTCCTCCGATGTCGATACCTCGTTTGGCTCAGCGACTGGGGCGCTGCTTTGAGAGGTGCTCTTTGGAGGACTGCTCGGGGCGTGTGACCCCCCAGAGTAGGAGAAAACGAGAACGATCACAGTTAGGGCCGCAGACAGCACGGCGACTGCCACCGGACGAAGCGGGGCTGGAAGCTTTGCAAAGAGGAGGAGAGGGGGCTGCAGCGCACCGAGTACCAAATGTTTTGGTGAATTGCGGTGGAGGGAGATCGGGGGGGTAGCTCGCTTGCGACCCACAGTTGATCCCCTCGCTGTTTCATCCATCTTTGAACGCCGCTGCGATGAATTCTCTTTACGCTGAGAATCTTTGGCAACGATCGATTTAATCCGTTCGAGATCAAACATCTCGGTTGGGCTTGGGGCGCGAGAAGCGGGCTGATCCTGGTTGGCAGGCTCATCCACTAAAGCGGATGGAGTGGGTTCCTCGCTGGTCTCGCGATTGCTCGGCTCGATAGCGAGGGCAGGCTGAATATCGTCGAGTAGTTCGAGAACAGAGCCAACCTCTGCAGGAGCCGCATTTTTCTGGGGCGCACTATACGAGGGATTTGCGAGCGCCTCCAGGGCATCGGCAGCACTCTGGAATCGATCTTCAGGATCAAACGCAAGGAGCCGTGTAATCACAGCGGTGAGGTGCTTCGGAGCGCTCGGCACAATCTCCTCGATTGGCCGAATCTTGTCGCCTCGACGAGCGTTCATCTGCTCTGCGATCGGGGCGGATCTGAATGGATTAGTTCCCGTTAGTACCTCGTAGAAGCAGACGCCGAGAGCGTAGAGATCCGACCGAGAGTCAAAGGTAGTTCCGTCAAGGATCTCCGGGGCGAGGTAATCAAAGGTGCCGACGGCTTTCTTGAGCTCCTCAATCTCAAGCTCATCACCCGGGAGCAATGCGAGACCAAAGTCTGCCAAGCGAATATCTTGTTCGTTTACGACCAAGATATTCTCAGGTTTCAAATCACGGTGGATTACCCCGGTGGCGTGGATAAAATCGAGAGCCTCAAGCGATTGCTTTAAAAACAGAACTGCTTGATCAGGGGATAACGGTGAGCCCTTCTGCGAGATGTATTTTGACAGGTCTCCGTATGGAGCGTACTCCATGGAAAGGTAGCAGAGCTGATCAATAGAATGAAAATCATCGAGTCGAACAACATATTTCTGTCGACAGGATACGAGCGTCAAAGCCTCTTTACGGAGTTTATCCGCGAGTGAGCCACCTTCCTTGCGGTTGACAAGAACTTTGAGAGCAACTTCCTGCGCAGAGCCGCTGATATGGCGTGCGTGATAGACGACACTATCCGCACCGCGACCAACGATGGAGATAATCTCGTAGCGACCATCAAAAATCTTCCGTTTTGTATTACTCGGAAGTGCCATTTCGTCTCTGGTTTAGAGTCTCAAAAAGTTATGCATTTTGCCGGCATGGTGTATCGGACCTCGTCCGGTCACCATAGCCGCACGCCTCCTCTCTCCAGGTGGACCTGGATCAAGGCTGTTCTATCCTATAATCTTCAGTTTGGGGATATCTGCTTCATGGTGTTACTACCCGTTTGGCGATGGATATTGTAACCAATTGAAAGCAATGGGTTTTTATCTTTTGGGACATCTTGAAAGGGTGGCGCGGTAATATGCAATGTGCTGTAATGACAGCGTTTTTTTGCTGGCGTTCAGGTCAGAGGAGAAGTGAGAAAATCATACCGACCATGGAATACCAACCGAGATCTGGTAGTAACCGAGTTGAGAAGTGGCTGCCGAGGACCCTGCTCCTTGCGGTAGGTCACGAGCGGAATTCCGGCGATCGGTGGAGCGCATTTTAGCAACGGTAATGGTACCAACGTATCTCGATGGGATACCGATATCATCTCGATCGTGATAAGGTTCGGGCCGTTTCTGTAAGCACCCGTAGCTCAGTTGGATAGAGCACCCGCCTTCTAAGCGGGTGGTCGCAAGTTCGAATCTTGCCGGGTGCGTTCTTCGTTAGTGGACATTAGTATCGCGGGATCCTCGGTGGCCGTGAACGTGCCCTTAACCAAACAATTCAAAATCGCGCCGTTTTCTTCCTAAATTCGGAGAGGCAACGAGTACCTTTACCAGCACGGGGCCCCCTGGCCCGCATATTTCATGAAGCCTGCTACTGCGAGCGCCGATAATGGTGCTTTTTCGGTCCCAGATACTACCTTCAGACCGGAAGGTATCTCGATACGATTCCGCCCTGCAGATACTTAGTTGAATTCGCCCTTCGGGCCCGAAACATCACCACTCTCGGCGCTCTCGCGACGCAGTTTCATGAAGAATGCGGGCTAGATGGTTCCTCACAGAAGTTTCAGAAGGCCTTTCGTGAAGATGGGCATTCCCTCGTATTCGGGTTAGACGAGGTGACAAAACACCGGGGGTGCGGTACTACTACCGGTAGTTGACTATAAGCTTCGCTACTATCGGCGTCGATAGCGGCGCTTTCCATGAGACTCTCATGAATCAGTTAAGTCCTTATCTCGGCATCCTTCTTCTTACGATCGCGGCTACTGGTTTCTTGGTAACAATGGTGTTGCTGGCGATTGTGCTCGGGCCGAAGAATCCTACAAAGACAAAGCAGATGCCGTGGGAATGCGGAGCTATCCCGGTTGGATCCGTG
Source organism: Bdellovibrionota bacterium (assembly GCA_044344945.1). Lineage (GTDB taxonomy): Bacteria > Bdellovibrionota_C > UBA2361 > UBA2361 > OMII01 > OMII01. The sequence continues at coordinate 2,491 of JBIJBZ010000033.1, read as the reverse complement.
CGAGAGCAACGGTTTAACGTTCGCTTCTACCTCGTCGCAATGCTCTTCATCCTCTTCGATATCGAAGTGATCTTTATGTACCCGTGGGCGGTTGTGCTTGAGCAGCTTGGCGCCTTTGCGCTCTGGCAGATGTTGTCGTTTATGACCGTTCTGGTGGTGGGATTCATATACGTGTGGAATAAGGGCGTTCTGAACTGGAACGACTAGTCATTCCGTACCCCGTATGATTCTACAATCTCGTCGGGCCCTCCAAGTTTCTCTGACCTCGCTGGCGGTTTTTATCGCGATTGTACTCGCTAATCGGCCTCGGTTGTGGTGGCAGGAGTGTATCACGAACACGGCACTCTATTGGTTCATTCCGGTGGCTATCTCGTGTGTTTGGTGTTGTCGTGAGGTGCTGGCGCGTCGATTGCGAGGACTCCTTGCAACGGTGGCGCTCATCTCTCATCTCTTTGTGATTGGGTATGTTGTATCACGCCTATCCCCGTACTTCACGTTTAGCCGTTGGCCGCACCTCGTGAGCGAAAACAGCGCTCCGCTATCGCTCCTCTATGTCGATGGGTGGAGTAGTGATGATCGGGTTGAGGAGTTCGTGCCGATTGTTGAAGAGAAAAAGCCATCCCTCATCGTGTTGAGTGGCAAGAACGTCGGTCCTGCGATGGCGGCGCTCTCAGGGGAGCGCTTCCAATATCGTTCGTTAACCCAACCTTCGGAGGATGGAGAGATCTCAATTGCTTCCGTGATTCCGCTTACGACAGATTCGATTGAGGGATTAGGGCTTAACGCATATCCCGGTGGAGTTGCCACCCTGCAACTGGCGCCGAGCAAGGTAGTCCAGCTTGGCGTCCTGATAATGGAACCTTCGTTCTCTAAAGCACAGTTCGAACGGAATAGGATCTCCACCCGGCGTCTCGCCACCCTGATGAGAAATAGTGATGAGACCCGGATTCTGCTCGCGAACTTCAATGCCACGCCGTTTTCGCAGTTTACGTCGATGTATCTTGATCAAGCGCGAATGCGCTCCTTATTGTTTGGGCATGGACTGGCAAAGAGTTATGATCTTCGCGATCCGATGATTCACCTCCTTCTCAGTAATGGGTTGGTTTCGCGTGATGTAGAGCCTCAATATGTAGAGCTGGTGCGCGTCTTGGGGCGTGCGCGATCGGCGATATTCGCTTCTGTGCGGATCCCCCTATGACCGGCGAGCGACATCGCGCGATGGAGTAAACGTGGAGGGATATTCAGTCCAAATATTACGGAGCTTCATTTTTCAGAAAAGAGTGCCCGATTCAAGATAGGGCGCGATATGCCAAACGCCATTCGAAAAAATGCTGTCTGCAGGATACATAGCTGATTCTTTGGGTTATGTGATAGTGGTACGACACTTACGAATTCGGAAGAGGCCCGACGAGCGAAGCGACCTAGAATCGGAGTGCGCTCAAGGTTTTAGTATTGAGTCCCCGCCATATTTTGCCGATACACTAATCGTATGTTCTCGGTCTATGAAATACCGCTTTCACTAACCACGCTTCTCGTAGCGCTTGCATTACCCTTCTCCTACTACGGGTACCATGCCCGCTATTGGTACGACGAGGACAAGAGAAAGTTGTTTGACTTCGTCCTACAGACGTTGTCAGTCGTTTGTGTGATCCTGCTCTGTGCCCGTATGTACGGCGCCGTGCAGATGGGCGAGCGTGAGCAGATTCAACTTGTTCTGCTCCATCTGGGTGTTGTCTGTCTCACGTTTCTAGCGGTCGCTAAAGGGAAGCGGATGGGGGAGGGGCGCGCCTTGGTGACGCCGCTACAACCGGCTGAAGATAGTTTTGCCCCGGAGGCCCGAAATGCGGAGGTCGAGTCCATCGAGTGGGACGACCTCATCATCTCAGACGCGACGAAACAGGAGCTGCTGTCGGTTATCGATCTCCTCAAAAATCCCCAAACGGCGAAGGACTATGGGATAGCGCTGCCGAAGGGTATTTTGTTCAACGGACCTCCAGGGACGGGAAAAACAACGATCGCGAAGGCAGTTGCCACCATGGCAGGCCTAAATTTTTTTGTTCTCAGAGCAAACGAAGTTGTCTCAAAATGGGTTGGTGAATCGGAGAAAAATCTCACAAAACTCTTCGATGCTGCCCGAAAAAACGCTCCGGCAGTGGTCTTCATTGACGAGATCGATTCGCTCGGTAAGAAGCGTTCGGACAGCAATGCTGCCCACGCAGACAATCTTCTCAACCATCTTCTGCAGCTTATTGATGGTGTCATAAAGACTGAGGGCGTATACGTTATCGCGGCTACCAACAGAGCTGACCTCGTCGATGAGGCTCTTCGCCGTGCGGGTCGTTTGAATCGAGTCATCGAGATCCCGCTACCGGATCTTCCATCACGAAGGAAGCTATTTGGGGTATATGGGCGCAATCTTCGTCTGGCCCCGGATATCGATCTTGAAATGCTAGCAAAGGTCACCGAAGGCAACTCGGGCGCAGACATAAAG
>JBIJBZ010000154.1:0-8445 GCA_044344945.1 Bdellovibrionota bacterium | reverse complement strand
AACGAGAGCAGAGCTTACCGGAAACAAAACGTACGCACCTTGTCACGAGTGCAGACATCGAACAGGCGTTAAGCCTCTTCGAAGTTGACGATGACATAGATCTCCTGAAAGACGATAAGCAGGCAAGTGCGACGCCGCAGCCTCTCAACGGCAAGGTTGAAAAGATCACCTGGGATGATCTGATCGTTGATGAGGGGCTCAAGCAGGAGCTGCGGAGTGTGATTGAACTGCTGGGTGATCCCGCAACTGCCGAACGGTATGGTATTAAGGTTCCGAAGGGAATCCTCTTAAACGGGCCCCCGGGCACCGGTAAGACAACACTGGCCAAGGTAGTTGCAAACGAGGCAAACCTATCGTTCTTTGTGCTGCAGGCGAATGAAGTTATCTCGAAATGGGTGGGGGAGTCGGAGAAGAATCTCACGCGGCTCTTTCAGGCTGCAGCGAAACATGCACCATCGGTAATCTTTATCGATGAGATCGACGCGATAGCCAAGAATCGAGCTGAGGGGAACGCGCAGCATGCGGATAATCTGCTCAATCATTTGCTACAATTGATCGACGGTGTGGTTGCGCGAGAGGGAGTGTATGTGATTGGGGCCACCAATAGAGCTGATCTTGTTGACCCGGCATTGAAGCGAGGAGGTCGTCTCAACAAAGTGATCGAAGTTCCGTTGCCAAGCTATGATGCTCGGCTCGCTCTCTTTGGGATGTACCTCTCAAAACTTCCCCTCTCGCAAGCGGTTGATATTCATAAAGTGGCTAAAGCGACTGACGGAAAATGCGCTGCTGATATTAAAGAGATCTGTAACCAAGCTGGCCTAAACGCCTTCAAGCGTGAATCTGCGCGCGGAAGCCGAGAGTACTCGGTGACTCCCGCTGATCTTGATATGGCAGTAGACGAGTGGGTCCGTGGTCGACAATCGGCGGTGTAACCCGTTATCGAGTTCGAATAATGATTGCTCGGTTTCCGAATGGGCGAAGAGGGCGCGCACCAGCCTGCATCGAGCGTGTAAATGCTCCCTGCGAGTGCGTGCTTCCGTTGCTGGTAACGATGGACTTTAACATCTGTCGTTGCTCTTCCGCAGTAAAGAGATCCTCAGTTGTTAGGCGTTTCGTCGTTGAGCCGTTATCTGGAAGCACGCGCTCAGACTCACCACCGAACCGAACAAGCTCGCCGCTACCACTCGATGATGCCCCTTGGAGAGCGCTGTTACAGCCGTACTGGCCGGCCGCATCACCGTAACACTCTGCGAATGCCGAACCCGAGGTTCCAAGGACCATCAATGAAACCAAACAGAACACAAATGACCGCATAAGAACTCCTCCGAGAGGCTTGAAATACCTTTGTCTCAGTATACCGCAGTTAGTCCTGCTACTAAAGCAACCCCTCAGAGTTCGGAAAAAGGCTGTTAATTTGATAGGTTGATGCTGCCTTAACCACCCCGTCTCAGTCACCGCGCGCGCGTCGGGTTCGGAGCCGTCTCAGAGACCGCGCGCAGCAGTTTTTGCCGTATCGGGCGTAGAGCAGTTCAGCCACGGCCCTGCTAACCCCTTTAATATCCCTAGGGAAGCGAGGCAAAACCTATTAGGAGTCTAATTGTAGACCCTCAAACGTGAACGTGCTCGTGCTCGTAAACGTGAACGTACCCGAAAACATTGATTTTTTATTCCGGGTACGTTCACGTTCACGTTTAGCAGCACGTTCACGTGGGGTTTTGCCTCGCTTCCCTAGGGGCCTGCGCTCTTCACGTGGCCAGGTACTTGCAACACCACTCTAGTGAAGTTGTCAGTGGGCAAGGATTGCCCATATGTGCCGCATACAAGGACTAGCGAACTCTCATTATGCTTGAATCTGCTCTTCGGACCAGCAAAGAAGGAATCACTTCCCATGGCCAAGCGATAGCGGTCATCGGTGATAACATCTCTAACGCTAATACAACCGCATTCAAGGAACAGCGGGCAGAGTTCAGTGATCTTCTCAGCGCGCGAGCTGACGATAAAACGACCGAGGTTCTCGCAGGGGGTGGAGACGGCTCGAGTATCAGTAGGATCCGCCTCAACTTTCAAAATGGCGCCATCAATGGGACTGGACGTTCCCTTGACGCTGCGCTTACTGGTCGCGGTTATTTTCTCGTAGGTGATGCGGCCAGTCCGCGGCTGACCCGATCGGGGAGCTTTCAGATTAATAACGATGGAATTTTGACTACGTCATCGGGCATTCCGGTACTTGGATACTCGGGCACTGATACCCAAACCCTTGGCACGATCCAATTGGCTCGACTTGATACCCAGCCGATTCCGACGACCCTCGTGGATACATTTGGTAACCTCGATGCCTCAGCGCCTCTGACGAATCCACCCGCTAATCCGGCGAATTATCGAGAACTCAGTTCTGCTGCCAGCTTTGTACAGACCCAAAGCGTGTATGACTCATCCGGTGCCCGTCACGACCTTGATGTATTTTACTTCAAGACGAGCGCTACGACGTGGACTGCTCAGGCCTATGTGAACGGCGGTGAGGTTGGCCAGACAGTTGATCAGCCTGTTCTCTTGGGCCAGGTTAACTTGACCTTTGACTCGATGGGCCAGGTAGTGCCGGCTCAACAGGCGCAAGCTGTGCTCAATCTAAATCCAGCCTGGGGTAACGGAGCTGCTCAAACACCCTTCACCATCAACCTCGGCGCGTTTACGCAATATGCGGGTGGATCTCGAATCACCAATATCCGGCAAAACGGAAGAGGCAACGGCGATGTCGTCGCGTTACAAATCGAACCTGATGGTAAGATTTATGGTGCACTTGATACTGGCCAACGAATTCAAGCAGGAACTCTCGCAATAGGCCTCGTAACAAACAACGATGGCCTGGAGCGACAGGGCAATGACATCTTTGCGGTGACACAGGAATCAGGAGCCCTCTCTATAGGCCAGGCGGCCATCGGAGGCAGGGGAGGGGTCCAAGGAGGTGCACTCGAAGCATCGAACGTGGATATCTCCAACCAGTTTGTGAATATGATCACCTACCAGAGGGGTTACCAAGCCAGCTCGCAGGTGTTTTCCACCACGAGCGATCTGATCAAAAATACGATCGCGCTTATTCGATAGTTAGCTGGGGCTCAGTGAGTTCCGCTGTGAGAGTATGGTGTTTGCTCATCAACGCGGCATAGCGATCCGATTCACGCGCTGCCGTAGTTGGTCGCGTCGAACCAGTTTTTATGAGCTTACTTTCTTTACTCCCGTCCTGACCAAAGGCTCAAATGTCTTTTTAAATAGTAAGAGCCTTTCGATCTGCCATTTGCGAATTTGCTCCAATTCCTCGGCATTGCTCTCAATGCTGCCGCTTCGGTTTGCGGTGATTCGAGAGGCCCGCCTCTCATCGAGACGTTCCCATTGGAGTGGAAAACCGCATTCCTTTTCGATTACATCTTTCTGACCATGCAACCAATCGAATAGGGCTTTATTTGTGTCAAAGTCACGCAGATCAATATATAGCTCAACTCGTGCTGTATCGTTACCGGCGAACACGGCACTGACATGAATTCCAGAAACACCAGAAGAGAATGCGTACCAGTTTTGTGGCTGCGCGACGCGCGCCCCGGTGAATTTGTGTTTTTCACGAAGCTCGTCGATGAGCGGTTGATAGTACTGTCGGTATGCCTCACCCTTACTTGAAAGAGTTCCAACGGCTTGGCTTCGCTTCGTTTTCTGCCACTCGTTTGGGAAGACAACGGGTTTGAAGTTATAAGCGGGTTTGGAGTCGTCGATTTGGAGCACCTCAACAACTACACCAAAAAACTCTGTTTTGGTGTCGGTTCTTTGGTTTAACCATTCCAGGGCTTGACGGTGCTCCTCTCGAATTGATTCAGCAACCCAAATAACGACCGAGGCCCCAAAACCAGCCGCATAGGTGAGTAGCTTACCAAGATGGTCATGGTCGGTTTGGGTAAGTTGGTTTTCAACGACAACCATTCGGCTTGCTCCAAGGTCTTTTGCCAAGAGGTCAAGCGAGAAATCACCTACACTTGCTTCTTTTGCTTCAAGCTCAAGGTCCATGCCAAGAGCTTCGCCGAGCTCCTCGATGTTTTCGGCAAGCCAAGGCGTAAATTCGCTGGCCTCTTTCGCCCATACCTCGCGGAGGTTGAGCCGCTTTATTTTGCTCAGTTGTTTCATCGCTCTCCCACCTTGCGGTTTAAACGCATAACACCTTCTTAATGCAAGCCGCTAGATCTGCCCCCTCAGTTAGTACCAACTCTAGTTAGAGTTTCCTGGTATTTGACCTTACCCCTTTCTTTGGACACCCATCAAATAGAAAAATCTGGGTTCGGCACCCCGTGGGTTATCTGTTCGCCTCTGTAGCTTGGCGGGACTCCTCCCAATGACCTGTGAGGTCTGACGTGGTTGTAGTCGTCCAGCCAGTTACGCATAGTCTGCTCCACCTGTGCAAGGGTGAGGAGGGGAACGGTCAGAGGGGTTTCAGCCCCTCTGAGTCTGCCAGAGTAACGACGGGCTCAAGCCAAAACTTCGCTTCTCCACTTGATGATATTAATGTACATGCGGCCAGGGCTCCTCTCTTGAAAACAAGAACAAGCCGCAGAGCCCCTCAGAGTAAATGGTTGGATTCACGCAAAAACTATGTACTAACCTGAAAGCCGAGTTCAGGGTGCTTACACCAAGTTGCTTTAGACACGGAATAAGACCTGCACTATAACGCTAGCCAGCAACAGAAGGAACGAGCCGAACAAGTAGGGGTTGATCGCCCCATCGCGAGTAATGAGAGGTCGGAGCGAGTAGGCTCCAAAGCCGATGAGCATGGCCTTATCAAGCGAAAATGTAATGAAGGATATGGCTGCCATCACCACTCCAACAGCAAGATCAAATCGCCCAAACTCACCCGACGTAACCTGCTCTCGCGGCAAAAGCGCGTACCCAACAAATACAAGCACCCCAGAAGTCGCCACGGCGGGAACAAGCGCGATGATGGGGGTAAAGACCAGGCTTGTCAGCATGAGTACCCCGCAGACGACCGCGACAATTCCCGTCCTACCGCCGGCGTGAATACCGATGGCGCTTTCAACATACGTAATAATGCTTGTGGTCCCAATCACCGCGCCACCCACCGTTCCAATGCCGTCAACGTACATCGCCTTTTCAAGGCCAGGGAGTGTTGAATCCTTCGAGCGAAGATTAGTCGCGGTGGTGAGTCCTATAAACTTTCCGATACTCCCATAAAAGTCGATCAAGAAGAGCACTAGAAAAACAGTAAACACACTCGGCATAGTGAAGGGAAAGAGTGAGAGCGCGCCGAGGCCGTCGAGCATCGCGCCTGAGACCTTAGGTGGAGCATCTGAAGCAACACCGAAAAAGCGACACCATGCGGTGCTGGCACAGATTGCGAGAAGAAACGAAGCGGCGGACCAAAGTGGATGAGAAAACAACCGTTTCGACCTAAGAAGAAGCGTCACACTCAATCCGATGAAAAGTGCAATCGCCTCTGGAGAGGTAAATGAGCCAACCCCGATCGGGAGACCATTATCGAAAATAACTACTTTTGAGAGAAACATTCCGATGGTAACGACGAAGGCTCCAACACTCAGACCGAGATTCAACTGAAGACCGAGCGGAAGTGAATGGATTATTCTTTCTCGTATCGGCAACACTGTGAGCAGTATACATAATACACCAGACCAGAACACGGCGCCGAGGGACTGGCCGACAGAGAGGCCCATAACTCCGATAGCGGAAAAGGCAACGAAACCATTCATCTCGAGCCCAGGGGCTAGCACAAACGGCAACCGGGCCCACACGCCCATGAGTATAGAAGAGAGTCCAGAGGCTATCGCCGTAGCAAATAAAACGGAACTAGCGTCAAAACCTCCCTTCGACAGGATCGCAGGATTCACCACAAGAATATAAGCAAGGCTCAAATAAGTTGAGAAACCCGCCAGGAGCTCGGTATGAAGCGTGCTGCCACGAGATGTGACATGGAAAAATGTGTCCCACCACGATACAGAATCTTGTTTTCTATCAGACATGAGCACCTTGTGTTCGGAGCATAACGTTTCAGTGTAAGGGCGCCACAGCGATCCGCTCGAATGATTTGTTATCCATAAAGGGCATGGATTACATTTGATATACTCTTCAAGGTCGGATTTCCCTCTGGCGACAGAATTCTGTGCAGAGTGCGGCGAGACGTTTTTGACCTCTTAGCTAACGACCCCTTATTTACTGCCTCCAGGTGACCACGCAGTATCTCCTTGAAAGATTCGATGTCTTTATCAATGAGGCACTGCCAAAATGCACGAAAGACGAGCTCTTGATCCTGCAATCGCTTGGCACTGCTCGTTTTGACTGTTGCTGATCCTGCTTTAAGTCGCCGAATCGGAATATCGTTCACGGAGACTTCTCGCTTTTTTGATGTCGCTTTTTTGGGCATTTTTCCCTCCGCCGTGAACAAGCAGAACAACTCGCTAACCAACTCTGGCGGAATAGACCCTCAGTCGATTCTTCCAACGAAGCTCAGATAGCCCATCGTCGAGATGCTTTGCATCGCCAAGGTGATCGTAGTGCTCGATTCGAAATACACGCGATTCCACCAAAGCCTGAATCTTGGCCGACTCACTTTTCAGCCAGGTTTCAAACTCAGGCGTACGAATCACTTGTGTGATTCCAGTGTGCCATATATGGCACACTGGGGCAACCTGTAACTTACGTGTTGGTTAGATGCTTGAGAGCGGGCCTCACCAGCCTACTTAGGCAACGTAGCCCGACCTTCTTCCGCCGAGCTAAATCGGCCTCCTCTGATCTCTCGTAGGTGAAACGGACGCTCGGCCGCGCCATCAGCGGCCATGGAAAATACTCCACTGACACCCTGGTAGGTCTTGACACTGCGCAGCCAGTCAGAAACGCAGGGCTCCTTTCCTTTGCAAGAAATCAGAGCCTTAGTTAACAGAGTCGTTGCGTCGTAAGCGTTGAGTGAAAAAGTCGAGGGAGTCTTCCCCAATAGCTGGGCCAGACGATTCCGCACCTGCAAAGACCGTTCTGTGCCACTGGGGTCGTAGCTTACAAAATACCGCAACCCATCGGCGTGAGAACCCGCAGCTGCCAACACCGAGTCGTCTTCCGCTTCATACACTGAGAGAATCTGAGCCTTCTCCCCGAGCTCTCGAGCTTGGCGAATGGTCAGCCCAAGAAAGTGCCCAAAAGTAGCCGCAAATATGGCGTCAGGCCTTGCTGCCTTTATTCTTAGTAGCTGCGTGCGATAATCAGTATCCCCAAGTTGATAGCTCTCATCAGCGGCAACATGACCGCCGAGCAGCTCAAACGCCGCCTTAAAATGTTTGCGATATTCAACGCCAAAGTTCGTCTCAATAGTAACGATTGCAACCCGATGGTAGCCGGAGTCAAAGGCGTACTTTGCCATCCGCGCAGCCTCGTCTCGCACTCTACTATTAGTCGAAAATACGAAGCCCTGTCCTGCGGCAAGGATCTCATCATCCATCGCAGCCGTGTGCATGGCGACCATGTGGGATTTTCGGAGAACAGGTGCCATAGTCAACATAGCTACATTCGAGAAATTGCCCGCAATACCGGAAACCTTCAGGGAGTCATTAAGCTTACGAAACGCCGACAATACGCCGGGACCGCTCATCGGCGTATCTTCAAAGTGCAAAGCAATTACGTTACCCTCGGCTTTTAAGTCCGCAGCCGCTAGCTCCATGCCGTGACGGATCTGCTCTCCGTAGGTGGCAAGATTGCCACTTAGCGGCAACGTTGCTCCCAGGTGGATTGCCTCTGCGCCGTTTTCTGCAGAGCAGTGCAGTATGGGCAGAAGGCACGCGAGAATACTCAAAATCAAACGGCGGAGGTGTTTCTTCATGTCGACAGGGATACCTCTAAGTGATTGGGTCACGAAAGAGGTTATTTGTTTTTCCGACTATGGCGCCGGTCTGTGAAGTTTTTACCAATGGTCACTTACGCCTATGACCCTGAAATTGTTTATCTATTTATTCGACTGAATGTTCCTGGATTAAATTTCTAATTTTTTGGGCAAAGGCAACAGTAGATCGCTCTTGGCTACGATTGAAGATATCCGGGCCCTGAATTGCTTGGCAAAATAAATGTTTATAGCTGGCCCAGGTCATTCTAGTTTCGGGTGGAATGAGCTCAATCGCCATTTGAAGAGCTGCCACATCACAGTCGTCAAGAACGCCACCTGGGTGAGCTGCAACCCAAGTCTCTAGTCTAGGTAAAGCAACTGTCATCTCACGTTTGACATCGAGAGGTTCACTAGCCCTTACAGGGCCCATGATTTGCCCAACTAAGGAGCCATTCCATTGATCATCATTCGAAGGTTGTAAGCTCATAAAGTCTTTCAAAGGATAACATGGTATTGTACCCATCTGCCTATCTATACAACATCCATCTCAGAAATGGTATCTCGGGTCTTCC
>JBIJBZ010000132.1:0-9549 GCA_044344945.1 Bdellovibrionota bacterium | reverse complement strand
AAGACGATCAAAACCAATGTAACAGGAACGATCAACATGCTTGGAGTTGCCAAGCGGACGCATGCCCGATTCCTGCTCGCATCGACATCAGAGGTATACGGGGATCCGCTCCAACATCCGCAGGTTGAGTCGTATTGGGGTAATGTGAATCCGATCGGGCCGCGGAGCTGTTACGATGAGGGTAAGCGAGTTGCGGAAACCCTCACCGTGAACTACAAAGAGCAAGGGCATGTCGATACCCGTATCGTGCGCATCTTTAATACCTTTGGCCCTCGAATGTTGTTTAATGATGGACGGGTGGTCTCCAACTTTATCGTTCAAGCACTCAAAGGCGAAGACATTACCGTGTATGGAGAGGGGCAACAGACCCGTTCGTTCTGTTACGTCGACGACCTGGTGAAAGGTATTATCGCGACGATGACCAAAGAGGGGTTCAATGGTCCAGTTAATCTCGGTAATCCTAACGAGATGCCGATCATGGCACTGGCAACGCGGGTGATCGAGTTAACGGGATCAAGATCGAAGATCGTGAAACGTCCGCTCCCGAAGGATGATCCAACGCGGCGCCAACCTGATATTTCGCTGGCGAAGCGAGAGTTGAATTGGACCCCGATGGTCGATCTAGATGCGGGTTTGAAGAAGACGATTGCAAACTTTGAAGAGCGCCTAAGAGCCGGAGAGGGTATGTAGCCCACCGAGCCCCAGATGTAGTATTGTGACAAACAGAGATAAGATTCGAAATTTTAGTATAATTGCGCATATCGACCACGGTAAGTCGACCTTGGCTGATCGCATCCTTGAGGTTACTGGTGCGCTTCAAGCCCGTGAGATGCAGTCGCAGTTTCTCGATAAGTTGGATCTTGAGCGGGAACGTGGCATCACGATCAAAGCCCAGACGGTTCGACTCTCCTACACCGCCGCGGATGGTCAGGAGTATCAACTTAATCTGATCGATACCCCCGGTCACGTCGATTTTAACTACGAAGTTTCCCGGAGCCTTTCGGCCTGCGAAGGTGCGCTGCTGGTTGTCGACGCATCCCAGGGAGTAGAGGCGCAGACCTTAGCAAACGTCTACCTCGCCATTGAGAACGACCTGGAGATTATTCCGGTTATCAACAAGATCGATCTGCCGAATGCAGATCCGGAGCGGGTCAAAGCTGAGGTGGAATCGGTGATCGGACTCGATACATCGAGCGCGCTTCCTATTAGCGCGAAAACAGGTATCGGAATCAAGGAGCTGCTTGAAGAGATCGTAAAGCGCGTGCCTCCGCCAAAACGTGGAGACGTTGCCAACCCACTTCGGGCGCTCGTGTATGACTCGTGGTTCGATCCGTACGTCGGTGTTGTTGCCCAGGTGCGTATAATTGATGGTAGTTTAAAAGCGGGGGATAAGATTAAGTTCTTCTCCAATGATGCAGAGTACGAGGTCTATAAGCTTGGTGTCTTTACTCCGCATCCCCGCGAGGTTGCTGAACTCTCAAGCGGACAGGTGGGATACTTCTCAGCTTCGATCAAGAATCTACGAGATGTAAAGATTGGAGATACTGTCACGCATGTTCGTAGGCCGGCCAGTGAGCCGCTTCCTGGATTCAAAGAAGTTCGACCGATGGTGTTCGGTGGACTCTTTCCGGTTGAGGCAGAGGATTACGAGAACCTGAAGAGCGCTTTGGAGAAGTTAAGCCTTAACGATAGCGCTTTTTCGTTTGAGCCGGAGACCTCGGCAGCACTCGGTTTCGGGTACCGGTGTGGTTACCTTGGGCTTCTCCACATGGAGATAGTGCAGGAGCGGTTGGAACGGGAGTTCCAGCTCAATCTAATCACCACGGCCCCATCCGTGGTCTATAAGATTATTACGAATGATGGCACCGAATTGGCAGTCGATAATCCGTCGAAGATGCCCCCTGTTCAGGAGATACAACGGATTGAGGAGCCGATAGTAGAGGCTACCATTCATTGTCCCCGAGAGTTCGTCGGAAATGTGCTTAAGCTGTGTGAGGAGCGGCGGGGAATTCAGAAAAATCTCGCATTTCACGGGATGGAGCGGGCTGTTGTAAGCTACGAGCTGCCTCTCAATGAGATCGTTTTGGACTTCCACGACAGGCTTAAGTCCATGACAAAAGGATACGCCTCGTTCGACTACGAGATTATCGGATACCAGGAATCAGATCTTGTGAAACTTGATATTAAGTTAAACGGAGATCCTGTCGATGCCCTTAGTATCATTGTGCATCGGGAGAAAGCGTATCATCAAGGGAAGGAGCTAACTGAAAAGCTCAAAGATATCATCGATCGGCAGATGTTCGAGATCGCGATTCAAGCTGCAATTGGAGCAAAAATCATCGCTCGAAGCACGGTGAAGGCGCTTCGCAAAAACGTTACGGCGAAGTGTTACGGTGGTGATATAACCCGTAAGCGGAAGCTGCTTGAGAAACAAAAAGAGGGTAAGAAGCGCATGAAGCAAGTAGGAAAGGTTTCGATCCCTCAAGAGGCCTTCCTTGCCGTGCTCAAGTTGGGTGATGAGAATTAAAGGGTTTCGGAGAGCCAACTCAGGTAAGCCTGCCGTGCGCATCATCAAAAAGCGCCCGCGAAGGCTTTTCGCCGTAGGAGATATTCACGGCTGCGTAGATGAGATTACTACGCTGATAGAATACTTAACCGCAAAGAAGGATTTGAACTCAGAGGACCTCCTGGTCTTTATGGGTGATTATATCGATCGAGGGCGTAGTTCGAAGGGGGTTGTAGACCTCTGCCTCTCACTAAAGGCGAAGTGGCCCGATACCGTTTTCCTGAAGGGAAATCACGAGGATATGCTCCTCGATTTTCTGGGTCTTGGGGGACAGGGGGGAGACGTCTACCTCGCCAACGGCGGGCAGGCGTTATTTGCCAGCTACGGAATTGAACCGTTCGGGCCCTTGTCGGATATCATCGAGAGGATTCCCAAAGATCACCTTGAATTCTTCAAGGGGTTGGAGCTGGCCGTGATGGTGGCTGAGTTCCTCTTCGTTCATGCCGGGGTTCACCCGGATAAGTCGCTGGAACAACAAGATGCCGAGGACCTGTTGTGGATTCGAAAGGAGTTTGTGCAGGGGCAGCACCAGTTGGGGAAAACTGTGGTGTTTGGGCACACCGCATTCAATCAGGTCTTTGTCGACCTCCCCTACAAAATCGGGGTAGATACGGGGGCAATTTTTGGAAATCAGCTATCGATTGTGGAGCTTGTCCACGGCGATTTCTATCAAGTCGATCTGGGAGAGCGAGCCGTCAGGGAGGGGCACCTCAATCACCTCGTAGGTAGTGGATCTCGCTAGCCTTCTGTCCTATCGTTACTCATTGAGGCTCCGGACTTGTCATGAAGTGTGCTTCAGTGTCAGAGTTCAGGGCTGGAATTCGGCTCATGGTGGCGCTCCTGAGTAGAAGAGCGCAGAGCGGATTCTTTTTTGTGTAGGAGATGTATGACGAAGCCAAATATTGGAATGGCGGGCCTTGCGGTAATGGGTTCGAATCTCGCGCGTAACATTGAAAGCCGCGGATACCCAGTAGCCGTGTACAACAGAACCGGTGAAGTTACTAAAGAGTTCATGACGAAGTTCGGCACCCGCGATGGTAAGCCGACTGGATTCGTTGCCTCATACTCGATGGAGGATTTCATCAAGAGTATGGCGGCCCCCCGTCAGATCTTCATTATGGTGAAGGCTGGTGGTCCAACTGACGCAATCATCGACCAGATGATCCCATTTCTTGAGAAGGGTGATGTAGTCATCGATGGTGGGAATGCGTACTTCAAGGATACCATCCGCCGTGAGAACAAGCTTAAGGAGCTAGGATTAAATTTCCTTGGTGTCGGAATCTCGGGAGGAGAGGAGGGCGCACTTAAGGGTCCAAGTTTGATGCCCGGTGGTCCACGAGATGCATGGAAATTGATCGCCCCTTTGCTCGATAAGATCGCTGCTCAAGCCGATGGTCCATGTACGAATTACGTCGGTCCGGATGGTGCGGGGCACTTTGTGAAGATGGTACACAACGGCATCGAGTATGGAGATATGCAGCTCATCGCTGAGGCATATGACACCCTCCGCAACGTGGTTGGGTGCAAGCCGGAAGAGCTTCAAAAGATCTTCGAGCGTTGGAACCAGGGGCCGCTCTCGTCATACCTTATTGAGATTACCTCAAAGATCTTCGCGAAGAAGGATCCTGAGGGCACAGGCTTCTTGGTGGACAAGATTCTCGATAAAGCTGGACAGAAGGGAACTGGAACCTGGACAGCGCAGATCGCGCTTGATCTTGGTATCTCGATTCCGACGATCTCTGCCGCAGTTGATGGTCGAACGCTTAGCAGCATGAAGGATGTTCGCTTGGTCGCTTGCAAGGAGTTCAAGGGGCCGGCGGTTGATGATTTCACCGGTGATCGCGAAGCGTTCATTCAGTGCGTTCACGACGCTCTCTATGCATCGAAGATCATGTCGTATGCGCAGGGCATGGCTCTGATCGCGGCAGCCTCAGTGCAGTGGAACTGGGATCTGAAGTTAAATGAGATCGCGGCGCTCTGGAAGGGTGGTTGCATCATCCGCGCCAAGTTCTTGGATGAGATCCGACGGGCGTTTAGTGCTACGCCAGCGCCGAGCAATTTGCTCCTGGATTCGTTCATGAAGCAAGAGGTGTCTCGTTGTGTTCCGAGTCTGCGAAGTGTGGTTGCATCGGCTGTAGCTCGTGGAGTTCCCGCGCTCGGCTTCAGTGCATCGCTTGCATACTTCGATAGTTTCCGAACCGCAGACCTGCCGCAGAACCTTACGCAGGCTCAGCGAGATTTCTTCGGTGCGCACACGTACGAGAGGAAGGATAAGCCCGGAACGTATCACACTGAGTGGGAGTAGTGATTCACCGATTTGCGCTGCCTTCGGTGCGGTTCGGCAGAAAATTCGGATTGTAGTGCTGCCGAGCACGGGTACGTTTAGTGCACGTAAACGTAGTCGTGCTCGTACCCGGCCCGACTACGTAGCCTATTTCTGGATGTTCTACCCTTCTTCCGACACAAGCATGTGGGATGAAACCACAGAGGACTCAGAGGTACACGGAGGCAGCCAGCGGCTCAACTGATTCATTGCTGCTCTATAGTAGTAGCTTTTATATCGTCACTGAATGTCTTTTTGAACCACAACCTCTGTACTCCTCTGAGTCCTCTGTGGTTTCAATTCGATATGTAGGCTTAGACAGCGGGCCCAAGCGAGCATTTGAGGTAGAACACAACAAGGCATCAGACCACCCTACGCTAAGGCTCCAGGTGTCCGCTGCTCAAAAACGATCTCCCGCAACTCTACGATGGCTCAATTCGGCGAAGCTCTCCCAGTACCTCACAGTGGCTGGTCATCGGAAACATATCAAACGGCTGCAGGTGATGTAGGCGGAACCCTCCGGCGAGCATCTGCACGTCTCGTGCAAAGCTCTCCGGATTACAGCTCGAATACAGGATTACGCGCGGCGCAAGCTTTAGAAGGTGGTCGCAGATCGACGTGGAGAGTCCTCGTCGCGGTGGATTTGCGATGACGAGATCCGGTTTGAGGTTTGACATGCCGCTTGGCTCGTGGGCGGCTAAAAACTCCTCTACGTCAGAGGCCACAAAACGTGTGTTCGTTATCGAGGCTTCTCGGGCACTTTTTTGAGCGGATTGAATTGCAGCTTCTGAAAGCTCAACTCCAAGAACGGCATCAACATGCGGCGCAACATGGAGGGAAAATCCCCCAACGCCACAAAACAGATCGAGCACTGAAGTACATCGGTTTTGAGTCACGTACTTTTTAACTGCAGCGTAAAGCTGAGCTGCGATGTGAGGAGTTACCTGCATGAATGACTGAGGAGCGAAGTAGAGGGGCACATCTCCAAAAAGCTCCCGCATGTAGGAGTTCTCCGTGAGCAGTATCTCCTCTTCCCCCTCAAGAATCGCAGCGGGGAGCGGTTGTATGTTGCACGACACTACCGTCACCCACGGGAAGAGGGCTTGCAGTGAGGGAATAGCTTTTCGAATCCGCGGGATCGCCTCGGAGCTGCGAAGCACAAAGCGCAAGATTCCCCCAGTCATGGTGGTATTCGCCATCACGATTATGTGTTTTAGCTCGCCAGATCGCTCGGTGATGTTGTAGGGGGTCAGTTTCTGCGCCGTTATGAGGGAGCGCAGATGGGCAAGGAGGTGGCGAATCGGTTGCGGGGTGAGGGGGCAATCGCATAGATCCGCGGCTGTGAGAACCTTGCGGATGATGCCGATAGTTGGGTCTTCAACGGTCCCAGAGACCGCCATTTTTACTTTGAAGCGGCTCTCCCATGGGTCCGGAAGGGCGACCAGGGGTGCCAGGGAGGACGCGGTCGTCTGTGCTACTGCGCGCGCTTTTGAAGCGAGTCGACTGCCGCTTTCTATCTGGAGAAGATCGCACGATCGGCATATCCCCTTATCGAAGTACGAACATCTGCTCGCTTCGTACTGTGCGGTGCTTGCATTCTCAAGGGATCGGAGGGTCATAGGTGGTGTCGGCGGTGTTAGGTTGTTTAGGCTACCATGTTCACCACCCTGCAAGTAGATCCCTACTGACCGAATCTTTGGGTAAGCCTCAACACCCCTGATAATACTGCGTGATCTCACAACATATCGGGGTCGGTCAACCTGGCGCGAGCCACCTTGTGCTGGCGTGTGACATATTTGCTGTATCGGTGCATAACTCCAGTGAACCGAAAAAAGGTTGAAATACGACTCATTTACAGGCACCTTGGGCAGGGGTAAAGAGCAACGATGGTCGACCAGTGCCTGATTATAGCCGACATGCGAGAGTATACGCGATGAAAATGACCTCAGATCCAGCACGCGATACGGCCGATTCGAGAGGTTCTAGTCGAGCTGCGGCCGGCATGGCCCTGTGGGCGGCGGGTGCCTTAATCCTGCCCTCGTGTAGCGATAAGCAATCTGGAGCAAGCGCCTCAACTGAGCCAGTCACTCCCCCGCAACCAGCGTTGCAGTTGATACCGCTCGACTACAAAGTGCGAGCGGGAGATACCCTGAGCGAGATAGGCCAACAGTTCAACACCCCTGTTGAGGACCTTGTGGCCGCCAACAATTTGAAGTCTCCAGATCATATCCAGGTTGGACAGGTGCTGCGTATCCCGCCGCCCCAAGAGGAACCCGATACTGCGGGTGGCGGAAAACTTTCCAGACAGGAGATTGCGCGATTCGTTCGGTCGCTCGTGGATACGAATTTTGGTGCGGTATGCCGCACATTCGAATCGAACAACGACATCAGCGCACGCGCTGATGCATCTGCTGATCCCGGCGGTGTTTCATTTGGGTGCTACCAGATCTCATCATCAACGATGCCCGCATTTGTTCGATTCCTAGGGGGTGCGCGGGATGATACTGCGCTTACTGAGGAGGTCAGAAGTGTGGCCCGGAAAGCTCATGATGGACTGAGCGGACATCCGATAGACAGCGAAGAGTTTAAGGATGTCTGGCGGGATACCTCTCAAGTAGATCCCCGCGATTTTAGGTTCTTGCAGCACCTGTTCATCATCAAGAGCCACCTCGAACCCGCGCTTGTTCAGGCCAACAAGCTCGGACTTCCGATATCAGAGGAGATGGCCGAGATTTACCTCAGTGTTGCGGTCCAACACTCACCCTCGGGTGTGGCAGTCATTCTGAGTAGGGCTGCAGAGAAAGCTCCCCCGGCAACCTCTTCGGTCGCGGATATCACGCGGGCGATATATGACAGTCGAAGAGAATACGTTGAATCGGTCAGGGACAAGAGGATTGAAAAGATACAGCTATCTTCAGATAGCGATGTGGAGAAGGAGCGCGCGGTCGCGACGGCGGAGAGGTATTGGAAGGCAGTTCTGAGGCGCCTCGTCAGGGAAGAGGCAGTTGCTCTGGATGTAGTCGGCAAATCTGAGCGTGCGCCAAACATATAGCAGGGTGGTGAAAAAAGACTTCCTGTTGCGCATTTCGATCGTTTGACTGCAACTTCGTTGGAGCCGCCGAAAAAATCCTCACCGTATCTCAGAGGATACGCCCCCGGTTTTCTCGTCGTCTTCGCCTTGCTACGCCACAGCTCTCACAATGCTCACCGAGCGACCTTTGTCTCACCTGCCGGCTAGAAACGCGTGGCGCTGGTCGGAGTTGCGGTCGCTGTGGAGGGGGTAGCAACTGGTGTGCTCGAACCTGTTGGAACCGCAGTTTGCACCGTTGTTGGGGATCTGGTGGGGGTTAGGGTCGGGGTCGCCGTAGGCGTTGGGACATCATTCGGGATAGACTTGGTGGGCCTCGGCGTAACCGTTGGAGTCGGAGACGGAGTTGGCGTGCCATCTGATCCGGTCGACGCCTGGTCGCTGCTATTTTTCTTCTTTTTCATAAGCATCTGGATCAGTAGTGGTAGAAGCCCGATCAACAGCGGTCCTATAATGTTTCCGATCGACCCGAGTGCGTTGCCAAGTCCACCGAGCAGCCCACCAGCTGCTTGTGCTCCGGGAGTGGATTGCGGAGGAGGAGAGAAGCCGTCGACGATGCGTCCGCTACTCTTGGAGCTCCCAGATGGTGAGGTGCTGGGGCTGCCAGAGGGAGAAGCGGTTGTTAATCCGGGCTGGCCCGAAAACAGACCAGCTGGTGCGGTCGAGCCCGAAAATGAACCAGTTGGGGCGGTCTGCCCAGAAAAGCTTATACTCGTAAAGTTATTCGTTAACAAAGAACCGCTATCATCAAGAATCAGCGGTTCAGCCCACGACATCCGAACCACCAAACCAAGCGAAGAGGCAGCGAAAAAACAGATGAATGTCAGTAGCGTGAGGGCCTCGCGCAAAGACCCGATACGACCAGAGAGCTGCTTCAGAGATATGGAGGGTCGCTTCATATAAACCTCGAAAAAAACGCGCTCCGCCTGGGCCATGCGCACTACGCTCGTTAGTTACTGAGGTTATGCGCGGTTTGCTCGATTGAGTGACCTAACGCATCAAAAACGTAGTGCCTCAAATTAAATGTGGCTCATCGCGGAATCGAGTGGGTGCCAAATGACTGCTGATGGGGCACAACCCATTGTTTTCAGGGATGAATCACGTGTTTCCGTGTGAACGTGCTCGCAAACGTGAACGTGCACGTACCCGATCGAGCAACTTTCTGCCCCGGCGATCGATAGCTAGTAGTATGCTTGATTATGAAGGCTCATCGACGGAATTAGTGGGTAGTAGCGGGGCAGAGCTACGGCATAACCCGCTGAGTTTCCAGCTAAAAACGAGGTTATTACGTGCACGAGCAGGTGCACGTGAACGGCCCGATATCATCAAAAAGCACCCACTAAAAACGTCGAAGACCCATTATGAAAAACTGGATGTCTACCGCATAGCTCTGGAGTTCGTCGTCACTACGTTTAAGATTCGAGACCGGCTACCCAGGGGAAACAGAGAACTCCAAGATCAGTTTAAGCGCGCATCATTTTCGATTGTGCTCAACATCGCCGAAGGTGCTGGCAAGCTCAAACAAGCCGATAAACGGCGCTATTTCTCAATAGCCCGAGGGTCCGTCATGGA
>JBIJBZ010000131.1:0-9577 GCA_044344945.1 Bdellovibrionota bacterium | reverse complement strand
GAGAGCAACGCCACGCCGGATCAGGGCCCCACGGAGGCCGATGCATGGCTTGAATCACTTCCCGACTCGCCCCTCTTAATCCGCCGACACAAGGGCCCCTCGCAAGGAAACGGTCAAACATGGTAAGACAGTGCATGCTCACAAGGTGCCAACTCCGCAAACGAATCATGCTTCTGCTGATCGCGTGCTGGTCCATTCTCGCTCCGTTCTCTGCCTCTGTTTTTGCGCAGCAACCGCCGACGATACGAACAGACATCTCGCCCAAATCAGGCTCTCTCGCCGACCTCTACCTCTTCACCGTAACGATCGATGGCGCGCAGGGAAAAAGCAACCCTCAGTTACAAGACGGCGGAGACTTTACCGCTCAGTTTATTGGGCCCAAGACCGCTGTGTCGATCATTAACGGGGAGATGCATACGCAGCAATCGTACGTGTACCAACTCACCCCAAAGAGAGAGGGAACGTTGCAGACACCTGAGGTTCGAGTCTCTGCGCAAGGAACAATCCTCGTGGCCCCCCCTCTTTCAGTTTTAATCTCCGGCAGCGCTCGTGCCGCACCGGTAGCACCAGCGGGCAACGACCTATTTATCCACCAAAGTGCGAATCCGCAGGATGTTTACCAAGGGCAGCAGATAGTAAACACAATCGGGATCTATGCGAGTATTAACGTGCAGGGGGTAACGATCGACGATGCAGTGGCAGACGGTTTTTGGCAGGAAGTTCTCTCCGACAACAACTCCTCGCGCAAGATTATCAAGGGTAAGGAATATGCATCGCTTGAGCTGTCTCGCGCGCTCTTTGCACTGCGCGCTGGAGATCTCGTCATCAGCCGGCGCAAGGCGACTGCCAAAGTCCCAGTGTCTCGGCGAGGTGGCATCGGTGCCCTCCTAGACCCCTTTGGCGACGACTTCTTCAATAACTTTTTTGAACCGCTTCAGCTTCGAGAGGTTCCTCTTCAGTCAAACGAAATAAAGATCTCCGTAAAACCTCTTCCGCCGATCCCACAGGAGCTCGCAAAGAGTTCTCCTAGTCTCGCTATCGTTGGACCCACGTCACTCTCAGTCGACTACTCAGGTAACGTGATCAAAGCGGGCGAAAGCAAAGCGATCTCAATTAAGGTCTCCAGCGAGGGGAACCTGAATCCCCTGAAAACCATCCCTCTTACACCACCCGCAAGTGGTCTAAAACTGTACGAAGGACAACCGCAGGTCAAACACAAAGTCAGCGGAGGACGACTCGTCACCGAGAAGACCTTTACATACACCGCGATTCCGCTTCACGGAGGCACCTTTCGCATACCGGCGGTTTCCCTCGCCTACTTCGAACCGAGTAGTGCTAACTACAAGGCATTAACAACCTCCGACATCGCCTTCGTGGTCGAAGGAGCACCGGGCTCAGGTTCAGAGGAACGTTCATCCTCACCACTCGCCCCATCTGCTGGCGATGCAACCCAATCGAACAACCCCGCTCTCTTACCAACCCTTCCCCCTGTCCCCATCGGACCACCGCTGGCGTACCAGGAAAAGACTCGATGGGAATCGCTCTCTGAGCGGATCAGCATTCAACTAGCACTCCTTATCTTAGCCGGAACCATCGCCCTCGTTTCGATCGCGGCGCTCTTTGCAGCGGGAAGTCGCGCTCAGCGTCCACGCAAGAGGCTTACAAATCAACTTACTGGGATCAACGATTTAACCGCACTTGAGCTGTACATCCGAGAGTGGCTAACCGATCGTTTTCCTGATGCTCACAGCACGTCGACGTGGGACGAGCTACGGGCGATCCTCCGCGCTCGGATCTCAGATAAATCAATCGCGTTGGCCCTTATCGCTGTGATCGATGAGATTGAGCTTAACCGCTATGGGAGCACTGGGGGCGCCTCGATTGACGAACTCAAGCAACGAGTATCTCAGATTCTGAAGAGCATGTAGGTTTTTGAACGCCCGACTACGCGTTCATACACGAGTGATTTACTCCAGCTTATCATAAAAACGTGGCAATTCTGGGGAAAACCACAAAAACAATTTCTAGTTTGCTTCCCGCGCACCACCTCGCTAGCATGAGGGCATGGGAATCGAAGCAGCAACCGTACAAGAAACGTACCGAAAGATGCAGGCAAAGCTCGCGAAAGTCGTGCCTGATGTGGAGCTACGGATAAAAGCCGAGCTTGTGTTCGAGATAAACCGACTCAAGAAGGAACGAGGAGCGATCATTCTCGGCCATAACTACATGGAGCCTGCGCTCTTTCACACCGTGCCTGATATCGTTGGAGACTCCCTCGAACTCTCCCGCAAGGCAGCCGAGACACCGTGCGATCCGATTATCTTCTGCGGCGTGCGGTTTATGGCGGAGACTGCCAAGATCCTAAATCCAACTAAAACCGTCCTGCTTCCGGCGAAGGTTGCTGGATGCTCCCTTGCTTCGAGTATCTCGGCTGCTGACGTGCGTGCGCTGAAGGCCCGCTTCCCTGGGGTTCCGGTCGTCTCCTACATCAATACCTACGCCGACGTAAAGGCGGAGTCGGATGTTATATGCACCTCAGGCAACGCGGTAAAGGTAGTGAAATCACTAGGAGCTGAACGTGTAATTTTCCTACCCGATCAGTTTTTAGCCGCTAACGTGGCAAAAGAGTGCGGCATGGAGATCGTATTTCCTGGCCCCAACGAAACGGCCGGGAAGAGTAACGTAATGATCGGCTGGCGCGGCGCGTGCGAGGTCCACGAACGCTTTACGGTCGACGATGTAGTAAATATACGCAAACAGTTTCCAGGAGTCGCTGTGCTCGCGCACCCAGAGTGTCCACCGCAGGTCGTGGCTGCGTCCGACTTCTCACAGAGTACCTCCCGAATGGTGGAGTTTGTGAAAACCTCGCAAGCGCCACACTTCCTCCTGCTTACAGAGTGCAGTATGGCCGACAACATTATTGCAGAGAACCCGAACAAAGATGTTTTGCGACTGTGTAGCATTCGGTGCCCACACATGAATGAGATTACCCTCGAGGATACCCTCCGTGCTCTGCGGGATAATGAGCAGCAGATCGAGGTACCCGCTGATGTCGCTGCTCGCGCACGGGTTTCGCTGGAGAGGATGTTAGCAGTTCGGTAAATTTGCAACTGCGCTCCCAAGCCGAATGTGCGAGATCCCGCGGGAATCCAGTGCCATTCGCATCGCTCTCTACGGTAAGCCCAAGGACCACGCGTTTTTCGCTTGAATCCTGCCACCATACCGTAGACTTAGATACAGGCTTTATCTGTGGAGCATCCGCTATGTGGTTGGTGCACCTCTTCTCTCTATCGGAGGATAATTTCACAAAGAGAGCAGCGAGGACGGAGAGGGGGAGGAAAAAAGGCGCCTGATACCGTCTTTGAGCAACTTCACGTTAAAGTTGATCAGAAGTCCGACCGGAGCCTCGGCGAGTTTCATGTAGGTGATAACGTGGGCTTAGTGAATTGGTAAGAGTTGCTCGGCAGCCTTTAGTTCAACAACGAGGTACTCATCGATCAGAAAGTCCAATCGATAGCCACAATCCAGTGGGATACCTTTGCAATCAATCGGCATTGCCGCCTGATTGATACAAGGGAGTCAAGCAAGTTTGAGTTCATGGGCGAGGCATTCTTCGTACGTTGACTCGAGTAGTCCGAATCCTCGGGTTCGATGCACCTCAACTGCACTACCGATGACCTGTTGGGTAAGAGGGTCTTTTTCTCCCTCTCCGTTCTCGCCGCTCTCTTTGTTACAATACATATACATAGATCGAATAACTCCCTCATACGTTCCTTCAGATAGGCACCCGGGGCTACTACAGAGAGCACAAGTGGATCGTTTTGGTGCTCGCTTTGCTCGCACAAAACAGCCAAGCGTTAATCGTAGCGATCATCACCATCCCCATTATCGGAATGCTCTGTATCTGTCGTCTCGCCGCTCTCGAAAATACCCACTTCCACTATCAAGTCCTGGCCTACGGCTCTTGCACCGATCGGATTACTCGCTCCTCTGCTTGGACTCGGAACATTTGTCACGTGGGGAGCGATGGAAGCCTCTATCATCTTTAAAATCCCTCTCGTACTCAGCCCTGAATTCCTCGTACAATCGAAATTCCCTCTAACCCTCCCCTTCGCAGACAGAGTGGCGTGGGATACCGGTATTGCTCTCGTGCTGCGATCTATCTTTCTCTGGTCAACGGCGATCTGCTTCTTGCCGTGGTGAAGATCCAATTGCGATCGATCTATTTCTTAAGAAGAAACTTCACCGAGCTGCTACGGCAGAACGCGTTTGCGTGGCAGGCGTAAGTCCTACAGCCCCTCGTATCATCTGTCATCTCCTAGTCCTTATCCTAATCCTTCTGCTCATCGCGCAGCCGTAGAGAACCCCCGTGCGAAGGGGATACAAGTGCTGCCGATACCTGCGCGAAGTTGGCGTGATCCTCTACCACCCTCGATGGATTCGCTCCTGCTCCTTGGCTGTCAACTCGCGGTTCGGGCGCGAACGGGGACTAAAGAATACACGCGCGTGGTCTCTACCTCGGCGCATACCATCAAAAACCATCCCCGCCAGGGCAAGCGCACATGCCGCAGTAAACACGTAGATTCCCTTTTGGACCGTGTTCATCATCGTCTCTAGGCGCCCATCTTGGAAGCACTGCGCGCGATATGTTGTATCCGTAGCGAGGCGCGCATAGGCAAGATTAAGGCTCTCTGCAGAGCCGTACAAAGGACTAAGGGCGATTGAAAAAGTCGAGAGAGTTTCTCCGATCGGCCCTACCCGTAGGCGAGAGATAAGCTGTTCACTGTCAGACTTGAGTGAACGGAGAGACCCTTCAAAAGAGCTTGCGAGCCGCTCTCCCTCATCCGGCTCGAACTGCGACTGGGCTACGAGCGCCGAGCGTCCACTGCACCACATCGCCACAAGTTTCTTTCGGGGCTCATATTCATCTACAAGCTTGTTCCACAAATCCTTCCACTCCCCGCCCGCTCGCCACCGTGCCGAGATGTTCTTCACGTCCAGCAATCCCGCCTCGCACGAGACCACTAACCACGATGGCGCGTCGCTTGAGTCAGCTACATAGAACAGCTGCTCATGCTCCTGCTCACTACGCCGAATGTTTCGCCACTCATTAGAGAGATTGGGTAGCGCTTCCAGGACGGACTGTACTAGCTGTGCATCCGCGGCTGAGATGGTCACGCTAGATTGACGAGAGAGATCCTTCAACACCATGGCGAGGACCTCACGAGCGCGGTCACACCGCACAAATATCGACCCATTACCACCCACACCACATATCGAATCAAGCTCGTCCTTGCGGCTGCTCAGGTTCCCGACATCCGCGCGACTGAACTCACGAACTGCTTCAGCCGCGACCGAATTCTCAGGACGGCGGCCTGGAAGTGAGCCCGTGAGATTTTGAGCATCGGCATCTTGCCCTGTAGCAAGGGAACCAAGCACCAATGCCGCTAAGACGGAACGTGACTCTTGAACGTGTGAAGCCATACTGTCGAACCCCATAGTCGAGCCCGAAAGACTACCACAGTTGCGATCCTCAACATATTGCCGACTTACCTCTCTTCCCCTCCGCTGACGAAGCCCACGCCCACATCTGATGACAGCTCCGAATCCAAGCTTCCCCCCGATACTCAAGAGCGTACTGAACCCACCGATAGGGCCCCTAAGTAATCCGAAAATCGGGCTAACCACCAGTAAACAGGCGTCTTAGGACACACCCCATAGCCTAGCAGGGTGGTGCAAAGTGTTTCCGTAGCGAGCATTTTGAGAGTATTGACGGAACGAAGCGGGGACAACGAGGAAAACGAAGGCGTATCCTCTGAGATACGTTGAGGATTTTTTCGGCGCCTCCAACGAAGTTTTAGTCAAACTATAGAAATGCGCAACAGGAAGTCTGTCTCACCACTGTGCTAGCATTTGGATTAAGAATTAGCCTGGTAGTATACTAGGGAGCACTCACTCTGTCTGCAAACGTTCTACCTACGTTTTTGGCGTAACTAGGTTAATGCGGTTCGCGCTACGTGAGGGCTTACATGAGGCTTGCGTAAAACCTATGCGCATTCGTTGAGCAGAGAACCCTATGACGTAGGTGGTTCGGACACTTCACGTTGGGCACTCCGTGGTTAGCCAAAGGACCTCTTGAATATGCGGGATTAACGGCTGTCATTATGCGAGTTGTGTGCATACATATCCCAAAGGTTGCTGATAGCCCAGCAAACGCAATCTACGTCACTCAGTGGAAACAATTTCACTCAAGATTCTTCCTGCACCAACTCGACGAGCTTGCTGAGATCCTCTGGGAACCCTTCTCACTGGAGATGTATTCCTCTGGAAACACCGTATACTTCTGCCTCGCCGGCACAGATGAGATAGTCGATATCCTTTCCATTGGGATCTACACCTGGATGGGGAATGCCCAGATCGTCGATATCGAGGATTACACCGATACCATCGGTCAAAATGGTCTTGCTGCCAGTGCAGATCTTCGCCTGTGGCGGCCAGATATCTATCCGATTAATGACTACACTAACATCACAACCGACTCCTTAGCCCCGATACTGATGCCCCTCCAACAGCTTCCTGACGGAGACCGGATGCTTATTCAAGTTATTGTGCGGCCAATTAAAGACACGGCGTGGTCCCACCTCGCGCTCCGCAGAGCTCGTGCCCGCGAGCGCTTCAACAAACTCTTTCGGGCCCGGAATTGGTTCAAACGAGACCTTGCCATCAACTCCGATGAGTTAATTAAAAACAAATGCCGGCAACACCTCTTCTGGGCCAACTACCGCATCACAGCGTTCTGCGATCAATCCCAGCGTCTCGACCCTCAAACCAAAAAAGCAAGCGTTGAACGACTTAAGGGCCACATCGAACGGTATGCATCGAGTTGCGGAGTCTATAATCTGAGTGACCAGAATCGACTAGTCCTCGGTCGAATTGAGTCTGGTGTATCCATCGCTCGCAGAGTTCGAGAGCGTCAATTCATCCAGCCGTATCGGCTCTCCTCGGCGGAGCTCACGACCCTGTACCACCCCCCTACGCTCGGCGTCATCCAGAACACCGCCCAGGTGCTGTCGCAGAAGGCACCCGCTCCCCCAACGCTTCCTACTCCCGCTTCGGATGCCAGTGTTGGCAGCTTTGCTCACACAAATTACCGTGATCACGAGATTGAGTTCGGTATCAAGCGCTTTGATCGGCGCCGACATCTGTATGTACTCGGAAAATCCGGAAGCGGAAAGTCATGCCTTCTACAACTTCTGATCAAAGACGACATTGATAAAGGCTTTGGATGCGCCGTTCTTGACCCCCACGGAGACCTTGTTGATGACATTCTTCGGTTAATCCCGAAACACCGTGTCGACGACGTAGTTCTCTTTGACCCGTCGCAAAAGGAGTTTGCTCCAAGCTTCAATCCGATGGCTCCTGTTCGTCCTGAGCTGAAGCTTCGAGTGGCGATGAGCTTTCTCGACTCCTTCAAACGGGTATTTCGCGCTGACTGGTCGGAGCGCATGGACCACGTGCTCCGATACGCGATGCTCGGGCTCTTAAGTGCACCGGGGTGCAACCTTATCTCGCTCCGACGAATGCTTACGGATGAGAAGTACAGAGCTGAGATCGTCCGACAAGCTAAAGACGAGTCAGTGAAGCGGTTTTGGCTGCGTGAATTTACTGCCCGTCGAAAGGAATTTGAGGAAGGGCCCATCTCCCGACTCCTCAACCGACTAGACGAGTTGCTCGCCACTGATTCAGTGCGGCACATTTTGGGACAGTCCCAAAACCTCTTCAACTTCCGCGACTTCATGGATAGCCGCAAGATAGTACTCTTAAAGGTTTCCAAAGGAGTGCTTGGCTCTGAAAATGCAACGCTATTAGGCTCGCTACTTCTATGGAAGATCTACGAGGCTGCGATGTCTCGCGCGGACATCCCGGCCTCCGAAAGACAGGATTTCTACTTGTATGTTGACGAGTTTCAAAACTTTGCTACGGATTCATTTAGCGAAATTCTCAGTGAAGCGCGAAAATACAACCTGAACCTTACTTTCGCTAATCAGTATCTCAATCAACTACCAACCTCGATCCGCAAAACGATCTTCGGAAATGTCGCCAACTTCCTCTCGTTCCGGGTAGGTGCCGACGATGCCGGAGCAGTGTCGTCTGAATTTGCCCCTCAATTTGGAGACGGCGACCTCTTAAATCTCGCTATCCGTGATTTCTACATTCGTATGAGTATCGACGGACTGGTGCAGAATCCCTTCTCAGGACGTACCATTGACCTTCGGTATCCCGCTCCGGGCAAGGACTTCGCTGAGGCGTGCATCGCTGCATCGCAAAAGAAATACTGCATCCCGGTCCGACCGCCCCCGTCACTTAAAAGTGCGTAAGCTCTTACGCGGCTCGACCCTGCGGGGCTCCACGTCACCGAGCCTCGTGGCAGACAAGCATAGCTCCCGCGTGGACCTGAACGCTCACCGGGCCGCCTAATGCCTGATTGCTGACACCACGACTTCCAGCCTCTAATACTCCATACTTGAGCGGCCAACGCACATTCGATACCGACACCAGCGCCTGTCGGCCCTGTGGGATCAGCGAAATTGTATCTCCAGGCTGCGCCTCAAGTAAAAGCTGGTCCGCTCCTCCGGCTGATGACACTCGTCGGCAACTCCAAGCACCGTAATGCATAGCAATTGGAACAGTTCCGTGATAGCGCTCCATTACAGATCCGGTTGTAAGTGCTTGATCAATCCGTCCACCCCAGCCACCAACGATTACAATCTCGGTCGCTCCACGCTCAACTGCCAATGCGACACATTTCTCAAGATCATTGAGATCTTGATCCAATATCTCAATCCACTCAGTTGTCGGGTATCGAACCGCCATCTCGGCTTGATCGTGAGAATCGAAATCACCACACACTACATGCGGAACTGTTCGAGAGTCGAGCTTTGCGACGGCACCGTCTGCAGCGATCACCAGATCCGCCAAAGCGGCGTGACGGGACACTTCAACTAGGTCCAACTCTGGGCTATTTCCGATGATGCAGACATGCTTGGACATGTCAGGCTCTCCTACTAACAGCTGTTGTACTCGATGTCTGTTCAGGACGCGTAGCTGCGCTGCAAGTGTACGGACTAGGGTTGAATCCAGCAAGGACGATCCATCGACTGGTTTGGTGGCTCTCCTATCTCCTTGCGATCGCTCCGATCTCCGCAAGCAGAGCTGCAGCCGCTTCGAAAAGCTCGACCGGGATCTCCGCATCGAGTTCGAGCTCAGAGAGGGCTACACACATCTCCGGCCGCTCCACGACAGGAACTCCAAAGCGGCGCGCACAGGCCACGATGTGGTCAGCACTGTCATACTCACCCCGCGCAGTCAGGATCGGTGGTGCTTCGAGGCCCGATGGCAGCCCGAGTGCAAACGCCTGAAAATACGAATTAGAGGACGCCATATCGTTCCAACTTCCGCTGCTCACCAAGTGAAGCACAAAATACGGTTCTTACCGCGAAGAACACAGAAGTCCACCGATAGACCCTGTTTTAACTTAATGGCCGTGAGAAGCTGCCAGCGTAACCGGCGGAGCACC
>JBIJBZ010000130.1:0-9582 GCA_044344945.1 Bdellovibrionota bacterium | reverse complement strand
TTCACGCGGAAATACGTGATTCACCACTAAGAATGGGTTATGCCCCATCAGCAGTCATTTGGCACCCACTCGATTCCGCGATGAGCCAAAAAAGATTAGAGCGTCTCACCCCTCTGGGGCATCCTCTGATTCGATGGAAGGATTGGCCTCATGAGTTCGGTGTTTATTGCGCTTGAAGCGCCATACAATCAACACTGCTGCGATGATGCCAAGGACCAGCAGGGCTACCTTGAGCTGACGCATAAAGCCGAGGATCTCAGAGTAATTGTGAGCGAAGAGGTAGCCAAGCCCCATCATCAGAGGCACCGTTATCAGCGCGGCACACGCATCAATCAGAAAGAATCGCGCAAACGGCAGGCGCACGGCTCCACACATCAGAAAGGTCGCAGTTCGAATGTAGAAGAGGTGTCGGGCAACAAGGATAGTAAGGATGGTCCGGCGATCGAGATTCTCGCGAATCAGTTGGAGCCGACGAGTGGTTAGATGCTTGCGGAACCACTGCTTTCGAAAGAGGGCGGGTCCGGCTAACCACCCTATCCGGTAGATAATTAGGTCGCCTGCAAGGATTCCGAGGTAGCATGTGAGCGCCATCAGCCCAGTCTGAACGGTTTCATGGGATGACATTATCCCCGCGACGATGAGGGTTAGATCCTCCGGGATAGGGGCTCCAAGCGAGCTTGCAAGCAGTACTCCGAAAACAAGGAGGTAGGCAAAGAGACCGTGAGAGCTGAGAAGGAAATCAACCATTCGGCAACTATATACGGTTATAGTGTTGAGTGGAACAAGTCACTCCAGGCGGCCCCGTATCTGGCTCCTGCGCTCGTGTCAGTACTTTGATGCTATCGGTGTGGGACCTGTTATGCCAGTCCAAAGAAACGGCGAATGCGCTCTCCGAGGGCTTTTTCATCAAGGGGCTCGGATTTGGTCGCCTCATTCTGTGTGTCTAGCAGGCGGGCCGCCTCAATCTCTTGGGTGTGTTCGGCAGCGTAGTGTGCAAAGGTCTCAAGCAGGTCGCGCCGCGTCGCAAGTAGCTTGCTGAGAGCCGAGCGTTCTATCCGTGCAGCCACAACATCGGACGTCGCGGCAACGGTTGCTGTTCGAGGTGTGCCGGCAAGGAGCGACATCTCCCCAACGAGCGAACCAACTCCTATCGAAGTAACCGGTATCAGCCCGCCGTGATTGGCTGAGACCGTGATGGAGCAGGTCCCCTCAAGAACCACAAAGAAAGAATCCCCTATTTCACCCTCTCTAATGAGCACTTCGCCTGCTGCGTAGCGCTCAAGTTGCAGGTCATCTGTGAGGATCTGCGCCTCCTGCTCCGAGATGGTGCTTAACAGCTCTGTTGAGCGCAGAGCGTGGCGTATCCGCGACACTTCGATGGTGGCCGTTGGTTGGTAAGGCACCTCGGTCTTATAGAGCATAGAGGTAGGATACGGGATTGCAATTCCATACCGGCGAGCGGCGTACCATACTCGAGTCATGAGGTTGTTTCGAACCGACACGACATCGTCGTAGTCGGCGATGAAGAGTCGCAGCTCATATTGAATGGCATAGGGAGCAAATTCGGTGGTGCGAACATCCGGAACGGGGGACGCCAGAACCCCCGGAGTTCCGATTGCAGTGGTATACAACATCTCTTTCACCGTGTTTGGCGGTACGTCGTATGAGAAACCAAAATTAACCTTGAATCCGTACAGACGAGACGGGCTTGAGTAGTTCATGATCCGCTCTTTGCCGATGGCGGAATTGGGTATGGTAATCTCATTAAGCTCGCGAGTGACGATGCGAACGGATCTCCAATTGATTTGTTGAACTCGCCCGACAACATCGCCGAGTTGAATCCAATCACCCACAGCAACAGGGCGCTCAAAAACGAGCGCGAGGCCGGCAAAGAGGTTGCCCAGGGTATCCTGCAGGGCGAGACCAAGCACCAGCGAACCAACACCGAAGGTGGTAAGTAACGGAGAGACGTCCTTGTTCCACACCGAGCTGTAGACAATTACCATACCGATGGACACAAAGATGATCCGGACGATGTCAACCAGGAGTTTCGGCGTTCGAGCTCGGATCGTATGTGCATGTGCCTCTGCAAGGAAGATGACTTTCAGCACGGACACCAAAAACCACACGAACGAGAATCCCACCGTGGTATCAACGGCTCGTCTCATAAAGTCGTCGGATGGTAGTGCAAGTGGCGTTCGTACGAGCCACGCGGCAATAAGAGCTGGAACGATGAGGTTTCGTCCCAGCCTCGGAATCTCACGTAGTCTCGGGCTCACGAATCGCTCGACGGGGAAACATGCAATCCATAGCAGAGCGAACACTCCAAGCGCCGGGAGATATGGCCAAAGGTGAACGTATGACGACATCTTGTCTAAACCGTATTTGTCACGAAGCTCGCTACGCTCTCCGAGAAAAATGGTCGAAAACAGGCCCTCCATGGCCTGTTTTCTCTTCGCCTACACTTAGTGCGGGACCCATCGTGCCCACACAAACTGCAGGCTCCAAATTCCTACGCTACGCTCCGGAATCTGCAAGTGCATCCATGCACTTGCTAGCCGCAACATTGCACGTTCGTGCAACATTCGGGCTGAGATTCAAAACGGATATCGGGCTTGCCGGAGAGGAAGGAGCCACCTCTCAATACTAATGTGCTTTGTGTATTGATGAAACGCCAAAAAAGCAGCGGTGAACACCAACCTAGTTGAGTCGGACTATTCCGGCCGCAGCCATACAGGAACTACTCTGCACCTATCTGGGAGTTGCGAATCTCAGCCTGCGCCAACGCGGTCGTGGCGGCGATTCGCACTGCCGATTCCGAGTGAGCCGAAAGTTGCCGCAGTACAGGGATGGCTGCTTTAAGCCCTTTGGGCTCTCCGATACGGGCTAACGCAATAGCCGCCTGCAAGGTTACTACCGTGTTGGATTCCTTGCCCATCAATTTGCGGAGAGCAGGGACCGATGGTTCGGCTACTGCCCCGAGTAGTCCGAGAGCTTTGCACGCATTCGCCCGCACTAACGGTTGCGGATTAAGGAGGTGTTTAGCGAGGGCCGGCTGAACATCGGCCTGTGTGAATTCAGTGAAGCGGTACCCACGCTCTGCTGCCATGACAGCTGCCGAGGTCATTACAACAGGCTCATCATCATGGATGAGCGTGTCGAGATCCTCGTTTGTGATCGCATCTTTGTGGTCAGACTTCGCAAGGGCGGTAAAGGCGGTTATGCGGACCTTTGGCTCGGCATCAGGCAGAAGCTTGTGCAGGGTGCCCTCCGCTGTGGTTCCATTCACACGAGCGGTAATGGAGGGAGACTTCGCGAGAATCGATGCGGCTTTTGTTGCCGCTAGATTGCGCACGTACGGTGAAGTGCTGTCGGCTGAGGTAAATAGGATCTCTTCCAATAGATCCTGGGGCTCTTCAATCTGCATCGCCATGGAAATTATGCGAACCTGTTGCTTGGGTGTCGCCGAGGGGACTGCGTCGAGAAGCGCCGGCATCGCTGATGGTCCGAGAGACGCCAGTTCAACCTTCGATTCCTGAATGAGAACCTTGTCGTCGCCCAGAAGCCGGGACACGGCTGGTGCTGCTTGAGGGTGCACTGGGTGACCAACAATACTGGAACATCCGGCACCCGATATAGTCAGACACGCTATGAGGAGCGCTCGGTTGATTAGCGCGTAGCGGCATCGACATGTGAATCGGGCTACAAGGGTAAGAATCATGGCTCACAAGGGGTTATGCGCTGCATGGCCGACAGTGTAGCGCCCTTGCCACGCTTGCGCACCCCCTCATGACTGGAGATCTGGGGTAAACCCCCGTCGCATCGTATTTTCAGTGACCGTACGAGGCTCCATAAATTGCACCAAGTAGTCCTTTCCTCCAGCCTTGGACCCGACACCCGAGAAGCGAAAGCCACCGAACGGCTGACGGCAGACAAGCGCTCCGGTGATACCACGATTGATGTACAGGTTTCCTACCTCAAATTCTCGGCAAGCCAGCGCGAGGTGCTCAGGATTGCGGGAATACACACCGCCGGTGAGAGCGTAGTCGCTATCGTTGGCGAGGCTCAGCGCATCGGCGAACGCCGGGGCCCGAACGCACGCAATAACCGGTCCGAATATCTCCTCACGCCACACGGGATGAGAGGTCGGCACATCTCGAAAAATAGTTGGAGGAATGTACCATCCTACGCTTTGAATCGATTCGGAAACTGGGCCTTGAACGAGTAGACGAAGATCGGCGGCGTTCCTAATCGTGCTGGTGATTCGATCGAAGGCCTCCCGGTCAATTACCGGACCGTAGAAGCTTGAGGGGTTTGATGCGGGACCTATCAGGAGATCCGAGGTCGCGGCGGCGAGTCGCGCAAGAAACGACTCGTATGCATCTCCCACTACGATGAGCCGCGAACACGCAGAGCACTTCTGGCCAGCGAATCCGAACGCAGATTGCAGAACGCCCCTAATCGCATCATCGAAGTCAGCATCGTCGTCGACGATAATCGCGTTCTTTCCCCCCAACTCCGCTACGACACGCTTGATGCCCCGCTGCTGCGGTCTGATATCGGAGGCCGAGGCAATAATCTGGAGCCCGACTGGACGCGAACCGGTGAACACGATCATCGCTGTGAGAGGGGACTCGACGAGGTGGCGCCCGACATCTTCACCGCGCCCCGGCAGGAACGCGAAGGCGTCTTTGGGTACTCCTGCTTCTAGAATGATCTTCGCAAGCTCAGAGGCGATCAGAGAGGTTTGTTCGGAGGGTTTCAGAATAGCAGAGTTTCCAGTCACCAGAGCGGCCACAGTCATGCCACACGCAATCGCCAGGGGAAAGTTCCACGGCGCAATCACCACAACAACTCCACGTGGCTGGTAAAAGTAGAGATTCTCCTCTCCGAGTACTTTTTCAGTCAGGTGTGGGGGCCCAAGCCGCAGCATCTCATCGGCATAGTATAGACAAAAGTCGATTGCCTCCGCGACATCGGCATCGGCCTCGCGCCACGTCTTGCCCGCTTCCCTAATAATCAGGCCCGTCAGGTAATCGGCTCGCTCGCGAATGATGTTCCCGACTCGACGGATAATTGCAGCGCGCTCCGCAAACGGCGCTGCCCTCCATCCTCGAAAGCCAGCGCTGCATACCTCAAGCGCGCGTTGTGCCTGTTCGAGGGTAGCAAAGGTAACAGCACCGATCTGAGAGTGGTGAGCGCTTGGATCAAAACAATCAACCCGTTCTCCCTGGGGCGCGAGAGCGCCGTTGATGATGGGCGCTGCCGCGAGCTTGCGGGCATGGATGTCCGATTCAACCAGGCGCAGCCCCGTCTCAACGCTGTCACGGTTGGTCTGAATGCTGAAATCCTTGAGGGGAACGTTTCGAAAGGTGGTCTCTGTATGCATGGAATCCTCGCTAGTAATCAAGATTAATTGTCACAGAGTTCTCGCAGGCGGTTATTGAGAGATCCTGCATGACGGCCTGCTCAGCCGGCGCCAGGGATGGCTTTGGACGGGAGGGGTCCTGGAGCAGTAATTGCACCTCGTCGTGCTCAAAGAATGTGTGGCGCAGGAAGGATTCGTTTGAGGTGTTCTCAAGGAGCCGACGTACAAGGTATCCCATGCCCGGCAAAAGCTCTCCAAGTGGGACGTACATTCGAGTGAGGTACCCACGTCGGGCGAAGGCATGCGCAATCGGCTCCGCCATGCCGTACAGCACCTGTATCTCCAGATCCTTTTCGGATAGCCCTTTGCTCTCCGCGTAGCAGCATGCGTGAGACAGAGACCGGATGTTGTGTGACCCGAAGGCCGGAAGGCAGAGGTGGTGGTTATCGAGGAGTACGCGTGAAAGGTGTTCGTAGCACGCATCCGATTCTCGCTTGTGCTCCCATAGTGGAAACTCCCAATGGTTTTGAGCGCTCACGACGCGCTCGAAATCCCAATACGCACCCTTCACGAGCCGGATAGCTATCGGCGTTCCACGGGTGCGAGCAAATGATAGCATCTCCTCAACGCGCTCGGCGGCACTCCGAGCATAGGATTGGATGACGATCCCTGGATACGGAAAGTCCCTAAACTCCTGGGAGCCGAAGACACGTTTGAACACCTCATAGATGATAGAGTTGTTGCCCGAGTCCTCAGCATCCACGTACACGAGTGCTCCAATTCGCTTGGCGCTGCGCAGAATCGTTATGAGTCGATCGCTGAGAACATCAACGCTACGCTCAAAATTTAAGACACCAGTTTGCGAGTAGAGGGCTGAGAGTTTGACGGAGATGCACACCGGACTAGATTCGCCTGGATGTCCAGCAACAAGGGGTTGTCCTTCCGGCCATGATGGAACAGTCGATCCAAAGGTCTCAAGGGCATCCAGATAGCGACGCTGATATTCAAACGCCTCAGTCTCACAAACACAGAACTCGCCAAGCAGGTCAACCGTGAACGAGAATCCATCCTGCCGCAGACGACGCAGAGTGGCGATTGAAGAGTCGGGGGTATGGCCAGCTATAAAGAGTCTTGCCATCTGCGCAACGCCGAGTTTGACTGCGAGCGCGGTGGCCTTTGTGCCGAGGCGGCCCTTTGAGAACCCGATGAGCCACCCCAACGATGGATGAATCTTGTTCGCTGGCTCCGTAAGATACTGCCGAACGTGGTCAGCGATAGCTTCAGGGGTTGAGAGGGTTGGAAGGACATCAACAAGCCGGAAGAGATTCACCTTAAACTCAGGATACCTCATCGACCACTCCATGAGGCGGCTATTCCAATAGCGCACCTCAAGGGGAGATAGTTCGTAGTCCGCGATATCTTCAAATATGCCCCGACCGAACTCAGCGATGCGAGCATTCAGATCTGATAAAGACGAGGATGAGGACCACATACTGAGGAGTATACACCCGATAAGACGACCGTTACCTACGAGCGAGCAGGGCTGGACCGCCCCGCCACACTTTACCTCATACGATAGCTTGGAACCCTTACTTCAGAAAGATGTGCAATCGCCGGTGGTTAAATGGTCAACTGAGGTTTGTTTTTGAGGCGCTCGATGGATCTACGGGGCAGGATGCGGTGCAATCCTGACCTTCCGGAGCATGTTCACGTAGAAATTCCAAATTCATGATTCAAAATAATCGGTTTTAGCCTCCCTGTATCCCACAGTGCTGGCTCATTCTATCGGAAACCCGTTTTTCAATTACAGGTATCTTTCGCGCCGAAGTCGTGTTCAGGGATAGGGCCACGCGCAACTTTTGACCGGCTCGATTCGAATACTAAGGGATGCTGGAATTTCTCCGGCGCGCAACCAAAGAGGGTACGCTATGTCGCTTCCGATAGGCTCCGTAGTTACGCACGTCAGCGCACCAACACCGGTGCACCCAATGCTGAATTCGAGCTCCGGTCTTGGGAGACCTGCAGAGTGGGGCACACTCGTCGATCGAGTCATTACGAGCGTCCAACGCTCGGGTCAATCTGGGGCTAGTCCAGCAACGCACCTACAGCAGCTAACTGAGCTGTTGCGTGTGCAGAGCGATGTAAGTCGGTATCACGTGCGAGTTGAGCTTGTTTCAAAGGTCTCTGAGAGCGCCGTCGCATCGATTCGTAAGTTAGAACAGAACCAGTAGGGACTCATGCTTCGAACCGAGATGCTTCGCGCCAAATCGCTTCACACTGAGGTTGCTTACCTTGCCGAGATGCGCGGGGTGCGCGAGGCTCAACAGGTCGCCGCCAATCAACGTAGTCTCGTGACGCACCGTGAGAAAGCTTTTTGGGCTGAGGCGGTACGCGAGCAGCATACGGTCGAGACTAACCTAGCTTCGGCGGGCGCCCGAATCACCTTCGGGCTCGAGCGCCTACGTCAGGCGCTCGGTGAGATGAAAGAGGCTAAGGTACACCAGGCAGCAGTTGCGGAAGCGTTGCAGCAGAAGATAGGAGCAGTCTCGAAAACCAAACAGCGGATCGAGTTGCTGCAGGGAATGGTTGCCCGGAGTGTGCGATTACACCGAGTCGCGCAGGATTCCCGGCTTGCAGATGAGGTCGCAGATGTCGCGACCATCGCGAGCAACAAGCATCCGAGGATATCCGTGGGTCGCTGTGATGAAGAAACACTCGCCACTAACGGCGCTGCAGAGCGCTCGGAATTGCCGATAGCCGCGCCTCTCTCGGAAGGTTGCCTAAACTTCCCCCTTCAGGTGCGACACGAGGCGGTGGCTCTGGCTAACGAGAGTCATTTGGCGCCTGTTGCGGTCAGAAGCCTTCAACACACGATTGAGCCTCATCGGAGCTCACTCTCAGTAACATGCTCGGTGGGTAACCTTGGTTCGATAGGGCTGCGTCTCGTCCAGGGGGAAGGGGATGGAGTGCACGCAACCGTCGATCCGGCGATCGGAATTCTGGCCGGTCGTGTCGCGGCAGAGAAGTCTGCAATCATGAGCCGATTGCAAGGACTCGGACTAAAGCTTTCAAGTTTAGAGATAGCAACTGCCGAGGATGCCGGGGATACCGCACACGGTATGCGGCGATCGCGACCGGTACGAGTGGGAGATGAGTATGAAGACGATCTCGCCTGAGTTGTTGTTGATCTCATCGATCGCGATCGGGCTCGTTCCATTGCTGATCGCGGTGGGAACCTGCTACCTAAAGTTCTCGATCGTCCTGAGTCTCTTGAGGAGTGGCTTCGGGACCCAACAGGCTCCGAGCACGGCTATGGTTACGGCACTCTCGGTGGTGATGTCGCTGGTTGTTATGCAGCCGGTCATATCAAAGACAACGGATAGCCTTACTCGACTATCAGTAAGTGACCTCTCAACAGAGCCCGTCGGTGTCCTCATGCAGCGAGCACATGGAATTGCGGGTCCGTGGAGAGATTTTCTCGTGCAGCATTGTGGGGAGCGCGAATTGTCAGCCTTTACCTCATGGGAGAACAGAGGTTCCCCACATACTGAGATTGCGGTTGATCGAACAAAGGTATCGGTCATTACGGCGCTCGCTGCGTTTGTTCTCTCGGAAATTAAGCGGGGATTTACGCTCGGGTTCTTTCTCTTGATACCCTTTTTTGTGATCGATCTCGTCGTTGCGAATCTCTTGGTGGCGATGGGTCTCACGATGATGAGTCCCGTGATCGTCAGCTTGCCAATCAAACTCCTTCTTTTTGTTTCATCGGATGGATGGCTCATGTTGGCGCAGAACCTGATGAAAGCGTACCAGTGAGGTAGGAAATGCAGGCGCTTCTCGTCGACGGATTGTTGTTGACGTTGCTTCTTTCATTAGTACCGATAGCGTTAATCGCAGCTGGGGCAGGGCTTGTGGCGCTGTTTCAGGCGATTACTCAGATCCAGGAGCAGAGCCTGACGCACCTTGCGCGACTCATTGTGTTGGCGTCGGTCCTCGCCTTTGGAGGGTACGGCGCCTTTGGCGAGGTAGAGCGGTTACTTGTTCGATCAATCGCTGCCCTGGGAGCGTCGGAGTTGCGCTGATGGGTGTAGAGTTTGGAACAGTAGCGCCGGTCGCAGCGAGGATATTCGGCGCCCTGGTTGGCCTTCCGATCAGCGATGGTTTGCAGCTTCTGCCGCGTCTTTTTCTGGCAATCTGTTTCGCCCTCCCGCTCG
>JBIJBZ010000276.1:0-2626 GCA_044344945.1 Bdellovibrionota bacterium | reverse complement strand
GACGAAAAATCAAGAATCGTATCCTCTGAGATACGTTGAGGATTTTTTCGGCGGCTCTAACGAAGTTGCAGGCAAACTATCGGAATGCTCAAAAGGAAGTCTTTTTTCACCACCCTGCTAGGGTCACCTCTTAGGCGAACATCCGCCGAGCTTCTCGAATAGCAGATGACACCGCCGAAAGATCCTCAGTGCACGAATAGATTCCAAAACTCATCCTTACCGTTGCCTGAACCCCAAGGGCCCGCAACGTAGGCATCGCACAGTGATTTCCCGCTCGGATCTGTACGTTATGAGTATCAGCGATCGTCGCAAAGTCATGTGGGTGCACACGATCTATAGAGAATGACACGACCGTCGCCTGTTCTCCCCCAGTAGTAGCCGGACCGTAGATTGTTATCCCCTCCTCTGCTCGAAGCATCTCAATCGCGCTAGAAACGAGGGTGCGTTCATGATTTCTCATCTCATCAGGCGAGAACCTTGCCAGAAAATCAAGCGCGGCACCGAGCGCTATAGCCTCAGGAAAAGCAGGGGTTCCAGCTTCGAATCGCTGCGGAATCTCGGCCCAGCCCGCTCCCTCTACACTCACATACGAGATCATATCGCCGCCACCCATGAACGGCTCCAGCTCCTCAAGTCGCTCGGGACGTCCATAGAGGACGCCGATACCGGTGGGTCCGTAGATCTTGTGGCCCGAAAAAACATAATAATCGCAACCGAGAGCCTCGACATCAACACCGAGGTGAGGTGCACCTTGAGCTCCGTCGACAAGCACACGTGCACCAGCTTTCTGTGCGGTTGCTACCAGGTCTGCGATCGGCGTTACGGTACCAAGCGAGTTTGCAAGTTGAGTCACAGCCACCAGGGCTGGTTTTAAGGTTCGTACCTTTTCGTTAAAGTCGTCCCTATCGAGGCTGCCGTCCGGCTTAATCCCCGCGAATACAACCTTCAAGCCCTTGCGCTTTGCTACCATCTGCCAGGGCACGATGTTGCTGTGGTGTTCAAGAAGCGTAAGTAAAATCGTGTCCCCTTCCTTGAAGAGGTGCTCTGAGCTTCGCGCGACTAAGTTGATCCCCTCAGTTGTTCCCCGCACGAATACGATCGAGCGCGGACTTCTAGCGCCGATGTAGTCAGCAACTTTCCCGCGTGCCTCATCGTAACGATCCGAGGCCTCAGCGCTCAGTCTATACGCGCCGCGGTGAACGTTCGCATTGCAGTGAATCAACGTGTGGCGCAGCGACTCGATCACCTGCAGCGGCTTCTGTGCCGTTGCAGCTGAGTCCAGGTAACTCCCTCCGGGCCCCTCTGTGAAGAAGGGGAAGTGCACTCTTGCCTTTAGGCCAGGGGTTAAACGTTCATCTCTCTGCATCGTACTGCTCGTAAAATGGGTCGGTCGCAACCAACACTACGAAAACTGTGTTTTCAGTGGTTTAACCGGCCTCGACATCGGTCAGATTGTACACTCTTGTTAAGGCCATTTGCCAGTGCGCCACCAAGGGAGCGAGAATCACTTTTGATCAGGCACAGAAAGTGAAAACTTTGACCAATCTAGCTATCTCTTGTGTCGCATTACCTCTCTACCATGGTGGTAAACCAAGGTTCCGTAGTCAGCATTGTGAGAGTATTGACAAAAAAAGGCGGATGCGACAGAAAACCGGAGGCACATCCTCTTAGATACATTGAGGATTTTTCTGGCAACTCGAACGCAGTTGCAGTCAAACTATCGAAATGCGCAACAGGAGGTGTTTTTTTACTACCCTGCTAAGCGCCAGGCCTAAGCGGCAACCGTACATGACATCAACCAATGGCTCAGCCGGCCGCCATCCGTGATAGTAGCTTCCATTCACCACTATCCCTGGACCCTGTC
Source organism: Bdellovibrionota bacterium (assembly GCA_044344945.1). GTDB lineage: Bacteria > Bdellovibrionota_C > UBA2361 > UBA2361 > OMII01 > OMII01. The sequence goes on along the minus strand of JBIJBZ010000276.1, from coordinate 762 downwards.
CACCGACAGATTACAACCGATTAGGGTAATTACTCGCTAAAAAGGCCACAAAAAACGGGCTTGCCTCATTGACCTAGGTTTTTAATGGTGTATGCATTTTTTCCTTGACCATCTGAATCCTCTCGCACTATTCTTCCGGCTCCGGTTAATCGAAGGTTTGTTTTTAAGGGTATTTTCTTTCGAACGGAGCTCTCTACTGAGTCCGCTTCGGCTTTGAATTCGGAGATGTGTGCGGCTGTTGTCTTCCCTGCTGAAACGGGAGGGAGGAGACGGCAGAGCTGTCTGAAGAGCGAGAGCTGAAGGCGCTTAAATAGCGCAGCGGACCGCAAGAGCAGAGCTCATTCGATACTACTCTTAAACACAGATCTTGATGTGATGACCGGAACTTTTTGATGGTACGACCCTGGAGTAAACTCCTGACACAGTACGACTAGAATTGTAGTCGCGCTATGAGGGCGATACGGGACCAAAATGCGCGCGAAGCAATGCACGCCTTTTGACCGAATCTGGAGTACGGCCTGTTAAACTTTTTGATGGGACAGTCAAGTATGAAATTTTGGTCAAATTCTGATGTTCCGACCCCCGGTGCTGTGATTCCCGAGCTGCGATTACTTGCAGCGGTTCTTCAACGGGCAATCCACGATTTCATCGGCGGAGAGGGAGATGTTCGTGAAGGCGCTCGTTCGTGGCTCATGGACGATGAACCAACAGATGCTCCACTTTCGTTTCGCTTCATCTGTGAAGCACTCGATCTAGACCTCG
>JBIJBZ010000129.1:0-9694 GCA_044344945.1 Bdellovibrionota bacterium | reverse complement strand
CATATCCTAGGCCACCAACCGTTTCAGCACGATGCTAAGGCGATTAAGTCCTTCTTCAAAGATTACCGCCGATCCCACCACTGCGATCACCACTGAAGCTATCCAGCGCACACTCCGAAAAAAACCATCATCGAGTAGCCACTGCTGTGGGGCCAGAAACCGGAACGGCAGCTCTACGAGAAGCGCTGCGGTCATAACGGCCGCACAGACAAGCGCAACGAAGAGCATCGCCTCGACAAGTGCGTATACAAGCCCCTCAGTCAGGGCCTCGGAGGTGGACGCACCACGAATCATCGCTGCCAGGCACGCGAGCCACACCGGCTCACTCAGCACCCAGACCCCCATCGCACAACTAGCGAGCAGCGCAGCCCCCTTCACGGCAGGCTTTGAAAAGCACCACCGATACACCATGGAAAGCGCTGCGCCACTGAGGAGGGGTAGAAAGAGAAAGAGCACCGCCGCGACAGATGCACCGCGAAAATCATGCTGAGCACCAACGAGAAAAAAACTGTACGCTGCGAGGGATAGAGGACTTACCAGAGCAGCGATGGTGAGCGTCCCCATGCAGATATCTACCGCAAGGCCAAAACCATAAGTTCAACGAGCGCCGTACACAGGGAGGAGAGGACTACGATACCCAAACCGATTAAAGCTAACACCTTCACCGCGTATGAAAGACCCTCATCGCGGATCCCGATAAATCCTAGTACCAGGGAAAAAAGCCCACCCGCAACTGGAATAGCGATACTCGGTACCAACAGCGTAACAAGTACCCGCCACCCTTGCACCGCCACATCACGAACTGAGTTATCCATAAAGCCCCAATAATTTCTTACCCAACAAACCCCAACCACCCGATGCAACGAAGAGCAGGATCTTGAGCGGAAGTGCAACCGTTTGCACCGCCAGTTGCTGAACCCCAATAAGAGCAAGGACGTGCGCAACCAAGAGATCGATCACCACAAATGGGATCAAGATGAGGCAACCGAACTGGAACGCTACCTTTAATTCGGACAACAGAAACGCTGGGCCGAGCGCACGAAGATCTGAACTCGCCGACTCAGAGCCAGGCACGGACCCGGAACCTGCCGGGATCAGCTGCTCTGACACAACCGGATCGAGTCTCCGCTTCATAAACGGCACCACCGCTTCACTGAGCGCCTTTGGTTGAACGCCATCACTGCGAGACCAGAGAAGATCTGGAAGTCCGAGAGCCTGCAGTTCAGGCGGCGGAGCAACAACAGATAGACCTAGGGCAACCACGAGGCATACCACACCAAACTCGATTCCAACGAGCCCGAGACCGTAACGACAAATTGAAAGCACCGTTGCGATCTTTACGAAAGACGTGCAGAGCAGAAGTGTGAGGAGCAAACCGAAGCCGTTGCCTGAGAGGTCCATGAGCGGATTGTAGCGCGCTACGAGAGGTGCCGACAGGGGAAAAGAACACGCGAAGACTCACGTGAGGGACTCATATCCCACCAGGTTAGACCACTTCAACAGCGAAGCGCCCTTGGTAGACACAGAGGAGCGCCGTCGCCACGACCTCCTGATTGATAACGAGAGACACTGTGCTACCAGGAGGGCTCGAGAGGGTCAACACCGAACCAACCTGCCCCAACTCGGTCAATCGCATAGCCTCGACTGAGGCGGTTCCGAGCTCGATACTAAGCCGAGAGGTTCCCTCAGGCACAGCCAGGTTTGTTATGCTCCCCTGGACTATCTGGCACCCCAACACGCCATCAACAGAAACTAACCGGGCTGGCATGAACGGCTTGTGCCCAAGTCGCAACGTTACAGAGTCAGAAACCGGAACCTCAAGATCGATGATCGTCCCCTTACTGAGATACTCTGAGAGCATCTGAGGAGGCACGCCCAGCTGCGCGACTTCTATACGAACAACCCCGGGTCCCTGTGCTGTGCGATTGGAGGAATGAATCTGGCGACGCCAGAGGCCATCCATCACTTCGACCATTTTAAGACCCAATCCCACCATAATCACGATCGGACTTGAGTTCACACTCAGGGAAAACCGGACCGATGCTGATATTTCAACCTCGGTCGGCACACACCGCCCACAAAACGTTACCGATGAAAGGTCTAATCCCGCCTGGCACATTCCCAAACACGCGAGGAAGCGCTGGACAAAATACTCGAGCAGAACGGTCGAATTTCGGGAACGATCGCCGATAGGGGCTATCTCTTGGGAGATCGCGCGCGCCGATTGCGGATCCAGAGCAATCACCGCCGGCTCACCAGCGAGCAAGACCTTGAAGCAGACCGTCTGCGAGTCGGGCAGCACAATCGTTGGTTTTATCTCACCCACCCGGAGATCGCAGCCAATTGAGCTGATCATGGGTGCCCACCGACTTGCAAAACCGGGGAACCATTTCTCTGGATGACAGCGGAGAAATCCGCTTGAGAGGCGGGCCTCAAGGCTAGTGACAGACCGCAGCATCCGTCTCGGATCCCACGCCTCTACATCATTCACCGAATCTGCTGATGCCTGCCCTTGATCGCTCACCAATCCTTACTCCGTATCCTTTTCCGGCACATCGCCGCGGAGTGCCTCCAGTCGAGACTCAACATCTTCAAGACGCGCCTCTGCTCGTTCAAGGTCGGCCTGCGCCTCCTCCAACTCAGCACGCAGCGTTTTGAGCGCTCCCCTCAGCCTCGCTCGATACGCAGCTTCAACCTGATTTCGCGCTGTATTCGCTGAAAGTCCGGTTCGCGCCCGCGATGCCGCTTCAGCAGCAAAACTCGCTCGTTCGACATCATTCTGAACCTCTTGCACCCTGAGCATACGCCGCTCTACCTCTGCTATAACCTTAACCCGATACTGCTCCAGCTCATCTTGACTCTCCGACACATCAGACGCCCTCCTCAAGGGCTAAACGCAGCATCGTTCCTGCATATGGCAATCGGACATCGATCTCAAGCGCGAGCAGCTCTTCAGCTGCTGCCCGCAACGCCGGACCGCGGGCATGATCTACCGCAACAAAGTCCGGGGCATCGGCACCATCGAGAAGAACCGCGATCGCTACGAATGCTCTCTCGCGCGGCTGAAGTTCCATAAAGAGTCTTCTCGCCTTCATTCTAGTGCCCCCGAATCACCCTCTTTACCGCGAGCTTCCTTAGAACCCGGTCCGCGCGCGGATGGCGGCCGGCTAACCACACCACTCTCACGCCTAATCCAATTAAACTGCCCGACGATGTATCCAAACAATCCAGCAAGCATCGCTCCGAACGCTACGAGCGAAACGACAAGAACGGCGAGGCCGTTGTACTCACTCGCGGGCACCCGCCAGAAAACCAAGAAAGGGACAAGCTTTGCCGCTTTGTTTTGCTCCGTACCTGCGGAAACGCCGCCTCCGCTCGCAGCATCAACGACCGAGACAAACACATCATCTTTCCCTACCCCGACAACCGAGTGCGCTACGATCTCGCGTATCTCGTGGTCGCTCAACGTGACCCCCTCCCTGCGCTGTGCAATCACCGACACGGCAGGTTTTCCGCGACCATCAAGCGCGTGGTACTGCACAACAACACTTACCGAGGAGACATCGGCGCGCGTCTTCAGGAGATCCTCCACCTGCGCTGCCAGCGCTCGGTCGAGACGCAACGCCTCCACTTCGCGCGAGCTCGGGATGATACCGTTTGCCGCCGTCATCTCTTCAAAGGTGCTTTTCTTCTCAGGTGGAAGCCCGAGCCGATTCAGGATCGTCACGGCCTCGGCAAAATTGCCTGATTTGACAAACACCGAGTAGGTAGCTCGAGCACCGCGCGCTTTACTCACCCAACCTTCAATACTCCTCTCCTGCAAGGCAGCGATGATCGCATTGGCGTCACGCTGCGCAAGGTCGTCCGCCACCGGTGCGGAGCTACACCCCGCCACCAACGCAGCTACGAGAACCAAAGATCGAAGAGGCGTAAATCGACGCACGTGCGCTCCCAGCTCTTTATTAGTCTCCAGTTGGTACTATCGTGACGAGAAACTCAACATCACCGAAGCGAAGCCAATCACCGTGCTGCACCTCGATAATTCCATCCTCACGCCGGTACTGTGAGTCTCCACGGGTACGAACGAAGGTTCCACGGTCACTCATCAGGTCCTGCACCATCATCCCTCGATCCGTAATGGACATGAGCGCGTGTGGAGTTGAGATACTTTGATCCTCAAGGATCAGATCAGTGTCGCGAATACTCGTTCCAGTGATAAAAAACCGCCCTCCGCGTAACTCAATTGCCCGACCATCTGGGTTTTCGAAGCTCACAAGCCAGCCAAATAAACGACCGGCCTGGATCTTTCCAGCCCGCGGACCGCTCCCGGTGTGTGGCCGACGCGCCTCGTGCGGCTCCTCGCGGTGGCGATTGTCCGGCTCTTCGCGCGGCGGCGCCTTGTGGGCGGTGTGTTGCGCTTGAGGCTTACCATTACCCTGTTGATGCGGCTTCGGACCAGCAAATGAACGACCCTGATCGCCATTCGATCGAGGGTTTTGCTGTTGTTGCTGGGGCCGATCCCTACGCCCCTGATCCTCCCGGGGAGGCCTTGGCTCTTGGCGCTGCTGCTGCGGCGGCGGTTGGTTTACCTTCGGCCGTGCAGGAGGGTTATTCGGTTGATTGTTCCTCGGCGACGGAGGAGGAGTTTCGCGCACCTGTCGCGACTCCTGCTTAGGCTGCTGCAGTTGCTGCGGCCGGGGTGGCGGCGGAGCCTGTCGCGTCTCTTGTCGCACCTGTTGGCGTGCTTCCGGCCTCACCTCGGGCCGCGATTCCCGCGCTTCCCGCGCCTCCATCGGCGGTCGCTTTGGCTCTACCGGAGCACGTTGCACCGGTGGTGGTGGCGGCGGCTCATCAGCGATCGGATCATCGAGGAAATCGAGAGGATCCAGCTCGGGTTCAGGAACCACGTGCGGCTTAGCGGCGACGACTGGCTCTTCAAGGGTGGGATCGTCAAATAGATCGAGGTCAAAATCATCCGCATCATCATGCTCATCCTGCACCGAAGAAGGCGCCGACATCACCGGGTCTACCGCCGCGGGAGCCACACCAGAAGTAACTCCACTCCCCGCACTCGAGTCGAGATCCTGCAGGTAGGCCCCGAGTGGATCGAATCCATCGTCGTTGGTGCCCCCGAAGCTCTGCTCAGAGTGGCTAGTATCCTCTCCCCTCACTGCGGGCGGTGGTTCGGCTGGAGTGCTCGCCGAAGCAACCATATCAGCAACCTCGTCGGGAGACGCTGTGACGGTCTTCTGCCGCACACGGCCCGAGCCAGCCTGGCCATCGCCTGACGGCGCCTGCTCGCCGGCCTCCAAGGTTGCATTACAGATCCGACACCGTGAGGCGCTGGCAGGAACCAAGCTCCTACAGGTCGGGCACCGTACAAAGGTTAATTCACTCGTCTCACTCGCCATGGCTGCCTCCTTAAGGAAAATCCCTAAATCAAAATCCCGTACACAATATGCATTCAAAAACCGTTACAAACTGTACCGACCTCTACCATCGCAACCCCGATAACAACATACTTCCCACCACGCCCATCAAACCCACTAGACCGAGACCGACCAGCACGATTGCAACTCGACCAACTGGAGTCAGACCGAGAAACATTGCAGCTGCGTTTTTCCGTACGCCTCGCTGTTGCTGCAGCCCCTCAAGACCCTCGGCTTGCATATTGAACCACGTCGTTGTTCGTCGCTCACGCGGCATGCGATGCGGCGTTGCTGAGCTACCGCTTTGCGCAGCAGCTTGGACCTTAGAAAATGTATGTACCGATCCAACGGCATCCTTGAATCGATCCTCCTGCTCCTGATTGAAACACACGGCAACCGTCATTCCACCGCCAAAATCGAGAACCAGGGGACGATCCGAGGTTTCGTACGATGCGCCATTTCGTAGCACGCCATCATCGAAACCGGTGCCGTTAGTACTGGTATCAGTAACCCCTACAACGCCAGAAACCGATACGTGAACGCGGCAATGCCTCCGAGATACGTGAGGCGCCCCGAGCCAGAGATCACTTGCAGGATCGCGCCCAATAGAAACATCTCCACCCCGTCGCAGCACCAATCGTGATGGGCGCGCGACCTCCGAGAGACACACAAGCGCCGGATACATCCGATCAGCCTCAAGACTCGCTGCCTGTTGCCCACTCTCCACCTCTGAGAGCTGATCCTGGGATATTACTCCCATAATTGTGACATTTCGCCCGAGACGGATTGGAGCTCCAGGAGCAACAGCTACGCGGCTTGAAACCTGCTTGTCGGCAACAAAGGTACCGTTTGTAGAACCGAGATCCTCTACCCAGAATTGCCCCGACTCATACCCTACTCGGGCGTGCTGCATCGAGACGCTAGCAAGATCGAGTCTCACCCCGCACTGCCGCGAGCGCCCAACCGTAACCGGCTGATCCGGAGGAAACGAGATAACAGCTCGAGTCGGTGAGCGAACGAACACCGCCGGGAAATCGGCTACCGTGTCACTCCACGCGCGGCGAACAATCCGCACACCAGCGCGATCGAGCGGCTCATTCTCTCGCACGATAAGATCGAGGTCGAGCGCAACCACTGAAAATGCAACAGGTCCGATATCGATGTTGGCGATGCCATTAAACGACCCGCCACGGAAGATCGGAGTGACTCCAGCGTCAACCGCAGCCGGAGTAATTGTAAAAGCGCGTCCCGCCTGACGAGTTATATCGAGACAGTATCCAAGCTCTGCCATCTCACTCACGATCACATGCGCTGAATCATCCGGCCCGATCGTCAAGTAGGGGCGACGTACGAGGACCGTTTCGGTCGACGCTGAGCCCCCCTGAAATGTAATATCGACGACGAACACGTGCTGTTTGCTTCCCTTGAGCAGTACGGTTACTCGCAAGCCTGAACCAGAACCGGGAATACCCGTTTCAGCTCATCCGAAGATCCATATCGGTTGCCTCTCAAGAGTTTTCAAGCAGATATGTCTAAACAGTGTTTCCAAAAGTCGGCGTTTCTTCGGCTAAGGGCCCTGCATCCTATGCTTGTAAAGGGGTACTTGCCCGCTGCAGGGCCGCCTTGAAGAGGCCGGTCAGTTTTTAAACCCTTTAATATTAGGCACTTGCAGAAGAGCAACTGGAAGCACCCCCCTTATTCACACGATGAAGGGGTTCTATAGTTAATAGTACCGCGTACGCAAATTATGTGGTACGAACAGATGAACGGTTGAAATACAACCCACTGATTTTAAAGTTTAGTTAGGAAGATGCGGGGTCACCCGGGTATGAGCCCTACAGTGACCACACGAGGACCAATCGAGGGTCGGCGGCGTTCCTATGAGTGATACGATTTACCCATATGACATTGAGCACGTTGTAGGTGAGCAACACCGCCACCTATCTACGCACTTCGGATGTGGTCTAGTACCATACAATCCGTCACGCTCGCGCCCTCACTCTCTTCGAGCATCTCCCGCCTGGGAGAATAATCATGGAACAGAGGATGATAATCAACGCGGTGCACCCCGAGGAGTGCCGCATCGCAATTATCGAGGGCTCAGCTCTTGCTGAGCTTGAAATCGAATCAAACGTCGGCAAGAAAGCCAAAGGCAACATCTATCGCGGCCGCATCTCTCGCATAGAACCGAGCCTTCAAGCAGCGTTCGTTGATATCGGCACCAATCGCAACGGGTTTCTGCAAATTAACGACGTGCACCCATCGTGCTTCAAGGGCAACACTCACCGATCCGGCAAGGTGCGGATTCAGGACGTGTTGGAGCCCGGACAGGAGATCGTCGTTCAGGTAGTGAAAGAGGAGCGCGACATGAAGGGCGCAACTCTCACGACCTACATCTCCCTCCCTGGCCGCTACCTCGTTATCATGCCCGGAAGTGATCGCGGGGGAATCTCTCGCAAGATAAATGATAATGAGCAACGGCTCCGCTTGGCTAAACTCTCGCGGGAATTAGAGATGCCAACGGGGATCGGGATGATCATCCGCACTGCTGGACTCGATCGCTCGTTGAGCGAGCTATCACGCGACCTATCGCTCCAATTGAAGTTATGGGAATCAATCCTTGTAGCGAATCAAACCGCTCGGGCCCCCGCTCTGCTTTTCAAAGACAACGACCTCACTACGCGCGTAATCCGTGATTACTTCACGCCAGATGTTCGAGAGATTATAATTGACGATCCGAAGACCTTCCATAACGTAAAGGCATTTGTCGGCGAAGTGATGCCCCGCTACAGGTCGCGCATCAAGCTCTATGAAGACAAAGAGCCGATCTTTACGCACCACGGGATCGACCCACAGGTTCAAGATGCCCTCTCCCGCGAGGTTAAACTCCCATCCGGTGGTGCCATCGTGATTGAGCAGCTTGAGGCCCTTGTGGCAATCGACGTGAACTCCGGTAAAGCGACCGATAGCGCTAACATCGAGGAGACGGCGTACAAAACGAACCTCGAAGCCGCCGAAGAGATCGCTCGACAGCTAAGGCTCCGAGACCTAGGTGGTCTGGTCGTAATCGATTTCATCGATATGATCGACAAGCGCCACCGGGCGCAAGTTGAACGGAAGCTGCAAGATGCCGTAAGCGCAGACAAGGCCCGTATCGAATTAGGGCGGCTCTCGAAATTCGGACTCCTAGAAATGTCGCGTCAGCGACTGCGTGCTTCGCTTACGAGCCACAGCCACATCAAGTGCGACCACTGTACTGGACGGGGCCAGATTAAGAATCCGGAGTTAGTGGCGCTTGAAGCCCTTCGCAAGATGCAAGCCGCTGTGGTTGTTGGCCACGTGAAGAAGGTCAAGGCACGCCTACCATCGATGCCTGCCTTCTTCCTTCTCAATAATAAACGTGGCGAGATCGCCAAGTTGGAGTTGGATCACAACGCTCAGATCTTAATCCTTCCAGATGGACGACTACGCCCTGACGAGTACGAGTTTGAGATGGAGGGGGTGCGTGAGCAGCCGGCACCGGCCAAAACCGCCCCAGAAGCTGAAGCCAAGCCTGCAGCAGCAAGCCCGGGCGCCGAGGAAGAGACGCAACGCTCCCGGCGTGGCGCCAACCTGAAGCCCGCGGCCAACCGCTAGATCGGTAAATCGTGAGCTCTCACGGGGCAGGATTCGTTCCCGTTGGCACACGTCAACGGCGCTAGCACTGCACCTTCAATCCACCAGCTCGACCACTCGTGCTGGTGTGCTTTGCTCGAAAAATCAGCTATCACATTCGCTGCTAAAGAGCCCATGGAGGCCCCCTATCTGAGCAGCTCTGGCAATATAGAAATTGGAACTTTATTTTTACTCGCGACTGTTCAAATCAGCTCTCAAACCCATTATCATCTGTTGCCGAATGAAGTCCTGTCTGCTAACTTTAGGCAGCTTAAACTAACAACATCGTCTGCACATAGGGCGCCTGGCTCCGTGAACCTTCATGAGAGCCGAGAGCCTTTGCAATGTAGTGTTAGCCTGAGCTACCGGGGACGAGACCTCGCTCCGCTTCCGGTAACCCTTTGCGGACATCCGTGGTGGAACGCGTCAACTTTTTGCTGTTCGAGTCAAACCGTAATGCCGTTGCCGATCCAAATTAAAGAAGACCTCAAGGAGCTAGCAAAGCTCGCTGCCACCGTCACCGAGGCCCACTCAAGCGCAATCTTCCTACCGACCGACCTTTTTCTCTCGATACAGCCAGCCATCCAGACCCGCGCTATCACCACCAAGGG
>JBIJBZ010000001.1:0-70104 GCA_044344945.1 Bdellovibrionota bacterium | reverse complement strand
CGACCGGCGGGCGACACGCCCGCCCTCCCTTTGGTAACGATAAATAAAAGCGCCAGCGGCCGAAGGCATTTTCCCTTCGCGTCACAAACGGGCGCATCAAATGGCGTTGCTTAAAGCTGCGTACGTGTCCAGGCTGTTGAGAGCGAGTCTGCATACTCATTCCACAACCACCCGTTGTGCGCCTTGATCCATCGCAAGCGAATATGTGGTTTTGCTTTGTGGAGAGCGTAGAGCTCCTTTACGAGATCGAGGTTCGCGATCGGACCAGTGCTCCGCTTCCATCCACGCTTCTCCCAGGAAGCGGCCCACTCGTTGATTGTTTTCACGCAGAGTTGGCTGTCGGAGTGGATCTCAATATCAGCATCAGCGGGAAGGTACGAGAACGCTTTGATGAGAGCAGTTAGCTCCATTCGATTGTTCGTTGTGTCAGGCGAATAGCCGTGTTCGTGCTTGATGACCTTGCCGTCGACAACGTACACAAAACCCCAGCCGCCGGGACCGGGATTTGGCTGACAGCCACCATCGGTAAACACGCCGGTTTGGGGGCCTTCGGAGTAGGAACTTAAAACTTCTTCAAGGGTCATGAGCTGGCTCGTTATGCGATCTTCTTGCGAAGTCGATCCATGAGACCGGAGAACCTCTCTTTGCGGATAATGCCGGCAAACTCGTTACGATAGTTCGCAACGAGCCCGATGTTCTCAATAACCACGTCGTATACCTGCCAGGTGTTGTTATGTAGGGAGAGCTTGTAGTCGATTGGGAATGTGTCGCCCTTGCTGACAACAGTGGTCTTTACAAGAGCCCGTGGCGGCTCTACCTGCTCGCTCTCAACTTTCACCATCCCAGGCTTTACGGTCTCGATCTTCGAGAGGTAGGTCCGAGCGAGAAGCTCAGAGAATACCTTTGTAAAGTCGTCCTGCTCCTCTGGAGTTATATCGTTCCAATTAGGCCCAAGTGAGCGCTTGGACATCTCAGCAAAGTTAAACTTTGGGTTGATTAACTCGCGAAGCTTGCCGCGACGGACCGCCTGCTGCGCATCTCCTGGGTAGGTGCTTGCAATCTTGATGATGTCATCGATTGTCTTTTGCATGTCCGCTTTGGGAGACGCTGTAGTCTCAGCTCGCAGTGGGCTAGCGCCAAGCAGGAGCGCTACGAGGGCAACGAGAAGGGAAATTTTCTGTATCATGGTGGGGTCTCCTGTTTAGTTGCAGCGCGTATAAGAGACTAGCTCTTGTTCTCTTCACTCTTTGTGTCTTTCTTTTCCTCGTCCTTCTCCCCTGTAAGGCTGTGGACGACCTTTCCGATTACATCTTCAAGATCGACTACCGATTCGGTCTCAAAGATAGTTCCATTGGCGGGGATGTAGGTATCGGAGGCTCCACGAGAGATCTTCACATACCGATCGCCGATGATTCCCTTCGTTCTGATCGAGGCGATGTCATCGTCCTTAATCTTCACCTCTTTGTTTAGCTTGAGAGCTATCTTGGCCTGGGGATCTTTCAGGATGATATCCGAAACTACACCGATCGGTACACCCGCTATCTCAACCGAGGCTCCGTACTTGAGACCAGAAATATTATCGAACTCCGCATACACCGTGTACGAGTTGCTAGTTCCAACTTCGAGTCCAGCGAGCCCAACAGCAAGGTAGGCAGCAGCTCCAACACCGGCAGCGGCAAAGAGTCCGACGAAGAGCTCCAGAGAGAAGGTTCGCTTCGGTACCGCGAGTTGTGGTGTTTGCGGGGCATTATTGAATTTTGATTGGTCCATCCGTTCTCCCATTCAGGAACTGCTGCACAGCGGGGTTTGTTGAGGCCATCAAGTCGGCAGGAGTCCCTTCGATGATTATCTCGCCGTTGAGGATCATAGCAACACGGTCCGAGACTTGAAACACCTCAGGAAGCTCGTGGCTAATGACAAGCCCAGTAAAGCCCCACTGATTCTTACATGCGTTAATTAAATCGTACACCTCCTGTCCATCAAGGGGATCGAGCCCCGTATTTGGCTCGTCTACCAGGAGCACTTTAGGTTCGGTGATGAGGGCTCGGGCCATGCCGACCCGTTTGCGAATGCCGATTGATACCTGTTCCGGGAAATTCTTCAGGTAGGGGGTAAGGCTGAGTGAATCTGCCATGTCGAGCACCCGTGCGTGAGCTTTGGCGGTGCTCAAACCAACCCGCTCACGCAGCGAGAACGCTATATTTTCGTATATGGAGAGCGAATCGAAGAGCGCTGCTGATTGAAAAAGCACGCCTAGAGAGCTGCGAATCTCATTGCGAGCGCGCTCTGAGCGAGCAGCGGTCATGTTATCGCCACCGATGTATACCTCGCCCTTCTCCGGGGTCATGATCCCCATGATGAGCTTTAACAGAACCGACTTCCCTACTCCGCTTGGACCTACAACAGCTGTTGTTTTGCCCGGCTCGATATTGAGATTGATCCCGTTAAGAACAACCTGGGACCCGAATCTCTTGTGAACGTTTCGAACAGATATCATCTACTATTTCATGAAAACGCGAGTCAGAACGCTCGTTAGGAAGTAGTCGACGATGAGAACTGCTACCGATGCAGTAACGACGGACTGCGTGGTTGCTTTATTCACGCCTTGAGCACCGAAGCCGCAGGTGTATCCCTTGTAGCAACTGACCCAGCCGAAAATGAGCCCGAAGACAGTTGCTTTAATAAAACCGGAGTATATATCGACTAGGCCAACAGCCGATTCGATCTGGCTCATGAACGTTCCGGCGCTTAAGCCCAAGAGGCCAACCGCAACGATGTAGCCGCCAAAGATACCGATCACGTTAAACATGCCGCACAGGAGCGGCATAGCGATAACACCCGCTGCAAGTCGCGGTGCCATGAGGTACTTGATCGGATCAACCGCCATCGAGCGCAGCGCATCTATCTGCTCAGTAATACGCATAATGCCAAGCTCTGCCGTAACGGCTGAACCGGCGCGACCGATCACCATGAGCGCCGTAAGAACCGGGCCTAATTCTCGAATGAGGCTCAGCGCAACCGCTGGTCCTGTGTAAGCATTGGCGCCAAACTTTGACAGGGTGTACTCACCTTGAACTGCAAGCACCGCACCGGTAAAGAGACCGATCAGAGCGATAACTAAAGTTGAATTTACACCGATCTGGTAGAGCTGAGAGAGATACAGGTACGGTCGATACGGTGGCCGGACAAGCGCTGTAAGCGAACGACAGAGGAAGATCCACGCGCGGCCCCATCGCTCCGTTGTTTCGATGACGAAGGTTCCAAAGTGCTCGACAGTGGTCAGTACATTCATGAACGGAGGCGCCGATACTTAACGTTTGAAGCCGAGACCAATGACGTAAAATTCATTGGAGGAGTTGCGGGTTGAGTCTAGTTCAGCCCGGACTAACTTATTAAACATTGGTCGCGCTGATTTGACAAACCCTTCCACCTCGCCGCCCTTAAAGACCTTGGCTACGAAGGTTCCATCTTTCTTGAGGAACTGCTGCGCCACGTAGAGCGCTAGCTCCGCGCACGCCACAGTTCCGGCTTGGTCGGCTTCTTTGATGCCAGTGAGCTTTGGAGACATGTCTGAGATGACACAGTCGAAACACGGGGAGGTCTCGCCAAGGATCTCCTCAAGGTCGCGGGCATCGCCTGTAATGAGCCGACACCGAGGGTCGTCGATAGGGTCAAGGGCCTGCAGATCTATACCGGTAACGGTGCCGTTGGGCCCCAGATACTCAAGCGCCACCTGGGTCCAGCCGCCCGGCCAGGCTCCGACATCGAGTACATGCGAGGATGGTTTGATGATCTTGTAGGAGTCCTGAATCTCCTTAAGCTTGTAGGCCGCGCGGGAGCGGTAGCCCTCGTCCTTGGCCTTCTGATAGAGGTGATCCTTTCGGTTGTACTGAGACGACATCGCCCCGAGAGGGTACCACTGGGCTGAAGGGAATGCACCCTTGCAAACCTCGTTTGCTGGCATAAGGGCTTGATACTCCGAGAGCGCACAACTTTTTACGGCGAATCTTCGATTGTATATAGAAAAAGACTTGAACGCCCGGATCGTTTGACATAGAAAAAAGATAGAAACGAAACCACGGAGGAGAGTATGGATACAGGAACATTCGTTACGGGAATCGACTTCATGTGTGCAGCGCTCACGTTAGCGTACATCGGCAAGCTGCTCTTTCACGGACTGCCGATTCGGAATCCGATAGCCCTATCCTGTAGTGTTGCTAAGATCTCGCTTCGTGACCAGCAGGTGGCTCGACGGCTTCGTTAATTGTAACGAAGCGTTTGTTAGAGCCGACGCTTCTCGGTATTGTCTTCTTTCTACTGCTGCGAAAAGGGAGATCTCGGTCTCCCTTTTCTTTTTCTTATGTAACATGGTCTCTTTGAGCCAAAGAGATCGCCTTGATGAGGTTGGTGTATAGACCATGCTTGGTGATCAGAACGAACTATTTAGTGAAAGCAGAACCGCGATGTCGGCAAGCACAGAAGCACAACCTGATCTCTTAGCGGGCCTCAACCCTCCGCAGCAGGAAGCGGTCCTCCACGTTGAGGGCCCTATCCTTGTCTTGGCAGGAGCAGGCAGCGGAAAAACTCGGGTTCTTACACACCGAGTAGCAAACCTCATTCTCAACCACTCCGTCTGGCCCGACCGAATCTTAGCGGTAACGTTCACCAACAAAGCAGCCGAGGAGATGCGACATAGACTCTTTGGGCTTCTCGGTGAACGAGCAAGTCGGATCTGGATCTCAACATTTCACTCCAGTGGTTTACGGATTCTGCGCCACAACGCGACACATCTGGGATACACCAACAAGTTTGTTATCTATGACGATCAGGACACCAAGGGCGTTCTCAAGCAGGTCTTAAAAGACTTATCGATCGATGAAGATCGCTTTCCGCTCGATACATTTATTCGCGCCATTGATAAGGCAAAGAACAACCTTATTACTCCTGGTGAGGCGGCAACCAAAGCATTTAACGTCGAAACGGATCTCCAAGCGCAGGTCTACGACCGCTACCAGAAGTATCTGCTCCAAGCCGATGCGATGGACTTTGGCGATCTCCTGATGAATGCAGTGCGGGTGTTGCAGGAGTTTCCTGACGTTTTGAACTACTACCGCCACGCGCTCCACTACCTCCTCGTTGATGAGTTCCAGGATACGAACAAGGCGCAGTACCGATTTATCCGGCTCCTCGCAGAGCCCCGGCGAAATCTCTTTGTTGTGGGAGATGATGACCAGTCGATCTACGGCTTCCGTGGAGCAAACATCACCAACATCCTTGAGTTCGAAAAAGATTACCCGAACACGAAGGTTATCAAACTTGAGCAGAACTACCGCTCAACAGCGACGATTCTTAACGCCGCGCACGCCGTGATCGAGAAGAACAAAGCCCGTAAGGCAAAGAAGCTGTGGACCTCTGGAGATGCAGGCGATCAGATCAGAACCTTTATCGGCTACGACGAGAACATGGAGGCCGATTTCATCGCCTCGGAGATAAAGAAGCTCTCGCTACAAGGGTATGCCTACTCCAACATGGCGGTTCTCTATCGAACGAATGCTCAAACCCGAGCACTCGAAGAAGCGCTCGTACGAGCAAAGATTCCGTACAAGATCTTTGGCGGCTTAAAGTTCTTTGATCGCAAAGAGATTAAAGACATCCTTGCCTACCTGCGGCTCTTGGTGAACCCAGCGGATAACCAAGCATTCCAGCGGATCGTGAACACCCCTCCACGAGGAATAGGTGCCCAGGCGATCCAAGAGATAGTGCATGAGGCACAAAGTAAATCTGTTCCGTACCTTCAAGCAGCAGTTGAAGTTGCAGCAAGCAACAAGAGTGTTCGCAAGTTTCTCGAATTGATCGCGGAACTAAAGCAGGACTGCCAATCGGTAAAGCTCGGAGAGTTAATCGGCAACATCGTTCAGAAGAGCGAGTATGGGCCAAAGCTCGCAGCGATGAAGGATCCAACAGCATACTCTCGCATAGAGAACTTACAGGAACTCGAAGCCCTTGGGCGCACCATGGAGCGCGAGGGGGCAGAGCATGAGGTCATCATCAAGGACTTCCTTGATAGAATCTCGCTGACATCAGGCGCGGATATCCCAGCCAATGAAAGTGGAGCCGAGCCATCTGAGAAGACCGATACCGTGTCGCTGATGACCCTGCACCTTGCAAAAGGTTTGGAGTTTCCGGTTGTGTTTCTAAGCGGCCTCGAAGAAGGAATCCTCCCCCACTACCGCTCGCTGGATGACAACGCAGCGCTCGAAGAGGAGCGACGGCTCTGTTACGTTGGTATCACTCGCGCGATGCGGGTACTCTACTGCACACGCGCCTACTACCGTGGAATGTTCGCTTCTGGCGGAAGCTCAGGGAGTTCAGGTGGTGCGCGGATAGTGAGCCGCTTCTGTAAGGACATCGACCCTGCATCGATGGAGTCTGTTGGAACCGAGCGCTCCCAAGGTGCCACGTTCATGCATGGGTATCCCCGCTTCTCATTCGAAGATGAACCGCAGAGCTACGACACGGATGATGATGGTGGTAGCCGCTGGGGGCGAAAGAAGACGCAGAAGCGCGTTGCTCCACCTGAGCCACGTGTAGGAGTCTCACTCGACCAGATTCGAAATCTCTTAACGCCTGCCGATGCGATGCAGAAGCAGCCAACCACTCCTAAAGAGTATTTTGAAAAGAGCCCCGCAGCGCTTGAGCAGTTAGCTTCCGGCGTGCGCGTAATCCATCCAACCTTCGGTAACGGAGCCGTTGAATCAGTAAGTAGCGAGAGCATGTCCGCAACGGTTGTCGTGAAGTTTGATTCCTTTGAGGAGCCCAAGAAGCTCGTGTACCGGTTTGCGAAGCTGGTGTTGGGGTAGTGCTCCAACTTGGCCACATCAGGCGCAAACTGGCTGTTTTGAGCGGTAATGGTTCGAGCGCGTCGGTCTGAACGCCCACCGAGCAGGGGCCTCGCGCCGGAGCCCAACACGCGATTTCTCGTGGAAATGGCTGATAATTAACGGTTTTCAATTCCGGTAGAGGGACGACGCCGGACCAGCACAAAAAACACAGAAATATTTTCAGAAAACCAACAAGAAAGTTGGTTATACTGCGCCCTGTCGGTATCATGACCTCGTCGCTTTCCGCCTCTGAATCGCTTTGAGATTCGCTAGAGAGGGATGGTCGGCACTTATTGAGGTATTACATGTCTGCGTCAACGTCCTCACAGCCTTCCGGTGCGCTTATAGCGCCGGCGAGAGGGGCTTTACAGGGAACGGAAGAGTTGCAAGGTCCTTCAAGGGACCCTCAATCGCTCACTCTGTCTCGTGAAGAGCCTTTCGGAGTCACCATCATTATCGGCGGAACAAATGTCCGCTTCTGCCTTTCCCACGTACGAGGCACTGAACCTATAACCGCTGCGGTTAAGTGGCAGGATCTTAATGAGACGCTCACGCCTGGTTTGGTGGATCGTGGTATTCAATTTGAGCACGCAAAGGATGTTGTAATTGCCGAGATAGCCAAGCAGTTTGTTGATCACGTTGCGAGGCAGTTCGATCCCTTGCAGGGTCCCCCTCCGTTCAATCAGATCAGCGCTACCGTTTTTTCCGTTGCAGGTCGCGTAGAGGGCGATGATGCCGATGCTCTCATTACTACGACCAATACGGGAATCAATCTTACGAAAGAGCCTATCGCTCGCACTATGATGGCGGCGATTAATAACGAGATCTGCGAGCGCAACAAAGAGCTTAAAAAGCATGGACTGCCGAAATGGCCCACGGTAGATAGCTCGGTTATTAAGGTTCTCAATGACGCCGATGCTGGTTTGCGTGGCGAGATGATCCTTGGCGGCCTTGCTGGCTGTGATAACGGTGCTTTTGTAATCGTGGGCACGGGTCTCGGCGGGATGGTGTTGATCGATGGGCAGCCTTCGAACATGTACTCGGAGTTTGGGCACTATGTTGTGCAGGAGATGATCTCAAATCGACCGCGCTATCGGTTGCTGGACAAGCTTGAGTTCGATCAATATGTAACCCAGGAGGGAAGTTACGAGGCGCCAAAGTCAGGGCAGAAGTACTTCGAAACGGTAGTTGCCGGGCCGTGGGTAGCTATTCGCCTTCTCAGGGAATTGAGCCACGAAGGATGCGAACCTCTTCTTGTTGCTCTTGCGCAGGTTTGCAGCAAGACTTTGAAGCAAGATCAAGAACTTCTTCGCAAGAACCTGAAACTAGAGCCAGAGGACCTTAAGGAGCAATTTACACGGTTGGCCGAACTGCCAAGCCACGAACGTCATCGTTGGGCAATTAACCTTCCGAGCCATCTTGTGCGTGCAGTGAATCAATTCCTGTTCACCCCGACCCTGGAGGGTTTGTGGACAGCCTTTGCATGTGAACCACGATTTGAGCAGCCTCCCTTTGTAGATCCGATGGCAGCGCTTGTAGTCAAAGGCGTGAGAACATGGAAAACGTACTTCAAGGATCTTGGAGCGGGCTTAGGGGTTATTTATCGCGACATGAAGCAGAAGGGAGTCGCTCCCCAGAAGCTGATTATTGGCGGCGGAATAGGCGAAGCATGCGCTCGCTATGACGATTTCATCCGAAACGATGCGCTGCGGCTTATTAAGACTTTTGGTAAGTTTCCAAAAGACGTCGTCGAGTTTTCGCGAGTGAGTCCGGAGGCACGTGAGGGAGCCTTGGCCTATCTGCTGAATCGAGCGGTGTATGAGCGCTCGCCTGGCAAGAAGTAGTAGTCGGGAGTATTGCCCCGCGGCAAGAGGCCTGTGCTGATGCCGGCCCTACTGCTGCTGCACATCATCCGCATACGCAGATCTCTTTAAGGTCGAAAGCTGCTGCGAAACCAGAACGGAGCCGATAGATTTGCCAAATGTATCGATGAGCTGCTGACAGAAGTTGTCGACAATCTCGGGGTGCTCTGCTTCAAAACGGAACTCGAAGTCCCAGTTTCCGGTGCATACCACAAATGCTACGACATGGGGGCATCGCGAGCAGATTTCGTAAAGCTGTCGTCGTTGGGCATCAGTAAGGCCGCAGTCAACTATCATGACTCGATACATTAAGATCCCGAGGATATAATTCTTAATTGAGTACATCCGGCCCCGGATGATCTTCGCTTCACGCAATCTACCGATGCGATAGGCCAGCGACGACTTATTCATGCCCGCAAGGCTTGCAAGCTGTGTAGTGCTAGATGCGGGGTTTTCAGTCATGGTGATGAGGATTTTTTTGTCGATAGCGTCGAGCACCGGCGGCTCTGCGCTGGAAGTAATTGAGACCGTGATGCGTTCGGTGACGTCAGGGGCAAGGTAATTGGGCGAGAACCAGGTGCAATCGACAGCGATGCGGGTTGCTTTGCGGGCGTATGCTCCTTGCGACAAGGGCTGCATCCACGAGAAGAAGTCGACAAGTTCATGCGGGCGTTTCGCCATAAAGGTCGCGCCGTACTGAAACGTTCCACTCATCCGAGCTAACCAGACCACGCGCGGATGTCTCATGAGACTGTTTTCGAAGCGGCGGCGCAGTGCGCTTGATTCGGCGCTCGGAGAAAAGAAAAAGCCGTAATCAGAGAATGCGAGCTGATAGTTGTCGACGAGGTACATCGGAACGAGGATGCCGCGACGAGCTAAGGACATAAGCGCATGTCGGGCTTGGTGTTCTCGCACATCGGCTCGTCGGGCAATCTCCTTCACCGAGAGATCTGCGCATAGGTTCCAGGAGACTATGAGGCGGCGTTCAAGATCGGTCAGGCGATAGAGTTAACCGTGCGGCGGGAGGGGGGCCGAAGTCGCTATACCGGAGGACGATGTAACTTCAGACTGACGGTAATTCATGGGAACAACAAGATGGGCTCCTGGATACAACACTCGCCGGGTTCTTCAAAGGAATATTTTAAATCGGGGAGGCCTTGAGGTGATAGGTCAGAAGTCTTAAGGAGTACGACTTGGTCTTCTTCTGGACTAACGGAGAACCTACGCTGTGTAGGAGGAGGTATGGAGTCAAGCGGGATAGCCTCGGGTAAGTGCCCTAGGTGGCTCAACTTGTTCAGGTGTCAGGAGGCCGTGACAGGGTGTCCTTAAAGCACCGCAGGGACCTGTTTGGCTTCACTAAGCAACGCACCCCTGGTATCCTCCTACGGTCCCTGCTAACAGTCTCGTGGCCGCAGGATGGCGCTAAACCAGGAGGGTTTTTTAACATGGTAAGCCCCGTGCTTCGCACACGAAGCTAGTTTGTGACGTTAAGGTGATGTTGTGATTGTGGATCCATCGTCTCATACCGTGCCGGCTGTACAAGTCGAGAGTGGCGTTGCTACTGCCCCCGCCTACCCAGCGAGGTCGATGGAAAGCGTGATTAGGGGAGCGTTGCCTGAGATTGAGCGAGTCTTAGTAGAGGCGTACGAGCCGGAGTGTCGGCGGTACACCTTAGACCCAAAGTACGCGCGGTATAATGAGAGCATCTTCTTTGCGGCTGTGTGTGGGGATGCGAGCCGAGTGGTTGAACATCTCGTCGAACAGGTCGGGTTTTCTGCCGACGTGCAAATGCGCGTTGGAATACCCAAGTCAGTCGCTGTTGCTCGTAATCTCATGGATCGCCATCCATTTTGGGACGATGGTCACGCGGTTACGTTTGTTCAGAGTGCGGGCCCTCATGAGCGCAATCTTGTTGATGCCACCGCGTGGCAGTACCTGCTTAATCTCTCGGGTGCAGAGCGGAACTTTTATAATGATCTCCTCCTTGATCACAGAGCGTTCGGTTTTGCGCAGCGACTAGAAGAGCTGGGGCAATCAGAACGCCGAGTATTTGCTATAGATGTTTCAAGCGAGGAGAATCGACAGATCTCCGTTCGTGAGATCGCAGAGTGGTTCACGAAAACATTTCGACCTTGGTTAGAAGAGACCGTCTCAGAATGGATTGAGCCCACTGGGAGTGACGCCTCGAATCGGCTCTTCTTTCGCTACCAAAAAGGATCGTTCCCAACACAGGAGCAGCTAGAGGCAGCATTGCTCGATCTGTGGGATCCGAAGCACTACTCTCCCCCCAGCGCTCCGCGCTTTGAGAAGCATCCGAAATTTTTATCGATAGCAGAGATCCGGCAGGATCTAGATTCACCCGAGGTTGGTAGTGTTACTAACCGGCGCCTTGCCGCGATCTTTACGAGAAGCCATCAGTAGGGACCCGAGGCAAAACCCTGCACTGGTAAACGGCTAAACTGAACTCCGGGTACCCGTAGAGCCTACAGCTCCGTCAGATCCCCCTCTTCCTTAATTTTGAGATCCTCATACGGCGTCGTCTTTCGTCGGTAGAATTCCAGCGCGATGCAGTTTAACACCCCCATAACCTCGTTGTGGTCAGCGTAGCGCAGCTCAGTTCCGTAAACCTTCTCAATGAGGAGGCTTACGATGTAGTTCATGTGGCCGGGGCGGAGCATCCTGTCCTTTGGGATCGTTTCGGCTAAGGTGTTTAAGATATCTTGGTACTGCTTGCGATCTTTGCGTGAGATGTACGGCATAGTGGTAACTCCCTTTTACTCGTAAAATGATCGATATGTCTCTACTTCATCAAGGCTTGGCATAGCCGGGGCTGTTCCCGCTCGGGTTGTTGAGAGCCCAGCGACAACGGTAGCATACCGAATAGCCTGCTTAATATCACCTGAGAATCGGATCAGACCTGCGGCTAATCCACCATTGAAAGCATCGCCTGCGCCGGTGGTATCAACGGGCGTAATCGAGAGAGGCTCAGTTCGTACTATCTCTCCCTTCGCGACATTTCGCAGGTACGGATGTGGCGCGCCCCGTTGGTAGAGAAGAGAGCCGGAGCTTCCAAGCGTCAGGACTACCGTTGAAGCCGGGAGCACATCACAGCACTCACGGATGGCATCGTCCGAGAGCGTTGCAAAGTCTGTCGAGCAGCGGCGTCCGGAGATGCGCTCAATAAGGTACGAGGCCTCTGTCTCATTCGGAGTGATACAGTCAGCGTAGCTGAGGAGATCTTTGCTCACGGCCGGGTTAATCGGGGCGGGATTAAAGATCGAGAATATGCCGCGCGCGCGTCCATGGGTTAGCGCGGCTTGAGCAGCATCGAGGTTACTCTCCGCTTGAAGGAGAAGGATCGAGAGTTCAAGATTCTTTGCAAGGGTATTGAGGGTGTGTTCCGCAGTGAGGTTCTCATTCGCGCCGAGCGCTACAACGATCGAGTTTTCAGCGTGAGCATTTACGACGATTGAGGCAGCTCCAGTGGGCGCGGTTGGATCGGTGAGCAGAGATGTTGGGAGCCCCTCCCCTTGAGTCCACTCGCGGTAGCCGTGGCCGAACAGATCATTGCCAACAGCACCGATAAATATCGTTGGCACTTTCTGTCGGTGCGCCGCCACAGCTTGGTTGGAGCCCTTGCCACCGGGGCCGGTAAAAAAGTTGCCGATACGGGTCTCTCCGGGAGCAGGAAAGGTCTCGACGGTAAAGGCGAGATCTTGAACGAAGCTTCCGATAACGGCGATCCGAGCAGAACTCATAGTCCGCGCTCAAGTTTAGAGGTTAGGATCGATTCGAGCTTCTTCTCGTTGAGCAGCTCGTCGAAATTGCCACCGGCGATGTGGCGCACGTTCTCGTACGCAGCTCGTTTCTGATCGGCTGAGAGGACTGGTGGAGATGCTCGGACCCCGTCGAGGGCCCGGATCGTCAAGGTTGCAAGGTGCTCATCTGCGGCTATTGCAGCATCTTTCGGTGAGAGCCCCTTACCATGAAGTCCGTTCTGGTATACTGCGATACTATCAAGGGTTATCACCTCGGTGCGAGGATAGTTTATCAGCATCAGGTTCCATGGTGCGGAGCCCGCATCGCCGCCGAGGCGAAAATCGGAGCGGATGATAACCGAGGGGATATCGAGCATCTTTGCAACCATGAATTCAACGACGGTTCCTGAGTCCAGTTCGGGACCATCGAAGTGAAAGAGTCCGAGGTCACTCGTTACGACATGTAGGAGATCTTGGTTTCGTATCGCTAGCGGGGTTGTGTCGCGCTGTTCATGATTTTGGGGCACGAAGCAGTGGTACCTTCCCTCTGATTGAACCTGGATAGCGTCGGCGAGGATCGCGTTTCCAACGAGGTGCTTGAGAGAGAACAACTCACCAGCAAAATAGATCGAAAACGATTGAGCCATATGCGTAATTCCCTGATGTGTGTTACTCCATTTGTACCCCAGTTCCCGGAGGATGCGAAACATTTTTTCCAATGCCGAGTGAGGAACTGAAGGCGGCCGGGCAAGGACACACAATGCAGAGGTTTGAGCGGATCCTAGTAGTAGTGACAAGTGGTCTTTTGGCAGCACTGACCGCCTTCGTCTTCCTGTGGAACCTCGGGGCAAGCTCTGTCTCGCTCTATTCGGATGAGGTTATCTATGTGCGGGTGACGCAGGGGATCCTGCACGATGGCGCGTGGTTTCCGCTGCACCACGGAAAGCCTACGATGTTTGAGAAGCCCCCGCTTAAGTTCTGGCTTGGGGCGATCGCTCCGTGGGTGCTGGGCGAGAGTAACTTTAGCTTCCGTTTGCTCGATGGACTCCTTGGTATCGGTGCTGTAGTGCTAACGGTGCTGCTATCACGGCGCATTTTTCATTCGATTATTGGCGCTCTTGTTGTTGGATTTCTGACCCTAGGAATGCCCGAGTGGGTGTTGGCCCAGCATGGGTTTCGGCGTGCAGTGCTTGATGGATTGCTGACGGTGCTTACCCTGGGAACAGCCTGGTATGCGTGGCGAGTAGTTGAGGCTTCCAGTAAAGGGGAATCGATTCGACGAAGCGTTGCAGCGATAGCAGCACTGTGTAGCTTGGCGGTGCTGACCAAGAGTGTCGCTGGATTTGTTCCTTTAGTAGTCGCGGGCGTTTCGATTGCCGCTGTTAATATCAGGATTCTCCGATCGCGAGTGTGTGGAGTATTGCTGGTGCCGATCGTTGTATTTGCACTCTACGTGGGGTGTGTTGCGTGGGCGGGTGGTGTTAAGGGGCTTTCGATATTTCTCGGTGTTGAGATCCTGCAGCGGACGTTTTCTGGGTTTCAGGGGCACTCCGATGGAAGCCCTCTGTACTATGCTTGGTACCTGCTCGTGCGTGGTGGGGGCCCTCCTCGCCTCTTGTTGGCCTTGGGGATTATGGGGGCCGGGATTGCCGCTCGAAAAGATCCACGTTTCCGATTTCTCCTAGTCTGGAGCGTGGTGCCGGTGGCGCTCTACTCGTGCGCAGCATCGCGTGTTCCGTGGTACATCAGTCCATTTCTGCCCTTTTGTTGCATGCTTGCCGTGTTTGGAAGCAGCGCGCTCTGGGAGAGTGTGCGCAACCGAGTGCCCTGGAGCAGGTGTGCGGGGGTTGTCGCTGCTGCTGTCGTGTTTTTTGGAATGCTCCCGTATGGACGCGCGATAGCTCGCAACGTCAAAGAGGTGCGAGATGATACTGCGCGTCTCGACGTTGATCGCCTTATGGAGGGGCTGCGAGCGAGCTACGTCAATTTTACGATCGTCGGGAATTCCCTCTCCGGACGATCTAATCCACACAAGGGGCGGTTTAATGTTGAAGGGATCTACCGCGAGATGCTGCGACCAAACCTGACGAGCGAACTTGATCCACGGAGTGTGGTAGCGGAGCCGTCTCGGGTTTTCTTTGTGAAGGAGGAGGATCTCAGCACGATCCCGGCGGGATGGATGGAGCTTGGGCGAGCAGCACCGTTTAGTGGAAGGCCGTGGTCGTTGGTTGCAGTGGTATACGGCGTTACCGATTCGGCAGCGCTCGAACAGTAAACTCTGCAAAGAGCAGGAAAAGAGCAGCGATGAGGAAGATGTGCGCCCGTGGTGTTCGTTCACTTGTCTGTCGCAGGAGTGGCCTGATCTCGGCAGCAGTCGGATCTACTTTGCCACCGGATCGGTCAGCAATCTCTGATAGCACTGTCAGGTTTGGTTTGCGAAACGAACGCTCTCCAAAGAGTTCACCGGACAGGGTCCATGCAACATCTGGGAGGTTGGCGTCCCCAAGCGAGACAGTTGTGCGGTAGGTTCCAGCGACAGCATCGTCGAGTCGAGCTTGATAGTGGCCGCGGGTGACGGGAGAGAATGAGATCTTTTTTGTACTGCCGGATGGAGTTCTGATCGATGCGGTTATCTCCTTGACGCCAGCGTCCTCAAACAACGAGAGGTCGACTACCATCTGTGAGCCTTCAACCCACGAGCGCATGTCGAAGGGCACATGGGCCTCCTTGGCCGTGACCTTACGCCGAGCTGACTCTACAACATCAGACCAGAATTCCTGAATACGGTCCCAGCGCATCCAGTTTGAAGACCAACGACCGTTGGCATCGGAGGTAAAAGAGACGACCCTCCCCTCGCCTGCTTTCCACGATGCAAGGAGTGGGTAGGTTCCTTCGAGATCAGAGACAACGAGCTCGGTAGAAGCGGCGTATTTTTGTAGTGTCTCAACAAAGCCACGAATGGTCGGAAATGTGGTGAGGGAGGTGCTCGTGATTGGGTCGGGCCCCTTTCGTACCGGGAGATCGGGCTCCTCTTTGAGGGTTCGTTCTCCACTTGCAACCTTCACATCTGAGAGGAAGACCTTTGGGAGATTGCTCGGATCGGTTGTTTGGTAAAAGGATCCGCCACCATCTTGTGCCAGTTGCGCGAGGAATCCATCATCAGCGTCGTTCCCAACCATGACTGTTGAAACGGTGATACCGAGAACCCGCATCTGTTTAATTAGCTCAAAATAGTACGGCCCCGGGTCAGGGAGCTTACCGTCGGTAAGAACGATCGCGTGCTTTCTCCCCGCGTTTATGCGCGCAAGCCCTCGCCTCGCCTCATCGAGGGCTGGAAATAGGTTCGTTCTGCTCGCTGGAAAGAGCCGGGAGATGCGCTCAACGGCGGTGGCACGAACCTGCGCGAGGGAAGAGACGGGCAGTGCAATGAACGGCACCTCGTCAAATCCGATAACACCGATGTAGTCGTCGTCCTTTAGGTTTCGCACGACTTCCTCTGCAGCAGCCTTTGCAAACTCAAGCCGGTTGTCGGTGGCCATACTGCGAGACTTGTCGAGGACTAGCTGAACGGCGACGTTAAGCCGCTTCTTCTCCTGGTGTGGTTGCACGAGCCGCACGGGGAGAAGCTCCTCTGTCGCAGAGCCGATGTAGCCACCGAGACCGTAGCTCTTGTTTCCACCGATGGTGACGAGCCCACCGCCACCTCGAACGTAACTTCCAAGACTGGAGCGGAAGCGCTCGGGGATCTCAGTATAGGCGATGTTGTTTAGGATAACGGCGCGATAGTCCCCGAGTGACTCGCCGGGCTCCGGAGATTTTCCGGCAACAAGCGCGCGCAGCTGGTAGCTCTGGTTGGTGAGGATCTGCGACATAAAGCGGTCATCGTCCGAGGAGCCAGAGAGCAGAAGCACTCTGTCCCGCTTCTCTCCCGATAACCAGATGGTGCGGGTGTTTGTGTGATCGCCAGATGCATCGCGCCATGAGAAGGTAGCTTGGATAGTTCGAAGCCCCTCAAGTGCGGGATCGCTCTGAGCAACAATGGCGAGATCCTGCCCGGCAGGAACGCTCACTTTTTGCGAGAAAATGGTTCGATCACCGTGTGTAATTTCAAGGGTTCCCGCCTGTGGCTGTTTGTGGGAGTTGGTGATTGTGGTCTTAATATCGACGCTCTTCTGGGCGCGGACGGTCAGGGGTGCAGAGAGCTGCGAGATAGCGATGCCCTCGTCTGAGGATTCTCCGAGTGCTGTAAGGGGAAAGAGTCTGAGCGTAGCTGGATTGAGTGTTGCACCGTGGATCTCACCGGTGGTTTCGTATCCATCACTTAAAAGGAGGGCTACCGATGATTGAGTTGGAAAGGACGTAATCTGCGCTAAGTTCGTAGCACCGGGATTGAGCTTCTCCCAGCTCTCGCGCAGCGATGTGTACCGATCGAGTACACTAACAGGGAGTGCTGAGGGTGCCATCTCTTTTGCAAACGGAACGACTTTGAGAGGAACATTAAGGTCTGTTGCCAGGGTGCGCGCTCTGTCGAGGAGCGACCCTCCTTGCTGGGGAGTTATACTTGATGAGAGATCGAGAAATGCAGTCAGACTCTCCGCTGGAAGCTCTCGCTGCTTGTAGGGGCCAGCCACGGCGGTTACAAGTGCTGCCAGCGTGCATAGGCGAAACAGGGCAGCGATCAGGGAGCGTAGTGAACGTGCTGGGCGAGCACGAAGGGTCCACGCGATAGCCGCTGTAATTGGGATCAGAAGGTAGAACGCTGCGGGGAATGAAAAGTTCATACCTGCCCCCACGAGGAGCGCTTTACAATACGACGTACGAGGTCTGCGGCTAGTACCAAGAGCGCTGCTGCTGCAAGGATCCCTTCAAGTGGGAACTTCTCTCGAGGTTTGGTGGGTGGAACATCCTTGCTTGTTACGACAGCAACACTGCCTCCGCGCGAGGTGTCTGATTCGGCGTCGGATATGGCATTAAACGCCCTGAGTTGGCCGTTAGCGGTGTCTCCAGCGGAGGGGGCTATGGAGACCACACCGGGCTCGCTAATCGTAACAATTCGCGACGAGTCGAGGGGGAGCTCGTGCGCCCGTGGTGCTACAACCTGCACGGAGGAGCTGGAGGTGGGAAGTTTGATCGTGCCGAGGCTTGAGGTGCTTAGACCGGGGGCGCCTGATTGAAAGAGCCAACGCATGATATTTAGGGTGAACACACTTAAGGTTGGAGATCGTAGCCCATCGAATGGAAAGAGTTCGAAGCCAGTTATAGCGTAGCGCGCGCCGGCTTCCTCCCCCGCGCATGCAACGGCGCCTCGTGGCGAGAAGAGGATCGGAGTTGAGGAATCCGGGCACTCAAGGATGCTCGTTTCGGGAAGCGAGAGGAGATCGGGCTGAACGTATTGCAAGAGTGGGTGTGAGGTCGCCCAGCGCGTAATGTCGGAAGTCGTTCGCTCTGCACCAGACGAACGACCGCCTCTCCATGGGAGGGAGCCTTGTGGTGGAGAGACAACGAGCGTTGCTTGCTGCGGAAGACTAGGCGGTACCTCTCGGTGATAGATCGCCTGTCCTGCTACAGGGAGCGACTGATTCGTTCGCGTGGCGATGGAGAGGTTGGGTATGGCGGTGAGCCCTAGCTGTTGCGAAGAGAGTGCACTTACCAGAGTAATCGGGGTATCTGTTGAGGATTGAACGATCCACGCATCGTTGTCGATTGCGAGTGCATCAACGAGGGCGAGATCCTGCGGCTGCGCGGAGACGTTGCAGTAGCTCCACGGCTGTGTGATGGGGCCAAGGGAGACTTTGCTTATCTGTCCAGGGACGATCGTTTTCGTTGTCGAGGGAAGGTCAAACCTTTCGCGGCTTGATGGCTTTGTACATGTTGCTTTCACGGAGGCTGCGACTGGAGCTTTGCCAGAGGCGAGGAGTTCGGCTTCTATTGATGGCGTAGCGGAGTCTCCCCTCGTGGCGATGGAGTGAATCCATATGTTTGTGAGGGCCAAGAGATCGGATGGGATTGAATTGATCTTGATCGGCGTGTCAGTTGATATCGGTTCGGAAGACCTATCGGTGTAGACCCAGATCCGGTTGTACTCCCTACTGTTTGCCAGGGCAGTCACGAACTGTTGCAACTGATCGGGGCTGTGGCTCTGGGTAATTGTGGTAATGGCTCGGATAGCGGCAGCACTTGAGAGTCCCGGTGTCGTTATCGGCTTGAGCGAGTCAGATGCGGCAAAGACCGAGAATCGGGTTGTTGGAAGGCTCTGTGCGATATCAGCCGTGGCGAGTCTTTTGGCGACAGCGAGTCGGGGCTCTCCCGCGCTGATTAGGGTGGCCATACTCTTGGAGGAGTCGATCACAACAGCGATGCGAGCTCCCGATTCCGAGGAGATAAGGCGTGCTGCAGCAAGCGAAAGAAGGATAAGAGCCGCTAGCTCAATCCAGAACTGTAACGGAGGAACAAAACGACGGCGCGCGGGCATATACTGAGGAAGCTTTGAGAGCAAAAGTAGCGTCGATGTGACGATCGACGAGCCGGAGC
Organism: Bdellovibrionota bacterium; assembly: GCA_044344945.1. GTDB lineage: Bacteria > Bdellovibrionota_C > UBA2361 > UBA2361 > OMII01 > OMII01. Next base: position 51,072 of record JBIJBZ010000001.1, on the reverse strand, counting down.
CGCGCGCACGAAAGATGTAGACGAGTAATGCAGCGCCAAGCGGAATCCCAAGAAGAAATAGGGGCGCATGTGCAGTGATGGTTACTCCCCACAGGGTCATACGAAGAGCCCCATCCGTTTAATGGTATCGATTGAAGCGTCATCGACGGAGCGGAAGTCGGCAAGCGATGTCGACACGTACGATATGTGGTTTGCAAGACAGTGGGCGCGCAGAGCGTGGTTGTGCGATTGTAAAAGGGCCTCATACATGGCGCGGGTTTCGCCTGTTAGCGAGATTCCGAGAGTCGAGCCAGTTTCGCTATCGATGAGGGTCGCTCCACTTGCACCGCGCGCCGGGGCTGTGTCGGCACTCCCGAGGATCTGTATAGCGTGGATCTCCATGTTGCGGGCGCGGAAGCTTCCAAGCATCGCTGCAACGGTATCGAGTGGATAGAGGAAATCAGAGATAACGAGACATATTCCGGGAAAGCGAGTTCGAGTCGCTGCTCGGCGAGCCTCTTCGGCAATGTCGATGCTCTCGTGTGTTTCCGAGACGATAAAACGCGAGGCTGCCTCAATGAACTGCGTTAACGGGCCAAACGCACGACCACCCCAATAGCTCGTACTGTGTGGGCCGCCTAACACTGAGATCGTAACGGGATCTTGTGTGGAAAGCGCGATGTAGGAGGCGCAGGCGGCGATGTGGGTGGCTAGGTCCCACTTTTCGCGTAGTGCTGGGTGGGTCACTGAGCGAGACCCGTCGATAACGATGTAGAGTTCGACGTTCTCCTCTTCGAGGTACCGTTTAATGTAGAGCTTATCGCTGCGGCTGAAGAGGTTCCAATCGATCGCGCGTGGATTGTCGCCTAATTCGTAGTTTCGATACTCAGCGAACTCAACGCCGTGACCACGGCGGGGAGAGCGGTGCGCTCCCTGTCGTAATCCGAAAAACGATCGCTTCGACCGGAGCGCCAAGGCGTCAAGGAGTCGAAGGGTGGTGCGAGAGATCAGCATGAGTAGCTCTGCCTACACTATTTGGCGTTGCGGATCTCCTCGATGAGATCATCGGCTGTGACGCCGTCTGCTTCGGCTTGAAAGTTTAAAATAAGACGGTGCCGCAGGGCCGAGGTAATGACCGATTTAATATCTTCAAACGAGAGATTAATGCGGTTATCAAGCAGGGCACACACCTTCGCTGCAAGGACAACTGCCTGCGCGCCGCGCGGGCCCGGGCCGAATCGAACGTATTGTTTTACGTGTGGTGTTGCAAAATCAGAGGTGGGAGTAAGCGCGCCGGTGATGCGCACAATAATCTCCTGCATCGGTTCGGAGATTACCACGTGTCGGACGATACTCTGCATACGAGCGATGTAGGCAGTGGCCTCTTCTGGCGGGAACACAGGGGTCACTTCCCGAGCGGTGGTGCCGGTTGTTCGAGAGAGGATTTCTTTAAGCTCTGAAGGCGAAGGAGCTGGCACGAGAACCTTTACAAGGAATCGGTCGAGCTGCGCCTCTGGGAGTGGGTATGTGCCCTCGAGTTCAATTGGATTCTGAGTAGCGAGTACAAAGAACGGTTGCGGCAGTGGGTAGGTCTGATCAAGGACCGTTACCTGTCGCTCCTCCATGGCCTCCAACAGTGACGCTTGGGTTTTAGGCGTTGCTCGATTGATCTCATCGGCAAGCACGATGTTGGCAAACACCGGGCCGGGTTTAAAAACAAAGCGTCGCTGTCCACCCTCATCTTCCGTGAGTACCTGTGTTCCGGTTATGTCGGAGGGCATCAGGTCAGGGGTAAATTGCACACGTTTAAAGGATAACCCGAGAGCATTTGAGATCGATTTTACGAGCAGCGTCTTCCCGAGGCCGGGGGCACCTTCAAGAAGGACGTGGCCCCGAGCGCAAATTGCTGACAACGTTCCACGCACAACGTCCTGCATCCCGACAACGACCTTCTGTACCTCCTGCTCTATTTTAAAAAAACACGAGTGAAAGTCTTTGATCCCTTGTTGTAGCTCTGTTGCATCACGGAATGTGGAATTGTTCATAGAGGATCCGATCGTTACGTTGATATCGGCTTACTATACCTGTGCAGAGCCGTTTTCTGCCACCAGATAAACGCTGCAAGCCCGGCGGCTATTTTAAAACATCCCGGTACTCAAGCGGGATCTGTTGCTCCGAGCGCAGTGAGGAGCTCTTTGGTTTGGCGAGGGTGACATCTTCAAGGGTTGTTTTGGGTTGAGCCGGGGCGTCACTTGCTTCAAGGGTTGCATCTTTTCCGGTGAAGCGGGCGTCGAGCTGCTCCTTCGAAGCATCGATCGCTACCTCTTTAAACTGCTCCTTGCCACCAAGCCCAGGTCCTGCGGGACCGTCAGCCCCACCCTCGCGGGCTTGGGCGTTTCGGTCGACCTCCGGGGAGTCGGAGCCGGTGCTGTCCTGCGAGCCTTGTTTGCCCTTCTGCTGCTCCTGCTCTTGAGGCTTTTGAGCGGACTGATCAGAAGTTGGTTTTGAAGGTGCGTCGCTTTTCTCCTTGCCCTTCTCTTGGTCTTTGGGCTGGTCGTTTTTACCCGCTTGCCCTTGAGAGCCCTGAGATTTTGAAGTTTCGGGTTTATCAGGAGATTCCTGCGAACCCGTCGTCTCTGAACGGGGTTTAGAGTCCTTCCCTTGCTCTCCGTCTTTTCCTTTCTGCTCCTGCGATTGCGTCTTAGACGAGGCGCCGTCCTTTGATGAGGAACCCTGCGCATCGGGTTTTTGTTCAGAACCTTTCTGATCCCCCTCTTTCGGTTGCGAGCCTTGAGAGCTGCCTTGGGAGGAATCCTTTTGGTCGTTGCCGTCCTTGTTGTTTGTGCCAGCCTGGTCGTCTTTCTTCCCCTTGGAATCCTCATTGCTCTCCTTACTGAGGGCCGACTCGGCTTTTGAGATCGCGGCTTGAAGTTTCTGAGTTCCAGACTCCGAAGCTCCTGAATCGCCTTGAGAGTTGTTAGAGGGATCTTGCTTTTCTGAACCTGAACCGGAGCCCTGCGAGCCCTGCCCCTTCGAAGTGCCCGCGCCTTTCGAGCCTGAGTCTGATTCTTTCTGGGCTTCACCCTGCCCTTTGCCAGAGCCTTCTCCACTTCCTTGTCCGTCGCCATCACTCTGCTGCTGGGAGTTTTGCGGAGACTGCTTGTTTGAGTCCTGTTGTTGGGAGCCCTGCTGTTGTTGCTGCGAGCCCTGCTGTTGTTGCTGCGAGCCCTGCTGTTCAGCGCCCTGTTGGTCGGATCCCTGTTGCTCAGATTTCTGCTGTTGCTGCTCCTGCTCTTGGGATGCCTGCGAGTCCGAGCCACCCTGCTCGTTCTTCTGCGAATCCTGCGATTGTTGATCCTCTCCACGCTCGGAGCCCTTCGAGTCTTGGGCTCCCTGCTGTTTCTCTTGGCGCTGGTCCCGATTCTGCTCAGAGGAGTTTTGGTCGCTCTGTTGTTTTGTCTCCTGCTTGCTTCCTGTAGCTTGGTCTTGTTGCTGGGAGTTCTGCTCTTTGTTCTGCGTGTTGCGTTCTGGCGAGTTCTGTTTCCCAGGCGTGGAATCCTGACGTTGTATTGTGGCGGGCGTCGGAGTTGGTTGGTTCTGCGGCTCGGTGCTGCGAGAGAGCTTCGGCAGTGATCGTTCTTGGTCGGTTTGTGAAATCGTTTTGGTAGAGTCGTTCGCTTGAGATACTTTTCGTGAGCGTTCGATCGCTTCCCTGGTAGACGAGAGTGCCGAGCGAATCTCCTCTTGCGACGCTTTCGTATCGGTTAGGGTATGGAGAAGCTTCTGGGCCTCATCGCGTACCTGCTCAGGCAGCTTCGGATCCTCGCGAAGCACCTGCTCAACGGAGGCAGCCAGCTCCTCAAGGGGGCTCAAAGGGCGAAAATGATTGAGTCCCAGAAGGAGTGCCAGCATTAAACAGAATACAACTGTTGCGCGCTTCTCGGGCGCGGCAAAAACGTACGGTACTATGGCAGAAGGCTCTTTGTGGTCAGGGATAATTGCGGAGAGTTGTGCAGCAAGGAGCTGCGCTTGTGGCGAGCGGGCCAAAGTTTCATCGAGGCGCAGTGATTCCAGGGCTGCCACTCTATCTTTCGTCTGGAGATGAGCATCGATAAAACGGGCCGCGTCGGTGCGAGAGACGGTGATTTGCCGAATTCCTGAGCGCAGTATCCACAAGACGGTGATGATACTGACCGGAATAGCGAACGCGCCGATCCAGCGGGGATACCACGTCGCAATTGCATAAAAAGTAGTCACTACAGCGGCCACGCCGAGGCAAACGAACGCCAGAGCGATCTGCCTGTTACGCTGCTCCTTGGCTTGAACTGCTGCAATGAGCGACGTGATGCGGCTGACCATAGGCGCTAGCGCTTACTGTTGCGCCGGAGCTGCGGCCGGTTGTTGAGCTGGTTGAGATGTGGGCGTGTCTTGCAGCAGAATCGCTGATGGAGGCTCCTGTGTAGCCGCAGCGCCAGAGGCTGGGACCACATCGGGAGCGCCGGGTTTTCCGCGCTGAAACTCATTTACAGCATCGTTATGGTCAGAGAGCGTCTCTGAGAAGATATGCTTTCCGTCTCCATTCCCAACAAAGTAGAGAAAGTTGGTGTCGGTTGGAAAGAGCGCAGCCTTGATAGCAGCGATACCAGGATTCGCGATCGGTCCTGGTGGGAGGCCGTCGATCATGTAGGTGTTGTAGGGAGTCAGAGTGTTGAGATCCTGCTTGGTGATGTTGCCGTTAAAGTTCGGGATCCCGTAGATGACGGTCGGATCTGCTTGAAGGCGCATGCCACGTTTGAGGCGATTGTGAAACACGGAGGAGATAACCGGCTGCTCCTCAAAGTTTCCAGATTCCTTCTCGATGATTGAGGCAAGGGTCAGGACTTGATGTGTAGACATGGCGTAGATCTCGGCTCGTTGCGCCCAATCCGGAAGCCAACGCTTCTGCAACTGCTCATGCATGGTTTTAATAATCTTGCGGGCCGTGGTGTTGCGCGGAAACTGGTAAGTCTCGGGGAAAAGGTACCCTTCAAATGATGTTGCCTCGATTCCTTCTTCTAGTAAGAGCTGCGTATCGTGAGCGGCAGCATCGAATGCAGCGCGGGAGATGATGCCGGCCTGCTCAAGGGCAGCCGAGATATCAGCAATAGTCATCCCCTCCTTTACCGTAACGCGTCGAGTGAACATCTCTCCGCGAACGAGCTTGTTGAGTATCTGCTGCGGGGACATGGACGGTGAGATCTCGTATTCACCGGCCTTCACGAGGGTGTCTTTGTGTTGAAGGCGAGCAAGGAGACGGAACGTAAAGCCATTTCGGATGAGCCCCTGACTTTGAAGGCTCTGAGCGATCTCGTTGAATGATTTTGTCTCTGTGGCATCGATAAGTACTGTTTGAGTGTTGTCTGGGTCGACTGGGTCGAGAAAGTAGAAGTGGAGAGCCCGGTAGGTGCCCAGGGCTACCGCAACAGGGATCGCGATGTAGAGCAGGGTAATGATGGCTTTTCGTAACACTGGAACCTCGCTATTTCGATGATTGGGGTGGATGTGTCTGTAAATATCGCTCGAGAATTAAACATGCCGCATGGGCATCAATCGCCTCTGGAGATGCAGATGCTGCATGCAGTCGTTGGGTAGCTTCGTCCGAGGTAAACGCCTCGTCCACATATACAATCGTGATCGGAGACCTCTTAGCAAGACGGCTAACGAAGGCTTCGATGTTTTCGCACGTCGCGGTGCGTTCCCCCTGAGGTCCAAGCGGTAAGCCTACCACCAGGAGGTCTGCGCGCCGTTCAGCGATGGTTGCTATCAGTGCCTTCTCGGCCCGGGCCTGAGCACGAGGCCAGACCGCAACCGGGAAGGGGATCCCGATCGAGGTGTCGGCTGCGGCGCATCCCACTCGAACCGTTCCAACATCGATGGCGAGAATAATCATAGGAAACCGGAGGATGGGCGCAAAAATGCAAACTGCGTTATAAAATAAAGACGGGAGCTTGCCTGCTAGTATATATCGTCATAGAGTCCCGGGCAGCATGAAAGCGTACAGTGTTGTTGCCAGGTGCTGTGTTCTCAGCCTGGCTGGATATTTTATTGTTCAAGGAACGCCGGTCGGTCGGCAGCTTGCGAGTTTCTGGGGGGCCAACGACGGCTCCAGTCAACTACTATACGGCAAGGATAGCCCCTTTCAATCGGAGCAAATTCGGGCAGTTGCGGGAAGCTCTGATGCTGTTGCGCCTGAAAACCTTGAGCCAGTCCATGAGACGTTTCTGCACACCATTCGGCGCGGAACAACTATCTCCACACTTTGGAAAGAGATTAAGGGCGCCCCGCGCGCAGTACACTCTTTTATATCTGCGTTCTCCTCAAAGCACCCTTCCCTCAAGGCTGGGGAGGTGGTCTCCGTTACTCGCAAGGGTGATGAGGTAATCGAGCTCCGTCGAGAGCTTGGAGCTGGAGCTACGCTGGTTATTACTGGCGACTCAGACGAAGGCTATGTGCCTCGAATCGAGCAGGCAAAGATTCAAACTCGTGAGCGTCGGGTGTCGGGCGTTATCTACTCGTCGCTTGTTGATGCAGCTACGTCGGCCGATCTCCCTTATTCGCTCGTAGATGATTTCGTGGATCTATTCGGATCGCGGGTTGAGTTTCGTAAGGACTTGCAGGCCGGAGATAGCTTTACCGTTACGTACGATGAGAAGGTGCTTGAGAACGGCAAGGCCGTAGAGACCGGAACTATCAAGGCGGCCTCGCTCTACCTGAGTGGTGAGATGTTTGCTGTTGTTCGTGATGTTGCTGCTGACGGAACCGTTCGGTACTTCGATGAAAAGGGGCAGATGCCAACTAAGGCATTCTTGCGATATCCGGTTCAATTTACGCGTATCGGCTCGATGTTTTCAACGGCTCGCTTCCATCCCGTGCTGCACGTTACGCGCCCTCACAACGGCGTAGACTTCTCAGCTCCAATCGGCACTCCGGTGCGAACCGTAGGCGATGGTGTCGTGGTCTACTCAGGCTTCTCGTCATCAACGGGCTACATGGTTCGGATCGCGCACGACTCGCGCTACACCACAGAGTATATGCATCTCTCGAAGATCGACCCGTCTGCAAAGAAGGGCGCTCGAGTTCAGCGTGGCAGCGTTATTGGAAATGTCGGAAACACCGGGCTCTCGACAGGGCCACACCTTCACTTTGGACTCTTCGACAAGGGCGCCTACGTCGATCCTATGAAGGCAAAAGTTATTCAGAGCGCTCCTGAGATTAAAGCTCCGAAGGCGGTACTCGCCCAGATCGCCGATATGAAGAAGACTCACCAAGGGATCGCTCTTCTCGATACTACTGGCACCAAGAAGAAGGCATGAGCTTTCCCGTATCAATCTTAGCAACCGGCTCAGAGTTACTTGATGGCCGCGTTGTCGATACTAACTCGAATTTCGTTGCGCAGGCGCTCTCTGAGTGTGGGCTCAAGTTGCAGCGGGTTCTGCTCGTTGATGACGATCGAGGCGAACTCGTAGCTGGCTTGCGAGAGCTCAGTAGTGTGAGCAAACTGATTATCACCTCCGGCGGGCTGGGTCCCACGACCGACGATCTCACGCGCGATATCGTTTCAGAGTTCTTCGGTGTTGGGTTGTATGAGGAACCGAAGGCGCGAGCACACCTTGAGGGGTTCTTAAAAAAACGAGGACGCACCCTTGATGCGTCAAACATCAAGCAAGCCTACCTGCCGGTCGGATCGGTGATGATTCCGAATGAATTGGGAACCGCGCCCGGATTTACGATGGTTCGGGGTGACGGTCTTGTTGTCTGTTCGCTGTCCGGCGTCCCGCGCGAGTTTAAGAAGATGTTCACCGATTCGGTGCTGCCGCTGATTATGGAACGCGCCCAAGGGCTACAGCGACTGCACAAGATCAGTTTTAAGACCTTCGGAATGCCGGAGTCGTACGTTGGTAAACTAATTGAGCGCTGCCAACTGCCCAACGAAGTTACGGTGTCGTATCGTGCCGCGATGCCAGAGATTCACGTTGGCCTCAAGGCAGTAGAGAGCTTCGATCTTAGTCCCTCTGCCGAGAAGGTGCGCGCAGCTCTTGGCTCGGAGATGATATTTACCGAAGACCCGACACAGAATTTTTTTGAGAAGCTCCAAGAGCTATTTCTCACCCAACGAGCAACGATTGCCACGGCCGAATCGTGCACCGGCGGTCTTATCGCAGAGTACCTCACTCGAACGCCGGGCTCGTCGGAGGTGTTTAAGGGTAGCGTTGTGTCATACGACAACTCGATCAAAGAGCGAGTACTACACGTGCCGAAAGAGGTTCTCGAACAACACGGCGCTGTGAGCGCAGAGGTTGTTCGTATTATGGCGCAGGAGGTACGGACCATGATGAACACGACCTACGGTGTCGCGGTCAGCGGCGTGGCTGGCCCCGGCGGAGGAACTGACGAAAAACCAGTGGGTACGTTCTATGTTGGTATTTCGGGGCCGCGGCGTAGTTTTGAACTGCGGTGTTTTTACGGCAGTGAGCGGAGCATAATTCGCACCTATGCAGCCTATGTGACGCTCGATCTCGTGCGGCGGGAGTTGCTTGGATATCCGGCACCGGCGGAATACCCAATTACGGCGTAATGGATGGGAAGCGAGGCAAAGAACTACGCGATGTCTACGTCCCGTAACTAAAAACCCCACGTTTTCGGGTACGTTCACGTTTACGAGCACGAGCCACGTTCACGTGGGGAAGTGCAAAGGGGTTGTCTCGCTTCCCTCGTATAGTCAGCAAGTTGGCGATGTGTAGGTAATAATAGTGATTAACCTCTTTGGGAGAATCATGGTAATGTAGCTAGAGGGCTTTTCCACCGTTAGATGGTGGCGATAAGCCGTAGTAATTGAGAGACCAGATGACAGGATACGGACGACGCGCAAGTGATCCCAAAGGGGCTACAAAAGAGATGGAGGTAGCCTTCCCCCAATCGACTGTGATGCAGAGCTTGGTTGGCGACAAAGACGAAAATTTACGAACAATCGAACGAGAGCTTGGTTTAAAGATCGGCCGAACGCCGCAGGGGCTTACCCTGATCGGACAGGACACCGATGTTGAGCTGGGACACGATCTCCTCGTTCAGTTGCGGGGCCTCGTGGAGCGAGGCGAAGTTATCTTTAAGGGTGACGTCGAACGCGCGATAAAGATGTTATCCAGCAATCGTCGACTTCAACTCGAAGAGCTTTTTCGAGATGAGATCCGAGTAAGCGGCAAGCGTACTAAGATCGTTCCGAAGACATTCCGTCAGAAGAGTTACATCGAGGAGATTAAGAGCCACAGCATTGTCTTCGGCGTCGGGCCGGCTGGTACCGGAAAAACGTACCTCGCGATGGCGATGGCGGTGACGGCACTCCTCAATAAAGAGGTAAAGCGGATAGTGCTCTGTCGGCCAGCGGTCGAGGCTGGAGAGAAGCTCGGATTCCTTCCCGGTGATATGGCGGAGAAGGTGAATCCGTACCTGCGACCGCTTTACGACGCGCTGCACGACATGGTTGATTTCGATCGAGCCAAGGAGTTGGTTGAGAAGGGAGTTGTTGAGGTGGCGCCACTTGCATTTATGCGAGGACGAACTCTGTCGAATGCGTTTGTGATCCTCGACGAGGCTCAGAATACGACCTCGGTGCAGATGAAGATGCTTCTGACCCGACTTGGTTTTGGCTCGACGTGCGTGATTACGGGAGATGCGACGCAGATCGATCTCCCTCGTGGGGTGCAGTCTGGGTTGAGTCACGCACTCAAGATCTTGAAAGATACCCAGGGGGTTTCAATCGTCCACTTCACCGATGAGGATGTGGTGCGACACCCGCTCGTATCCAGGATTATTCAAGCGTATGATCGCGACGAAGCGTAGTGATCCCCTCTCTCCGAGCGCAGTCGGGTTGCCGATTGTTATCGTGTGCCTCGCTGCTGTTGCGGGTATAGCCGAGCTCTTACTTGGCTCGTTCGAGCCGCTCTCAACGGTTGCGGCGCGAGTAGCGCGCGGAGTTGGAGTGGGCGTGGCGCTCCTTGCATTACACATCGGAGCGCGAGAGTCGATGGGACTACGGGGCGCGCGCGCGAGCAAGAGCTTTGCCGCTGTGTATCTTCTCTCTGCCGGCTCGGTACTCGTAGTTTCGTTGGTAAAGCTTATCGCCCTTGCGCTGCTCCAGTACGGAAATGCGCACTGGATGCGCAGTGATGTCTTCGAAGGAGCGCTGGCCTTCACACTTCCCTATACAGTTGGCGTGCTCGTGGCGCAGTCGACCTTGGGGCTCAGCTTCGGCGTGCTCGCAGGTCTTGTTGCGGCGGTGGTGTACGGTTCGTACGCATCGAATGCCTTACTGACCCTTGGGATGATCTTGACATCGGGGGTTGTAGCGAGTGTTGCCTTTCGAAGTGTGCGCTCGCGCGCAAGCTATATCAGGGCCAGTATTCGGATCGCATATGCAATGGCGCCTTTTGCCCTTCTTTCGCTTGTGCTCCAACCGCCAACGAGTGCGTTTGACGTAGCTGTGCGCGTGCTCGGTTGTTTTGTAAGTGGTTTCGTCAGCTCGATTGCAGCGCTCATGGCGACACCGATTGTGGAGTATGTGGGGGGCTATGCCTCCGATCTGCGGCTAATTGAGATGGCAACCCTGGATCATCCGCTTCTCAAGGAGTTGAGCGTTCAGGCCCCGGGGACGTGGAACCACTCGATGGTGATTGGAATGATGGTGGAGTCGGCAGCAGATGCAATCGGAGCCAATCCGGTCGTGTGCCGAGTCGGTGCGTATTTCCACGATATTGGAAAGAGTAAGAAGCCCCTCTACTTCGTGGAGAATCAAGCGCCAGGAGATAATCGTCACGACAAGCTTAGCCCATCGATGTCTGCCTTGATTATTCGAGCACATGTAAAGGATGGGATTGATCTCGTGCGGCGCTACAACTTGCCTCGCGTGATTGAGGAGATGATCCCGCAGCACCACGGAACCTCGATGATAGATTTCTTCTACGATAAGGCTCGTAAGGAGGCCGAAGAGCTTGGACAGGACCCTGATAGCGTTGATCGGGCGCTGTATCAGTATCCGGGACCAAAGCCCCAGACTCGGGAGGCTGGCCTTCTGATGTTAGCTGATGGTATCGAAGCAGCGGCGCGTACCTTGAGTGAACCAACCCAGGATCGAATTCAGGGCCTTGTGCAGAAGATGCTCAACAAGGTGTTTGCTTCCGGCGAACTGAACGAGTGCGATCTGACCCTTCAGGATCTGCACGTAATAGCGAAGTGCTTTACACGGGTACTCACCGGCATCTACCATCAGCGCATCGCGTATGCCGAGCCAAGCGAGAAGGTGTCGGTTGGCCACGAGCCACGCGACGGTGGTCGCAGCGAGGATGGTAGTGAGCGTCCGCGAGGGAATTTACGACGGTTGGGGATAGAGTGAAGCGTTCGGGTAGTTCTAAGCAAGGGGCCGTGAAGACGCGGCAGTGGGTTATTCATCTTTCAATCGAGAGCAAGAAGCTACAGATCGCGGCAGCTGATATCCGTAAGCTCGTGCGCTCGGTGCTTGAGAAGGTAGAGACGGAGGTGGGAATCCCTGAAGTACGCGAGATCAGCGTCACCTTCATCAACGATGCTCGCATGCGAGAGATCAATTTTGAATTTAGAGGCAAGGACAAGCCGACGGATGTCTTATCGTTTCCCCAATTTGAGCCAAAACAGATAGCGGGTCGGGCAAAGGTTTCAGTAGCCGGAGGAACATCGTTGGGAGATCTCGTCATTTCGACGGAGACGACGCTACGTCAAGCAAAGGAGTTCGGGGTTACAAAGCGGGCTGAATTAGTGCGACTCGTAGTGCACGGTATCCTACACCTGTGTGGATACGACCACGAGAAGGTTCCGGCCAAGGAGGCGCAGCGGATGCGGCGCAGGGAGCAGGTTATTCGTGGGGAGCTGGGGGTTAGGTAAGTGGGCTCTTAGGCAGGCACCCTCTTTTCCTCCTCTTCATCCTTCTCATCCTCCTGCACCTGCACCGGTTTCCTCCTGAACATCAAAGAACTCCTACGTGCCTTTCACGACTAATCTTTTCAACAGGCCAAATGTTCAGCGAAACACTTGGATTAGATTGAGGAGCCCGGTGCAGGTGCAGGTGCAGGATAAGGATTAGGAGAAGGACGAGGACAGGCCCGCATATTTCATGAAGCTTGCTACTGCAAGCGCCGATAAGGGTGCTTTTTCGGCCCAAAAAATCACCACTCTCGGCGCTCTCGCGACTCAGTTTCATGAACAATGCGGGCTAGCAAGTGCATGGATGCACTTGCAAATTCCGATGCGTAGCGTCGGAATTTGGAGCCTACAGTTTGTGTGGGCACTTTGGGTCCCACCCAAATAGTAGGCGATAAGAAAACAGGCCAAGGATGGCCTGTATTCGACCATTTTTCTCGGCGAGCGTAGCGAGCTTCGTGAAAAATACGGGCTAGGAGGAGGTGCTAGTTTCAGAAAATTCCCTGTTATTGACGTCACGGTTCCACCAACGTATACCAATTCTAATGACCATACTCTTTGACCCATCAGAAATTAAGTACAAGCTCCAAGGGCTCAACCAACGCGTTGAAGTTCTTAGGGGGTTTCTTTGACATCGCTAACCTAACCATCAAAGTTGAGCAGCTTGAGAGTGAGTCTCAGGCCGGGGATATCTGGAACGATGCCACTAAGGCACGGGCGGTAATGCGCGAGCGCGCCCAGTGTGTGGAGCGGTTAGAGCAGTTTAAGAAGATTGAATCCCTTAACTCTGACACCGAGGCCGCGCTTGAGTTAGCGCGGGAGTCTGGGGACGATGAGTTCGTGGCAGAGGCTCAGAACCTTGTGAAGGAGCTTGAGTCCGCGGTTGGGGCGCTCGAGTTCAAGTGCAAGATGAATGGCGAGTTTGATAGCCAGAGCGCAATTATCGAGATTAATGCCGGTTCGGGTGGAACGGAGGCGCAGGATTGGGGCGATATGCTCCTGCGGATGTACCTGCGCTGGTGCGAGCGTAAGAGATTTAAAACCGAGATTATGGACTACCAGCCGGGTGAGGGGGCTGGGATAAAGAACGCGACCGTGCTGATTGAGGGACCATACGCCTACGGGCACCTCCGTAACGAGTCGGGGGTCCACCGCCTCGTTCGTATATCTCCGTTTGATTCTAACGCCCGTCGACACACCTCGTTCTGCTCCGTCAGTGTTACTCCCGACATCGAGGAGGAGGTTCAAGTTGAGGTAAACGAGGCCGACCTTCAGGTCGATACGTACCGTTCGTCGGGTGCGGGTGGCCAGCACGTTAACAAGACGGACTCGGCGGTACGACTCACACACAAGCCGACAGGAATAATCGTTGCCTGTCAGAGCGAAAGGTCTCAACATAAAAATAAGGCACGGGCCTTAAAGATCCTGAAGTCGAAGCTCTACGAGCTCGGTATTCAGGAGCAGCAGGACAAGATCGATTCGCTCAAAGGACAGCGTAAGAAGATCGACTTCGGTAGTCAGATTCGCAACTATGTTATGCAGCCGTACCAGTTAGTGAAGGATCTGCGCAGCGATTTCGAGACTTCTGATGTGCATGCGGTACTCGATGGTGAGATCGATCCGATTATTGAGTCTTGTCTCCTTAAGACCCACTAGGTTCTGATAGGAACGTGAAGGGTAATCTGAAAAGTGAACTAGCGCGGGAGCTCGCCTTTGAGTCCCCATTGTCGACCCCAGATATCGGGATTCGCGCCGGAGCGGATGCCCTGCACCCATTGTATCGATCGCGCATTGTTACAAGTTTTACCAGCTGGAACCTTCTCGATCTTCACGAACACCGAGAGCTTAAGACGGTCGCCATTCACGCAGTTGAACAGCATGGAGCGGGTGTAGCAACCGGTCGGTACGTTGGAGGTATGACCCCTGCCCTCACTGCGTGCGAGGTTCGGGCCGCACGTTTTTTTGCAGCGGATAGCGCTCTGCTCTTTTCTTCGAAAAATCAGGCTATTTTAAGTACTATCACGGCGCTCAGTTCAGAGGGTGTTGTGGTGCTTGGTCCTGCTCTAACAGCGCTTCCTCTCGCCGACGCGTGTGTGCTGGCAGGGGCAGAGTTCGCCGAGTTTGATGGTGAAGAGGAGCTCCTGCAGATGCTTGAGCGCCATCGCGGTGCGAGGCGAGTGCTCGTTGTTGCTGAGGCCGTGTCGAGCGTAACCGGAAAGAAGCTCGCCGTGAAGCGATTTATCTCGGCGCTCGAGCAGACCGGAGCATGGGGAATAATCGACGAGAGCTCGGCGCTGGCGTTCTCGGGTTTGCGTGGGGCAGGTAGTGCAGAGGAGGTGCCAAGCTCCCCTGCCCTCCTGGCGCGTATCGTACACTTTGGTGCCATCGCTGGTGTGGAGATCTCAGCGGTAGTTGGTCCGACTGAGTTGCGTGAGATCGTATTGGCGCGTTCGCGGTATGTGCGGTTTGAGAGCGCTCCATCAACCGTCGCTGCTGCTGCTGCACATCGCGCGCTTGATCTTGTCGAAGTTGCTATTACGCAGCGAGAGCGGCTAGCCGCACGCGCGGCGATCGTGCAAGCGGCGGTGCGTGCGCAGGGCTGGGTTGTGATGAGTGAGGATGACTCCCCTATCCTTTCAATCTGGGTAGAGACCTTGTTAAAGGCTCGGGAGCTCCAAGATGCGCTCCTCCAACGTGGACTCGTGGTAGACGCGCTTCCTGCGCGCAGTACGCGGCGCAACGCCGCGGTGGTTCGGGTGCTTATGTCTGCTGGTCACTCAGAGGAAGAGGTCACCCGCCTGATGGATGGGCTCCTGGAGATTCGAAAGCGGCAGGTAGATATTGACTAGTCTCGTGTTTGTCTGAATAGAACATTGTATTTATGTTTAGCTGTTATAGCGACCTTGGCCAGCCTCTGGATAGTCGAGGTGTCTTTTTGGCTCGGTGTAGGCGTTTTCGGGTTGTGAGCGCGCGTGCCGCGGTTGTAGGCGTGCGGTGGTTTGCGCTTTGTGGCGAGTGCAGCTGAGCGTGGCTGTGTATCCCTGCTCTATTCCACGTGGATCACAGTAATTATGGGCGCCTGGCTGATCTGCCTGCTGGGGCGTCTCCTGCCTTCTGTATCGAATTGAATCGAGTGGCTGAAATACTCAGGCATCTTCAAGGGGCTCCGGTTGGCCGGTCCAGCGACGCAGATTAGGAGAGTTGTCGAATAGCGCAGTAGGTTAATCGGCGTGCCTCTTCTCTCCGTACCGCGACGGTGTGCAACAACGGAGTTCGGATGCGGAGGTGTTAGTCAATCATCAGAGGACGAGTGATTGAACGTTTTGAGTCGGGCGGCAACGGGCGTTGGCCGGTGGCAGGTGTAGAAGTGTTCCACGTGGAACACTTCAGGCACAACCGCCTCTCTCGGGTAATGACAAGGTCAGCGGTACAAGTGGATGGGTAGCTGTGAACGTGCTCCACGTCGAAAACGGCAGCTATCGCTCCTCGGATTCCTCTCCTTGGCCCGGACTCAACATAAGCGCTTCATCAACCGTGCTCGAATGTTCCACGTGGAACACGTTGAGCGCGCTTCGCTGTTTTGTTACAGGTGGAACGCAGAGGTGCGGTCGCAATCACTCGTCCAGCGCCCAGGGGCGCAAGCGTTGAGTGGCACTGTGCTCCTTCTTTGTTCCACGTGGAACAAGTACCGCGCCTTTTTTTGTTGTGACTGATGCGAACTCATGGTACCTCTACAGACCTCGTAGTAGACTCCTTGCATATGACTCAGATAATCGCTCTCGCAAATCAAAAAGGTGGCGTCGGAAAGACAACGAGCGCCGTTAGCCTCTCCTCTCAATTAGCTCTCCTCGGATTTCGCGTTCTTCTCCTGGATTTCGATCCTCAGGCTAGCGCAACAAGCGGCCTCGGTATCGACAAGCATCCTGAGGGATCTGACCTGTACGATGCATTCTTTGGAAAAGTTCTCTTAAAGGACATCATTGTCCCCTCCTCCATCAAAAACCTCAGCGTTGTTCCGGGCTCGCACGATCTGGTGAGCCTCGAGCTTGAGATCGGGAAGACGCCTGGCAGAGAGCTTATCCTGAGGAGTGCGTTGGCCGATGTTCGTGAGGCCTTTGATGTTATCTTGATTGATTGTCCCCCCTCCTCCGGCTTGCTGACCCTTAATGCACTTGGCGCCTCGCAGTCGGTCATTGTCCCACTTCAGGCTGAGTACTACTCGCTCGAGGGTCTCTCTGGGCTCTTAAACACGATTGCGTTCGTCCAACAGACATTTAATCCCTCTCTTCAGATTCTTGGCGTGTTCCTTACCATGTACGACGCCCGCACAAACCTCTCGGTTCAGGTTCGCGATGAAGCCGAGCGGCACTTTGGGGATAAGCTCTTTCGAGCGCGCATCCCGCGAAACATCAAGCTTTCGGAATGTCCAAGTCACGGCCTGCCTATCTGCAAATATGACCCGCAGAGCGCTGGCGCAAAGAGCTACCTCGCCTTAGCTGGCGAACTCATTGAGCGCCTAGGTCTTAATAAGGATTCCGAGGAGCAAGCTGCTTAGTGATGTTCCACGTGGAACACTCACAAGCGCCCCACACGCCGGGTTGCGCATGTGACCGCTAAGCTCCCAATAATTTAGTTTTTAGAACGAGGTTTGTATGTCGGATGGAGTTGCAGCAAAGAAAAATACACGAATGGCTTTAGGACGAGGCTTGAGTGCGCTGGTGTCAACGGCTGCGCCGGTAGCCGCGGTTCCCACGCGCCAGCCTGCGAGTAACGTTGATGTGCCGAATGAGGCCAAGCCAACGGCAACACAGAAAGAGGCGGGGGGCGAGGGGATAGCATACCTCGACATCTCCCAAATTATCCCCAATCCAACGCAGCCCCGCCAAGAATTCTCAGAGCAGGAGATATCCGAATTAACTGAGTCAATTAAGGTGCTTGGAGTGCTTTCTCCGATCTTGGTTCGGCCCTATGCTGGCGGCTACCAGATCGTCGCCGGTGAGCGCCGGTTCCGGGCGTCGACGCGGGCGGGACTCTCCCAAGTGCCTGTAATTATACGTGATTTGGGTGAGCGTGAAACACTCGAGATCGCCTTAGTCGAAAATATCCAGCGCCAAAGCCTCAATCCTATTGAAGAAGCCAAGGGATATCAGCGACTTATCGAGGATTTTTCGATGACGGTGCAGGAGGTAGCTGAGCGGGTAGGCAAGGACCGAGCAACGGTGGCAAACATCGCGCGAGTTTTGAAGCTTCCGCCGGTCGTGCAGGATATGCTCCGGGATGGGCGCATTACATTAGGACACGCAAAGGCGATCCTAACGGTCAAAGAACCGGTTGCTCAGATCGGCCTCGCAAACAAGGTGATCGCGGAAAACCTCACAGTTCGAGCGGTCGAAGCGATAGTTTCTCGGGAGGTTGTTTTTGATGCGCCAAAGAAGGGCTCTCCAGCGGAGGAGAGCGCAGGTAGTATCGCTCGCGAGATCTCGCCGTATCCAGAACTTGAGGAACGACTTAGAAACTCCCTCGGTACGAAGGTTACAATTCGAAAAGCCCGCAAAGGCGGGGCTATTGAGTTGCATTACTTCTCCGACGCGGAGCTGGATAGACTTGTACAGATGCTGACTATTACACGGGAGTAATATCAAGATGGCAAACCAAGCAATTGCGACAGATTCATACGGAAATAACTCGAAATTTACACTTGGCGCCGGAGCGCAACGTGTAGCTACGACCTTGATCGGCTCTGAGAGCGTGTTCAAAGGCGACATCACTTCAAAGGGTGATGTTGTCATCGCCGGTGCCATTGAGGGCGAGGTGAACTCAGAGGCAAAAATTACGATTGCAGCTGGTGGGGCTGTTACTGGCCGTCTGATAGCGCAAGAGATCGTGGTAGAAGGCCGGTTGGCAGGGGATGCTATCGGTGCAAAATCGGTGTCCCTGATGAACGGCTCCGATCTGCGCGGAGATGTCTCCACTCAGGTAATCATGATCGAGCCAGGGGCTACCTTTGTTGGTCGCTGCTCGATGCCTGAGCAGGCCGAGAAGTCGGCTGTGGCTGGTGCCAAGAGTTGATCTAATTTCAAAAATCGACGACTCTCTCAGGCATGCAGACCACCATCGAAAAAGCTCTAAAACTCTTTGACCTTACTCTGACTGACGGAGCCATGATTCTCGTCGGCACGGCTTTGCTCCTTGTTCTCTATAAGTCCTTGGAAGCCTTGGTTTTTAAGCCGACTCTTGAGCATGTTGAGCATCGCGAATCCGCCACGGTTGGTGCGTTGTTCACTGCTGACCAGATGCGTCAGAAGACAAACGCCCTGCGAGCAAGGCATGCCGATGCGCTATTCCAGGCTCGTGTGGAGGCGAATCGAGCCCGGGCCGAGATGGTAGGGGAGGCCAAAACTCAAGCGAGTGCCATCCTTGCAAAAGCCGAATCCGAGGCAGCTGCGGAGTTGGCAGCCGGTCGAAAGGATATCGACGAGCAGCTCAAGCGTGCTGAAGTTGGGGCTGAAAAGGCAGCTCAGGAGCTCGCGGCGCAGCTCGCCACCCAGGTCGACTCGCAGTTGACCATTCACTAAAACGTAAGTTCTATTGAGTGGTTTTTTGGCCCACATCAACGGGTTTGCTGCAGCCTCATCCCGCCAACTCCGAGTGTCCAGCCGGCCCGCATATTCCTGAAAGAAATCGTCAAGCTAAGGGGTGACTTCTTGGTTCAGACTGGATATCCTACCGGCGCATTTTGGAACCGTTGGGCCTGGCGGCGAAACGCCTCTCAGGAGACATCGCTAAAGAGCCAAGGCTAGACGTCTAAACGGAAAGAGAACCAGCGAGTTTGTAGAAAGCAGATCGATGAACGAAAGACATACAGTACGATTCACCGCAATTGCCGTAGCGCTTCTTGTTCCTATCTCTGTCGCTTCTGCATCAGGTGCCCACCACGAGCCGTCGATTCATGACCTCAAGCTCTCTTGGGTTAACTTCCTCATTTACGTCGTTGGCGTATTCTTCCTTGCGCGTGGCCCAATTCGCAGAGGATGGGCAGCTCGGCGCACTCGCATCAGAGAGAATGTTGATCATGCCACTACCCAGGTTGAAATTGCCGAGCGCGAACTCAACGCGATTGAAGCGCTGACCAAAGGGTTGACCGCCGAGCAGGAGAGGGTGCGCCAGGAGATCCTCGTTCAATCAAAGGCCGAGGCCGAGATGATCGTTAATCAGGCGCACGAGCGAGCCAAGCGCATCCGTGAGCAGTCTAAAGAGATGCTCGCAGCTGAGGGGCGTTCTGCTGAAAGTAGTTTCAAGGAGAGCCTCGTTGGGCGTGCTGTCGACCTTGCGCGTTCGAAGTTCGCAGGTGGTGAGTTTACCGCGCGTCAGCAGGCATACGTCGACGCTGCAGTTAGTAGCGCAAAGAGATTGGTTCAATAGTCGTAGCTCTCAGAGAAACGGGGTGAGTAGGGAAGGGAACTCATGGCTTCAGGAACAAAGGAAAAGGTAGCAAAGCGGTACGCGCGAGCACTCTTTGAGGTTACGAATCCTCAGCAGTTCGACTCGACCGCCGGACAGCTTAAAAGCTTCTCTGCTGCATGGTCTGCGTCGGCTGATCTTCGCAACGGAATGCTTAATCCGCGGGTATCGGACGCGCAGCGTTTGGCGGTGATAGATGCGGTTGCACAGAGCTTCGGTGGATGGGTCAATGAGCCCACCAAGCGAACCATTGAGAGCCTCGTAGAGCTTCGCAAAGCGCAGGTCCTTCCCAGCCTCTCCGAGACCTTCGAGCGTCTCTTGAGCGAGTATCGCAAGAGCCTCTCTCTTGAGCTTACGTTTGCACAAGCGGCCAACGATGATGTTGTTTCAAGCCTCAAAGGCCGGCTCTCACAAGCGCTCGGTGGAGAGGTTGCATTAACAGTAAAGACAGACCCAGCGCTCCTGGGCGGCGTGACGATTCGTCTTGGAGATAAGCTCCTCGATCGATCCGTTGCGGGAACATTGCAGCGAGTAGCTGCGCAGGTAACACGGTAAAGGAATCCAACGATTTAATTGAGAAGAGGTAAGTATGGATATACGTGCAGATGAGATAAGTAGAATCATCAAGGATAAGATCGGCAGCGTATCAGGCGAGGGTGACCTCAGTGAAGTTGGCACCGTCCTCAGCGTTGGAGACGGAATCGCTCGAGCATACGGTCTCGGAAAAGTTGCTCTTGGAGAGCTCGTTGAGTTCCAGAATGGAACCAAGGGTCTCGCGTTCAACCTCGAAGAGGATAACGTGGCGATCGTAGTGATGGGTGAAACCAGCACGATTAAGGAAGGTGACACCGTTAAGCGTACAGGCCGCATCGCAACCGTGCCAGTGGGCGAGGAGCTCGTTGGACGTGTTGTTGACGCGCTAGGCAACCCAATCGACGGCCTCGGTGAGATCCCTGCGAAGCACTCATCTCGTATCGAGATTAAGGCTCCTGGTATCGTTGGTCGTAAGTCGGTGCATGAGCCGATGCAGACCGGATTGAAGGCGATCGATTCCATGACTCCAGTAGGGCGTGGACAGCGTGAGCTTATCATCGGCGATAAGAAGACTGGCAAGACAACAGTTGCTATCGACACGATTATCAACCAGAAGGGTAACGGCGTTATCTGTATCTACGTTGCAATCGGACAGAAGCGTTCATCGGTTGTGCAGGTTGTTGAGCGTCTCAAAGAGCACGGTGCAATGGATCACACGATCGTAGTCGCTGCTACTGCTTCCGAGCCAGCTCCGATGTCCTTCCTTGCTCCGTACACCGGATGCGCGATGGGCGAGTACTTCATGAACAACGGCAAGCACGCTCTGGTGATCTACGACGATCTCTCAAAGCATGCGGTTGCATACCGAAGCGTTTCGCTCCTCACTCGTCGTCCTCCAGGACGAGAGGCGTACCCAGGAGATGTATTCTACCTTCACTCCCGACTCTTGGAGCGTGCTGCTAAGTTGAGCGACAAGCTCGGCGGTGGTTCTCTTACAGCGCTCCCAGTAATTGAGACTCTCGAAGGTGACGTATCTGCATACGTTCCAACGAACGTGATCTCGATTACGGACGGACAGATCTTCCTTGAGGCGGATCTCTTTAACTCGGGTATCCGACCAGCGGTAAACGTAGGTCTCTCGGTATCCCGTGTAGGAGGAGCTGCTCAGGTGAAGGCGATGAAGAAGATCGCTGGAACGCTCCGACTTGACCTCGCGCAATACCGAGAGAAGCAGGCGTTCGCACAGTTCGGCTCGGATCTCGACGCCGCCACTCGCGCCCAGCTTGCAAAGGGCGCGCGCCTGGTTGAGATCCTGAAGCAGGGACAGAACGTTCCGATGCCCGTTGAGCTTCAGGTCATATCAATCTTCTCCGTAGCAAACGGTTACACCGATAAGCTTCCGGTTGAGCAGGTTCGTCCGTTCGAGGAGGCGCTCCATCGCCACCTCATCGCAAACCAACCTGACCTTGTGAAGGATCTCCGCACTAAGCAGGAGCTCGATAAGGATATCACTGAGCGTTTGAAGAAGGCGATCGGATCGTTCGTTGAGCAGTTTATTGCGGGCACTTCGGTATCGCTTGGCGCTTCGTCAAACGGCACCGGCGCTCACGCAGCTCCGGCTCAGAAGTCAACGCAGTCTCACGCTAACGCAGCATAAGGATTAACGCCCTATGGCAGGTCTTAAAGAGATTCGCCGGCGATTAAAGTCGGTGAACAACACAAAGAAGATCACCTCTGCGATGAAGCTCGTGTCCGCGGCAAAGCTCCGCAAGACACAAGATTCCGTGGTGCGATCTCGCGCCTACACAGACGCCCTCAAGGGAATCCTCGGGCAGCTTCAGGGCGGCAACGAGTTCTCGCATCCGTTGCTCGAGGCAAAGCCGTCTATCAAGAAGATTCGAATCCTTGTCCTCGGTGCAAGTCGAGGTCTCTGCGGTGGCTTCAACACCAACGTTAACCGTCGTGTTGAAGCGCTCTATAAGGAGCTTGCTCAGGCACACCCAGGAGCTGAGATCTCGAGTGTTCTCGTCGGCAAGAAGCCTGCTGAGTACTACCGAAGAGTTGGTCGGACCTATGTGGAAGCAAACGAGAGCGTCAGCGACGACCCGAACTTCTGGCCAATTCAGGAGATCTGTCAGCGCCTTGAGATCGACTTCCTCAAGGGCGAGTTCGACGAACTTCACCTGGTGTACACAAGATTCCGATCAGCGATCTCCACGGTAGCGTCCGCAGAGCGGTTACTTCCGCTCGATAAGGATGCGGTCGCAGGAAATATAGCGCCGGATGCGGTTCAAGGAATCACAATCTTTGAGCCAAATCCGCAGCGAGTTTTCGATGCCGTTGTTCCACGAATCGTACGAGCAATCGTTCGTCAGGCCGCGTTTGATACGAAGGCCAGCGAACACGCAAGTCGTATGACAGCGATGGATAACGCCACTAAGAATGCAAAGGAACTGATTCACTCTCTCACCTTAAAGCGCAACAAGCTCCGTCAGACAGGCATCACGAGCCAGTTGCTGGATATCGTAGGTGGAGCTGAAGCACTCAAGTAATAAAGGGAATGACTATGACACAGACAATGGGACGAAAAGGAAAGATTCTTCAGGTTCTCGGCGCGGTAATCGACGTTGAGTTCCCACAGGGTGGTGGAATTCCAAACATCTACGATGCGGTTCTTACAACAAACCCAGCCATCGACGATCAGCCGAACAACCTCGTACTCGAAGTTGCTCAGCACCTCGGCGACAACGTAGTGCGTTGCATCGCGATGGATTCAAGCGAGGGCTTAGTTCGTGGCCAAGAGGTAGTTGATACTGGCGCGCCTATCTCGGTGCCTGTAGGTCAGAAGACCCTTGGTCGAATCCTCGATGTAACTGGCCGTCCGATCGACGAGCTTGGTGCGGTTGATACTGACACTCGTTGGCCGATTCACCGTCCAACTCCTTCCTTCGAGGAGCAGTCAACCTCGAAGCAGATTCTTGAGACAGGAATTAAGGTAGTAGACCTGATCGCACCGTTCTTGAAGGGTGGAAAGATCGGACTCTTCGGTGGTGCGGGCGTAGGAAAGACCGTAATCATCATGGAGCTCATCAACAACATCGCTAAGGCGCACGGAGGCTTCTCAGTGTTTGCCGGTGTGGGAGAGCGTACTCGTGAGGGTAACGATCTCTGGCACGAAATGAAGGATTCCGGCGTTATCGACAAGGCGTGCCTTGTATACGGTCAGATGAGTGAGCCCCCAGGCGCACGTTTCCGTGTAGCGCTTTCAGCCCTTACCACTGCTGAGTACTTCCGTGACGAGGAGAACCGCGACGTTCTTCTCTTCGTTGATAACATCTTCCGATTCTTGCAAGCAGGTTCAGAGGTGTCCTCACTTCTCGGACGTATGCCGAGCGCGGTGGGTTACCAGCCAACTCTTGCAACTGACATGGGTCAGCTCCAAGAGCGAATTACTTCAACGAAGAAGGGATCGATTACTTCGATTCAGGCTGTATACGTACCAGCAGACGATTACACAGATCCAGCTCCAGCTACGACGTTTGCGCACTTGGATGCAACGATCGCGCTTGAGCGTTCAATCGCAGAGAAGGGCATTTATCCAGCGGTGGATCCCCTTACTTCCAGCTCTACGGTATTGGAGCCAAGCGTTGTTGGAGAGGAACACTACCGAGTTGCTCGTAAGGTTCAACAGACCTTGCAGCGGTACAAGGACCTTCAAGACATCATCGCCATCCTTGGAATGGACGAGTTGTCTGAGGAGGATAAGCTCACGGTTGCACGCGCTCGTAAGATTGAGCGTTTCTTCTCGCAGCCGTTCCACGTTGCTGAGACCTTTACAGGTACTCCGGGCGTATACTGCAAGCTTGAGGATACGATTAAGGGCTTCGGCGAGCTCGTTGACGGTAAGCTCGACGATCTTCCAGAGCAGGCGTTCTACATGGTTGGAACCCTTGATTCAGTTCGTGCTAAGGCAGAGAAGTTGGCTGCAGAGTTTGCACAGGCGGCGTAAGGGTCAACAAAGGAGCAGGGCATGTCAGAGGAAACATTTCAATTGCGGGTTTTCTCCGGTCGTGGACTGGAGGTAGAGGCAACGGTGCTTTCCGCCAACGTACCATCGCAGATGGGTGAGCTGGGTTTCTTGGCTAATCACTGTGATTACGTTGGTCTCCTCTCAACTGGTATGACCGAGTACGTTTTCGCAAAGGACGGGGCTGCTCAGAAGTGTCTTACGTCAGGTGGAATCTGCACCTTCAGCGATAACGTGCTGACTCTGCTTGCTGATTCGGTTGATATGCCGGACTCTTATGATATCCAGGTCCTCTCAGAGGATGTGGATGCATTGAAGTTGCAGCTTGAGAAGCTAAGCCTCTTTGATCCTGAGTGGGAAGCTCTCTCGCAGCGGGTAGCTCGTATCGAAGCTGTTAAAGTGTTGGCCGGGCGCTAACGAGCGCCTAGCTCAAAGCCCAAATATAGCTGCTAACGCGAGGTAGAGCCGATGAAGGTCTCAATCGTTACCACCTGCTACAACTCGGCATCAACTATCCGTGACACTATCGAGAGTATCCTCTCGCAGCAGGGCGATTTTACCCTTGAGTATATCGTCACTGATGCTGGTTCGAAGGATGCCACCCGCTCAATTGTGAGCGAGTACGGCGACAGAATTCGTTTAATCGACGCGACCGGCACCAATCAATCGCAGGGAATTAACCTTGGGCTCCGAGAGGCAACGGGAGACATCGTCGCATTCTTGAACGCCGATGATGTGTATGAGCCGGAAGCAATTGAGCGAGTAGTTCAAGGATTTCAGCGGGAACCTAATGCGCTGTGGCTTGTAGGCCAGTGTAAAATTATCGATGGTGCAGGGCAGGAGCTTCATAGCCCTATTACCAAGTATAAGAACTTCCTGTTGCGCAACTATGCGTACTGGCTCCTTCTGATTGAGAACTTTATCTGCCAGCCCGCTGTGTTTCTACGACGGCGGGTTCTCACCGAGGTCGGCTACTTCTCCGAGTCGGAGAACCTGGTGATGGATTACGAGTACTGGCTACGAGTGGGAGCAAAACATCGCCCGATCGTTATCAATCAATACCTGGCAGGTTTTCGACGCATTGAAGGCACCAAGAGCAACACTGCGTATGGTCGTCAATTTCGCGATGATATGCGGGTAGCTTTTCATGCGGCGCGCGTAAATGCAGCGCTCTGGACGGTGCCGTTTAAGTTCATTTCATACCTGCGCACCATGGCGGTATATCCGTTTTTATATCGGTAGGTTTGGGCCAAGCCTCTGATCTCTTATGAGGTCGTCCATGTCGGTTGAGTTTGTTCGATTACGTGGCCCTGAGTATCCCTGGGATCTCCTTCTCCTTGCAGATCCTTCGCGGGATAAAATTCTCGATTATATCAATGATAGCATCGTGATTGGGCTCTGCGTTAATGAGAGAGTTGTTGGGGTTGTAGTCCTTACGTTACTTCAGGAAAGTACCTTCGAGATTATGAACCTCGCGGTCTCTCCAGCCTTTCAGGGGCGCGGTTTTGCAAAGATGCTGTTAGAAGAGGGGATCGCTGAGTCTCGTCGCCGAGGGGCTACACGACTAGAGCTTGGTACGGGCAATTCAAGCATCTCGCAGTTAGCGCTATACCAGAAAGTAGGATTTCGCATCTGTGGTGTAATACCGGACTTTTTCGTTGCTAATTATCCGGAGCCTATTTTCGAAAACGGCATGCAATGCAGAGACATGATCCGGCTTGTGTATGACCTTGTACCTGAGAGTGAGTCAGCAGAGTAGGGCGTTGCCTTCGTGCCGTTGGAACCCATAGCCGCTAGGTAGATGTGCCGGCGTTCCTGGGGCCAAGAATCCAGCTCAGGAAGTTCTGGAATCGCGTTGATAGTCACTTACCAGAAAATTCGCCTCTATTGCGACGAGCTTAGCCCTCATATTTCATGAAACTGCGTAGCGAGAGGGGCCCGAAGAATCGCCACTCTCGGCGCTCTCGCGACGCAGTTTCATGAAAAATGCGGGTTAGGTCGTTGGGAGCTTGCTGACGACCCCAAATGCAGCCTGGAGGTCCTTCTCTGCGACAATCATAGTCATCTCAGTATAGGTCGACACAACCTCTACGATATTAATTCGATTTAATGCTAGGGGGCGGAGAAGCGCGAAGATCGTGTTCGGTATGTTGAGGTATCGTGGCGAGAAACGTAGTGTGATGCTTGCCAGATGCTCAACTACTAGTGTGGGCTTGTGCCCCTTGAAGACCTTCAGTAGCTCATCTTTGAGAACCGCCGGAAGGATGAAGGATACTTCGCGAACGCCGGAGGTAATGGTGAGCACTTCCGCCTCTAACAGGCGCAGGTTCTCATGCAGGAAGCGTAGCCGTGATCGGGTTGAGGGGCTTCTGGTGAAAGTTACTTCAGCGAGAGCCGAGCGGGTGGAGATACTTTCAATCGCAACCCGAGGGGTGAGTCTACTCCGGGCTCGTGCATCGCTCTCGTATCGACACAGGGCGACCACGATGGTGCCCACGGAAACCTCTCGTCGAGCTCTCCGCTGCACTTCGGGTTGAATCCTCTTTGCGTAGGCGGAGAAATTAAGGTACCCGTGAACCATAGCCGTTAAGGCAACCTCTGATTCGTCGAGAATCTCCCTGACATAGGTAGCGATTGGTCTCATAGGAATTCGCGCATGGCCCGTATCCGAACGAGCCCCAATAATTGTAATGTTATATTTATAACATTCCGTAGTAAAACGTAATTTATCTAAACTTTCTTGATCTAGTGCCCGCCTCTCCGGCACTCTTGTACGACAACCCTAGAACAAACCGCTCACATGCTGGTTTGTAGCCTACCAGAGGCACTTTTCTCTCTCGGTAATCCTACCGAGCCTCCTTACAAAGGTCAGGACCAGAAACGAGCCCATGGCAGGGGCATTCGGGGTTACTGCTGTATCCAGGAGAATTTTCTACGATGTTCACGGACACCACCACTACCACCACCCATCAGCACCAGCCGAGTGTGATGAGTATCGTAGCTGGGAAATCTTGCAAGACTAGTGCGGCGACCGAGGTCTCACCGACTCGCCCCTCGGGGCTCTCCTTTGCGCAAACTCAGATTGAGGCTCATGGTCATATCATAGGTGGTCGACCTGTGATCACGGCGCAGAACTTTGTGGTTGATGCGGAGGCGCTGCAGCCCCTTAGTGAGCCCAAGGGTGATGTCTATTTGAGTTATATGGGTATTGGGGCGTCCGGCCAAGGGGACGTCGTGCTTTCCTTGTCGAACATCCCAGGCTTCGTTGATGCGTGCCGGAGGATGGGGATTCTCCATCCGTCCACTGTGGTGTTTGAGGTTCAGCCGAGGCTTGACGACGTTGTTACCGGGTATCCTTATACAAGTCCACTTGAACGTCTGACGAGTGATCCAGCTGCCCGCGAGAGGTTTCAGAAGTTCTTTGAACATCGCGGGAAGCCCATCTTTGTTGGTACGTTTCTTACTGAACGTATGCGAACGCTCGTGACCGATATCGGATGCGACTTCGTGCAGCGGGCAAATCCGGCGATGACAAACAATAAGTATCTCTTTGGGAGTCAGGGCTCAAACTATGGATATCGTACGATGCCCCAGGTTCGACTTGATAGCCATGACGACGTAACGCCAGCCGCTGAGCTTGCTCATGGAGGGCTGCTACGGCGGATCTCCCGAGGTGACCACCTGCCAGAGGAGGTCACACTTGCCTGGATGAAGCTATCGGGTGGATCAGGTGGTGACTTTGTACAGAAGATCGCAATACGCCGTGAGGAAGCATCCTCAGGGGATGCAATGTTGTACATCAAGGGCGCCATTCAGAACGCCCGCCAACGCATGTATACGTCCACTCGCGCAGCGTTCGTGCACAATAGCTATGGCGACGGTGCCCTTGAGTCATTTTGGCCTGCTGATTCATTCTGCCCTTCGAGGTGTGCGATTATAATCGAAGAGGATGTGCGCAGTCGGGGAAGGGTGCGTGTCAATGCCAGTAACTTAATGACGATGAACAAAGATGGCACATACTCGACCAATGGATATTTCCGACAGATTACCGGCCCCGAAGGGGATTATCGCGGAAGTATGCCCTTCGACCCGAGAACTGAGTTTCCACCTACCTTGGTAGAGGACCTTGAGTCAAACCTGTTAGGGATCGCCCGCCTTGCTCGAGATTACAATCTACATGGCTTCATTGGAGTTGATTTTTTCATCGTCGAACCCGCGCCTGGGCAGTTCGAAGTAGTTATGACAGAACTCAACGGCCGCATCCCGATAAGTGGGGCCGCCAAGATTATAGCGGATAAGCTGAGTGCCCCAGCTTGGATTAATGTAAATCTCACCCTGCCTGAGGCGATACGAGAATACGCAGATTTTGAGGCGCAGATGGGAGAACTCGCGCGCTTTTCACCGGGAGATTTCTCCGAGTGTAAGGTAATTCCGCAGGCTTTCCGTACGATGTATGATGGAGAAACGGTCATTCCGTCCAGTCAGCTCAAAGCCCTGATTATCGGCCCTTCTCAGGCTGCCTGTATGGCGTGTCTCGAACACCTCTCAGAGCGAGGGTTTGCGTAGTAATACCTTATGGACACACTCTCTCTTCTCAAGAAATTGGTCTCTATCCCATCGGTGTACCCGAAAGAGGCAGATGTAGCTGCGTTTATCGAGGCATATCTCGCGGGGCTTGGTTTTCGAGTTGAGCGAGTCCTAACAGGCGACGATCGTCCCAATCTAGTCGCCACAATTGGATCGGCGGACCGTTACTTGGGCTTCTATGGTCACATGGATACGGTGCCGCCTGCACGGGACTACTCGCGAGATCCATTTGTCGTAACTCTTGAAGGCGATACCGTATTCGGACTGGGTGTGTGTGATATGAAGGGAGGACTCACGTGCATCCTGCAAGCTGCGGCGTGGGCAGCTCACGAGAAGCTCCCGATAAAGCTTGTGTTCGGGGTTGACGAAGAGGATATCTCTCAAGGAGCTCACGATCTCGTTGACTCCAAAATCCTTCAAGATGTCGACTTTCTGGTAGTCGCTGAGAGCGGACAGGTCGTAGATGTCTCACAGCCGATTAGCGTATGTCTCGGACGAAAGGGGCGGATCGTGTACGAAATCGAGGTATTCGGTAGAGCTGCACACGCTGCTGAGTCCGAAAAAGGGATAAATGCTATCGTTGACGCGTCCCGACTAGTCAATCACCTTCAAGAGCTTCATCTACCAAGCCACCCTCGGCTCGGCAAAACCAGTCTCGTGATCCAAACTATCTCTGCCACTAGTAGTGCCTTCTCCGTTCCTGATAGGTGTTTGATTGGTCTCTCCCTGCTCACAACTCCGGGTGTTTTAGGGAGTGACTTTGAGGCACTTGTCGCGGGGCTTGCATCTCGTCTCTCATTGCGCGTAGAGATTCGACGCAAACATAGACCTACTCCGTATGGTGATGCATATGAAATAGATGTTGAAGACCCGTTTTATCAGCAGGTTTTTAACGCAGTGATTCAACCGATCGGAGTTTCCCCGATCTATACGCCCTCGGTGGCTGACGAGAATGTTTTTGCAAACCGCCTCAACATTCCGGTGGTCTCCGTGGGAGTAATCGGAGGTGGAGATCACACGAGTGGTGAATGGGCCTACCTCTCCTCATTTGAGCGAGTGATTGAGGCTTACAAAAAAGTGATTCTGGAGTGGCATCGTTAGCCGGGTAGTGAAAAAGGACTTCCGGCTCCGCATTTCGATAGTTTGACTGCAACTGCGTTGGAGCCGCCGAAAAAATCCTCAAGGTACCTCAGATGATCCGCCTCCGTCTTGTTTCGTCAAACCTCTCAAAATGCTCACTACGGACCCTTTTGTGGTGATTTAGCCCGCATTTTTCATGAAGCTGCTTCTCGAGAGCGCCGAGAGTGGTGATTGTTCGGGCCCGAAGGGCGAATTCAACAAACTAAAATTCAGGGCGGAATCGTATCGGGATACCTTCCGGTCTGAGATAGTCGTTTGGACCGAAAAAGCACCATTCTCGACACTCACAGTAGCAGGCTTCATGAAATATGCGGTTTAGAGCCGTCGCACGTACCGTTCGAGTAAATATGAGCCCAGCAGAAGGGGAATAGGAGGGGAGGGCGGTTTTACAGCATTTATTTTTTAAATGTATCAAGACCCCCGCAGCATCGCGAAATCCTTCGGCCGCGAGTATCATTCGGCTTCCTGGTAGGGAACCTTAGCCTATGCTTTCAGAAACGCGCTATGTCTGCCCCCTTTATTACGGGCATTGAACGTAGTGCGCCAAAGGGTTTCCGCGAAAATCGGTCACGTATTTAACCTCCATGCCCTCAAGCGATGGACAATTTCTGAAATAGTTCACCATCGGAACCCGTAAGACCGGCTCGAACATGACTATTCGACCACTCGGCTGGCATAACGTCGTGCAATCAACGGTTTGAGTCATTTTGTCGAATATATAGAAGGTGGCGTGCTTACTGACGTCCGCTTCATGCGCCTGCCGTTTCTGATCCGTCATCAAGAACTCGGTGTGTCTTCTTGCTAATTCATCAGTGCCCCAATTGGTAGATACAAGAGTAACAGGAGTCTGCTTCCAAAATTGCTCAATGAGGGTGGCGAAGCTTCTATAAAACTGATTGTTAACAACCTCGGGAATTCTCACTTTGTAGGCGTATTCATTCCAACTCCACATAAAGGAAAGAGCGAAAACCAAAGCCAACAACACCCCACGCAGTCTCCCGAAGACTTGGAAAGCCCGAAGAACATAGAGGGCGCCGAGGCCCTCGATGAATACTGATACTACGAGAGTAATAAGCTCTCTGCGGAGCGCAGGCTCGGGTGAAAAGATCGCTGGAATAAGCCCAAGAGCGAAAACAGCGAATACATAGGCTCCTTGTAATGCTCCCACAGCAGTTCGCATGCGACTTAAGAGAACTCCGATTCCGCATACGCCTAGTATCTTCCCGGCAAGTGTTATGGCTCCGCCCCCTCGCACGAACCACTCATCCTCGGACCGAATAAATAATTGGCTAAGGGTACGCCCCACTATGGTGACGAGCTCTGAGATATCGCGGATCTGATAATTGTTAGTTGTCGGCAGAGTTGAGCGCACAGGGAAGAAGTGCCCCTTACTAACACTCGCGCTCACAGCGGGATAGCTGACTATCACACAACATATGAACGCCATCAGCCAGGCTCGGTGCCGCAACGAAGTATTATAACTGAGACAAAGCACGGGCAAGGCAGCAATACACAAAAGAGGTACTATTTGATTAGTGGCATACACATACCAGGACGAGCCAATAACTACTCCCAAAATGCTACCAGTAATGAGATTGGGAGATTGGACGCACAAGAGCAAAAAGTAGATCGAGAGCAGTGCTTGCAATATAGGCAAGCTGTGTTCGGCATCCGAGTGCCGAGAAAAAGTGATATGCCAGACGGAGATCGCAAGCAGGAAGGCCAGAGCTAAGCCGTATTCCTTGCCCAGGAGAAGTATGCCAATTCTCCAGATGACAAAGATCGACAGTATTCCAAACACCACTCCTGGCATGGCCGATTGGTAATACCCAACTCCGCAACAATAAAAGACCAATGCCTGCAGGAAGCTTGCAAAGCCGTAGTGTTGAACCAAAGTCGGAAATGCGGCTACGCAAGATTCAGTGCCAAATGTGCAGTTTAGGTAGTGAAGAAATCTAAATGTCACCTGATTGTGATGATCAAGAGACTGGTGGCTAAAACCGATCGGAAGCTCCTTAAGATAGATCAGACGCAGAACTGCCCCTGCCACGAGAACTAGTACAAAAAGAAGGTTGAGTTCCTTCGAACTAAAACTGACTCTACCCTTGAATAGACCGTCTCTCCTGAAACCCATACAATGCTGATTTACCGTTGACACCTAGCATCCGAGTCTGAGAGTTGTTCAGTCCTTGTAGTATGTCAAGAATATTTCCGGTCCTTAAGAGCGGGAGTGTTATACGCGAGCAAGCATCTATTTTAAATTACCTGCTGCAGCCTGGGTAATATTGATCGATTGTGGATTCACGAGGCGTATGGGGATCAGGATTGACACACCGCTAGAGAAAATCAGTAGCTTCTGTGCCTAAGACCGGCTATCACATGGGTAGCAAACAAAAGTCCGCCAGGCCTTTTCTGAGGCGTAGACCAAGATTATTTGCAGTAAGGGGCTATGACGCCTGATCAGACACCATCTTCGACTCAGCATCCTTCCAACAGGCCGCTGCCATCGGTCACCAACTCCGTCTCTTTACCAAAGGTTCCGATGGCGCTCAACGAAGTTGACACTCTCCTCTTTGTAATCGAACACGGGGACCTCGCTTCTTCTCTGACGAACATTCTTTCAGCCGCAGCTCTCTATCGTGCGATACAAAACGAGCGGGGAAACGCGCCCCAGCTCAAGGTCACGGGAGAGACCGCACTCAGTAATTCCCTGAACGGATTTGGTGAATGTGAATTCACAAAGAAGGTCGCCCAGGGTGAACAGGCGCTCTTTATATCTGCTGCAAGCTTTTACCGTAACCAGCTGTCGCAGGTAGTAGGGGCGTATGTCATTTCAGGAGGCTCTCTTCACGGAACGCTCAACAGTGTTGATGACGCTGTTCCCCTCGGGAAGCGAGAGGATCCGCGAATTCCGATTCGGGGATTCGTATCAAGTATAGTCAGCGAATCTGATGATCCGATAGTTCACTCCCTACTCGCCGTAGCCCATGCCAGTGAACGGGAAGTAGGCGATTCCCGTATAGCCAATTATCGTGCCGCCCTGATCGCCCTGCACCGTGAAAATCTCCCGTTTTGTCTAAACCGGCGAGGTAATCGTGCGGAGACGTTTGCCACGATAACTACCATGATTCAGCAATTGGCGCAGGGAGCTGAAGTGCCGAGCTGTATTCAGCCTCTCATTGAACGCTACCAGGAAGCTGCGCAGATCGCACAAAACATCTGGAATGAAGCGACTCAGATTGCTCCCGGAGTCTTCCGACTCCATGAGATCCCCTACGACGAACGGGACGTGCTAGTCGATGCCGTCCTGCAGGATCTTTACCAAAAAGACCCTAAAGCGCGATTTGTTCTCGAGCAAGGCTACGATCGGCCATCGACGGCGTTAACGTATTCCGAGGCGCTCGCATTCGAGAGGCGCCTGGGAGTAGGGGAGGACCCGCAGGCGCTCATTGACGAAATATCAAAGCTACTCCAGAAGCGGGGAGATAGCGGCTCTCTTACCGACTTAGAATTAGCTGATATGAGAGAAAGGGAGCCTCAAGGAACTCTTGAGACGCTTCTCCGCAAAGCACAGTACATTCCAGACCCGACTGGCACGAAGTATACTATTCGAAAATGTCCGGGGGATGTTCGAATGGTAAAGGTCCTTGCTGAAAACAATCTTACTATCATTACTCACAATGCTCTCTGGCTCTGCAATTTACAGACGGGGGAGGCAGAACCCGTGTCCATAGCGTTTCAAGCGCAGTATGTACCGAGATTTCTTGAGGTATTTAGAGAATAGCTCGCTAGTGCCCTTCTTGAGGAGTTCGTAAATTGATGAGTGTTATGGATTCGTGGCGCTCCAGTATTCAGCTCGCCTGGCCGGGTCAATCGCGAGTTTACGGTCCAACACGTTCGCTTGAGTTTGGATGACCTATTCCCGTCCATCGCCCAGTTTATTGATTAGCGCGCGTAGGGTGCGTAAGGTCAGGAAAGCAACGAG
Organism: Bdellovibrionota bacterium; assembly: GCA_044344945.1. GTDB lineage: Bacteria > Bdellovibrionota_C > UBA2361 > UBA2361 > OMII01 > OMII01. The sequence continues at coordinate 17,374 of JBIJBZ010000001.1, read as the reverse complement.
GAGCGCAGAGGCATAGTAAAGATTGAGGCGATACATGCGGCTCGGCAGTTGCATCGCTTTTTCACATCGCAGGCACGCGTGAGTGAACATTACAGGGCGATTGTCGCATCATGTGGAACGTCGAATCAGGGATTAACCGCCCGTGCGCGTTGTCGATCGCCTGGCGAGTAACTCTCTGAAATAGGTGGAAGGAGTGGCAGGGAGACAGCATACGAACGTCCGAGCTCCTTTCGCAGCTTTACTACCGTTTCTTGAATGGTCCCACCTGCATCGATCTCAATTTCTCGTCCGCTTTTTCGGTAATAGTGACAGATATCCACGGCGCTCTGACGATATGTGCGCAGGCGATCAGCAAAGGTCGCAGGATCGTCATCTGCCCGTTGTCCCGTCATAAACCGCAGGTGATTTCGCTCTTTCAGTTTCTCATCGGGAGCTTCGAGGGTAATGAATTGTAGGTCTTTCGGATTGTGCCCTGATTGGCGCAGAGAGAGGTCAAGCGCAATCACCTGGGAAAGGTTGCGCGGGAATCCGTCATAGAGAAATTTGGAACTGCTGGGGAATCCTGCCTTGTACAGGTCCACGAGCCGAATGACGTAGTCATCGGGGAGGAATCGACCTGAGTTTAGGAGTTCGGCATAGGCCGGCTCCCAGGCCGCCCTCAATTGAGGACCGCTCGGATGGGCGCTCAGGTTTATTAAGCTTGGTTGCCCTTGAATGCAGCGAAGTAATTCACCGGCGGGAATGAGCACGTACGCGGAGTCGGAGCAGAGCTCCCTCGCTACGGTTCCTTTTCCTACGCAGGGGGGCCCAAAGAGGACTGTAATCATGATAGGTGTTGTATGAAGTTAGATTACTGCACACTACCACGAAACACCCAACGGTGAGGAATAGTGAGATCCCGCGCCTTTGTATAAGCAGTTCAACGGGCCAGGCTGTGTGAGCATATTTGTCTTTCCGGGTTGGATGAGAGCTGCTCCCTGCAGGGGCATCGGCTGGCCTTGAGTTTTTGGATTACAGAACGAACTCTTGAGAGGCTTCTCCGACAAGCTAAATGTACCTCTAATCCAAACGATTCGTACTATGAGGTCCGCCAATCTTCGGCGGAGATTTGAATGTGAAAGTCTTCGCTCAACACGAGCTCCCTATCAGCACTCTCTGGCTCTGCAATTGACAGACGGTAAGGGCAGACCCTAAACAGGCAAACGGAACCTTCTACCAGTCGAGCCCCCCGGTCGGATGTCGGACCAACTTAGTCCATAAAACCGTGTAATTCCTGGAGGAAAGCCTGAGTACTGCCTTCTCCAAGCCGGCCTTCGCATGGCGTGTGGTTGTAACTTAGGACTCTTTTCTCTCAAATACTTCATAACCAGAACGAAGCGCCGTTCCAAACAATCGACAACAAGCGCCGGGGACTTCGTTCTATGGGACCAAGCAAGGGAACTAACGTTGTACGTCAAGAGGCACAGCAAACCACCCTAATGGTTCAGTCGACTGAGGCGCCAGCTAGGGCACATTGCATCGGTAGCGATCTCAAACTTTGGCAGAAGCGCATGACCCCACTCACAAGCGAGGAGGCAGTGATAATGACGTTGCGGGGTGCGGAAAGCATCAACGTAATCGACTCGACCGTAGTCTCAAAAGTTGTCGCGCAGATTCACGAGTACATCATCGCTGTGCGGCCTACGGAGCGCCCGTTTGCACTCCTGTGCGATGGTGATGGAGATATTCGGCCTAACCCAGACATTGGATCAATCTTTGGAGAGCTTGCTGATTGCCTAGCAGAAGACAAATCAATCTTCTTCATCTCAGCTCAGTCAGAAGGTTGGTTCGGTCCCGTAGATCGAACGGATGCGATGAAGAGTGCAAAACTAAGCGTAAGGCTTGAGCAGCGTCGAGACCAGCCATGCAGTTTTCTGTGCAAATCAAGCGGAGCCCTTGACCCTAGATTACAGGAGTACTCTTGTCTCACATTTGAGCATATCAGCCATGCATGATTTAAAAGACCAACGAGAACCTAACCCTGGTGGGGGTGTCCGGCCCCCTTTAGTTCCGTGGGAGCAGCCCGCTGAGTCCTCACAGACGGAGGCCAACTATCAGTTCCAAGCGTTGACAGCTCCAATTGGGGGACGCGTTGATAGTTCGGCAATGTGGTCTCACATGGAATGGGGGGCCGCAAACTACGGGTCTCTGCGCGCTACCGTGGAAACGCGATTTACTCCATCAGAGAAGCAACACGATCACCTGTTGAAACATCTGGCCAAACTAGTTGGTGCAAAGGGGGATAAGGGTATCATCTATCTTAACGATCTTGAGCCAGCTGCAACTGCCGAGGTCGCTCAAGTGGTATCTGAATATGCGAAGAAAAATGGATGGACCAATCTCCAGGTGATTGAGTATCCCGGCGATTACACAAAGGTTGATGTACCACGCACGACGAGTGCGCGCATTTCTCACCCTGAGAGCAGCTTCTTTAATGCTCCTTCTCTATTGAGACGAATGGCAGAGGGATCAGAAACCGGACTTGAGATAATCACGCACTACAATCAGAAAATTTCTCGGATGCATCAGGATGGCGCGTCCGATCTGCTCTTGCTCAAGTTGGACCGCGAGGCTCGGTACCTCTTTCCGTCTGGTCGACAGGTCAAAACCGATGCCAGCGACACGCGCAGATACTTCGTTACCTCCTCAAGAATACCCCTTGTCTTGGACCAAGATTTCGTGTCGATTACGGTTCTTCCCGAAGGCACGAAGCTGTATGGCTGGGGCACCGAGAGACGGGCGCAACGCCTTTTAGGAGACCAACAAACAGTCGTGTTTGGCGACGAGTGCTACGCCAAGCTCAGGCCCAGAGAGATGGCTCTGCTAGGGCCAGGTGCTTACTGCTCGGCGAATCCCACTTCCTACCTTGGACATGGCACGGAGTTACTTGTCTTTGATTTCGTTGCGCCTACTAGATTCCTGAGAGTCGCACAGGAAAATTTACAACGATTCCATACGTATCTGCAGAGACTAGGCTACAAAGGCGGGCTCAATGACAACCGATGGCAGAGTGAGGTGGCAGCCGCGGGCTATCATGGGATCATCTCCTCCGATGCACCAGGGGTAGATATTCAGGAGGCTGTTATCATCACGGGCAACCAGAGGATTATGCTCCATCGTGGTCGAGATTTTCTCCTCACTCTCCAGCCTCAAAGTATCCTCACACATCCGTTCGGTAGGGAGGTAGTTACTGCGCTACGATACTTAGGGGAGTCAGCAATGATCGCTAGACTCAAGAGGGAAGCAGGAATACCCGAGGGAAAAGAGTTTGAGCCATTATTTCACGACGATCGAACCGTCTATCAAAAGCTCAAGCCAATTGTGGATAGCTTCGTTCGTAGAGTGTTTGGGGGGCGAAAGAGCGCATTGAGTCGGTTTGTTAAGAGTTTTGGCCGGCGTGCACAGCGATAGCTACTCAATTACCCCGCGCCAAGCGATATCATTACGACACTCACCATCATGATTAATTCCGCTGTCAGGCGCTGCTTGAAGGAATCCTCACCTCGACACTTGGCACCAAGTACAATTGCGGCAGGAATTTGGATCTGCTGCGCACTACTCACATACGCAGCCAAGGTATAGTGGAATGAAGTACACACTAATGTCATCCCACCGGCCCAGGTAAGGCCTGTGAGCGCAATTAGGCCCAACGTCCGACCGTCTGTCGGCGCATCACTCGCGCGAACTCCCTTAACTAAGGTGCAGAGCCCGAAGATAATCCAGTTAACGAAGAGCATGAGCGTCCCGAAGAAAACTGGTGAGCTGTGCAAGAATCCGTACTCCTGCCCGACAAAAAAACGCATCCTGTCTCAACGGCCAGTAGAATGAGTAGGTAACTGCGATCTCCAAGCAGTTTTATGATTGGTAGAAAAACATTGCGGCCCACGGGTCCTTCCACGTTGAGTAGGTAAGCGCCGACTATAGTGGCCACAACGCTGAGTCCAGCAATATTGCTAAGAATCTCACCGAACCAGAGATAGCCGAGAAGCCCAGCGACTACCGGCGTTAACGCGAGTAGCGGTGTGGCGAGTGAGAGGTCGGTGCCTCGCAGCCGTACATAAAGAGCGCCTCACCGGCCGCTCCCAGCATGCCGAGTGCAAGAGCAGGTAGAAAGGGTGCGCGCCACTGAACCTCCGGAAAACCTATGAAGGATAGGTACGTGATGTTCACGATAATACCACTTGTTCTGGTGATGATGATAATCGCCTCGGGCGAGAACGTTGTAGCGAGCGCCTTCTTGCCCGTGTCTGCGAAGCTAGAAAGAATTTCTCCTAGCCCCGCCATCATAATTCCAAGCACCATCCCACTCCTGCAAATAGGGCGGGTTGGCCACGTCACGCATCCTCAATCTGCCGGTTTCGACAGACTCTCGCAATCCACCCTCGCCGCCAATGTTGCTGAGACGGAGAGTTCTACGGGTATTACGGCAAGACGCTGGTCCTTGGGTGAATCTCTGCGCCCTTTTGTCCTTCGTTGGCATACTAATGTTTCGGCCTACTTCGTAGGCGAAGGGTAGTGAAAAGATGAGGGTGAAGTTCAACTTCGGGTAAAAGGGATGGGTGTTCTACGTCGTTTAAAAAACTAGGAAGAACACCCACCGTGGTTGGTCGCTCACAGAAACGACTTGGATGCTGCTTTCAAGCTCTCGAGGAAGTCCTGGTAATACTTCACACTTGAAAGAAACCCACCGATCAGCTCAACCGTACTTTGCTGACAGCGTTTGAAGCCATCCGCATCGAGGTCAAGAGCGCTGTTGTTAACAACAACCTGTTGAAGTGAAGGAGCGCTTTGCAGCGCGACTTTCATCGAGGTTTTCCGGCTTTTCACCTTGTCCTCGAATTGGCCTTTCTTCGTGATCGGAAGAGCGTCTGCAGCTGAGTCAATCGAGCGATCGAGCAACTCCAATTCGAGCCGGGCGTCGATCATCAACTGCTCAGCGGCCTTGGCAAACGCCTTTTGGTCGCTGATAGATCTGATCTGCGTCAACCGCGCTTCGAGGGCACGAAACCCTTCGGCGGCGGCTTTTGGCTCAGGACCCAACCGATCCTGCAGTATGCGAATGGCCGCAAGCGCTTGCGCAAACTGCCGCGTCGTCAGAGGCTCGTAGAACGCGTCTGAAGCGTTCTGGATCTCTGATTCGAGAGCACCTCGTGTTGCAGATGAGTCCTGTTGGAGACTCAATCGACCGTTTTTCAGTCGGTCTGCAAGCAGATTGAAGTTACCAATCAGCTCCATGAGGATAGTCACCTCGGCACGCCGGTTGTTCCTTTGTCTCGTCTCAGCCAACCGCTCGCTCGACGTCACCGTCCAGCTATCGGTAAAGGCTTTGATACGCGCCTCCAACTCCGGAAGCCCCTCGGGGGCCTCGGCGTTAATGCGACGACAAAGGGCACCAACCTCCGCAACCCGAAGGCTCAACAGCTGCACAACGTCGTCCGGCAAGGACGGGTTGGTTGTGTAACCGCGCTCCGCACTGAGGAGGGCCTTGAGTCGGAGAGGTGTGGTGGATCCGTCTTTCGACTCCTTGCTGGAGAAGAATTCGGCCCACGCACTAGCCTCAGACCGAAGCCAAGAGACCCCCTTGGCCTCCTTCAAGCGACGCACGTCGCGGACAAAGACCAAGAGCTCGCAGACGCCCTCCTCAATCCTCGCAGCATTAGCCAACCACTGAGGGGTTCCCTCCGGGGTCTTGATGCTGTTCGGACCGAAGAGATCTTGAACCGTGGCCGGTTTTTCGGCTTCCAGTTCAACCAACTTTTCCAGCAGATCGTTAGGTGAGAGGCTCGGGATGAACCCCTCGACTGCGTTCTGGAACGTATCCTTGATCGTCTTGGACTTGGAGGATCCGGTAGTCATGGTTTTGAGCCAAGGCCGAATCACAGGTCCGAAGAAGAAGGAAGCCGCAGCGAACCCCGCAAGGACCAGGCCGAGACGAAGCAGCTTGCTTCCTCCAGGTCGGGTAATCCACATGAGGCTAACAAGTGGCACCAGGATCCCAGCGCTGACGAGCGCCACAGGGAACCCGTACTGTTGGACCTTGCGAGAGGCGTTGGGGAAGAAGTAGCTGAGAGCTACCAAACCGATGGCGCCGAGCAGAGGCTTGACCCACCAGGATGTGGACCTACCCGGTCCCGAGGCCCCTCCAGAGGAGGGGGAATTGGGTGAAGTACTCATGAGTTATTTGATGTGTTGTTGATTGTGAGTGTGAGTTTGTGGAAAGTCGAAACCGAATCGATCGTAGACGCAAAGCGTATACGGCCGGTGTCAGTCACGACGCTTCATCGCTCTTGAAAGCGATCAAGGGTCGTGATGACCTCGGTATCGAGTCACAGTAGCCAATCAACCAGGTGTCAAAAAACGTAATATAACCTTACAAACGTAGAACTACCCATATTCGATTGTGAAAGAATCGAAGTTGCCGAGAAGGGCTCGGAATCTTCGACTATCGAGCATCGAAGCCGTACAGTTCGTGACGGCATCTCGATTACGATAGTGCGACACTAGCAACCGATCTCTGGGCAATCCTAGAAAAATGCGGGAGGAATCAGATTATCTGAATCCTCCTCCGCGGTCCTGTGCTGGTCCGTACACGTTGAACCTTTTCCAGTGAGCTGCATATCTGCCGAAGACTGGCTATTTTTCTGTAGCCCCGTCGGTCCCACTCCGCTAAGTTCTCTTTAGTGCGAAATGTTAAATGGGTCATCGGGGAATCAAGTGGGTGCCAATGACTGCTGATGGGCCATAATCCATTGTTTTCAGTGATGAATCACGTGCTCGTAAACGTAAACGTGAACGTGAACATACCCGATCGAGCAACTTTCTGCCCCGGCGATCGATATCTAGTAGTATGCTGGATTACGAAAAATTGGATGGTTACCACCCTGCTAGAGTTCGTCGTCACTACTGTTGAGATTTGAGACCGGCTACCCAGGGGAAACGGAGAACTCCAAGATCAGTTTAAGCGCGCACCATTTTCGATTGTGCGCAACATCGCCGAAGGTGCCGGCAAGCTCAAACAAGCCGATAAACGGCACTATTTCTCAATAGCACGAGGTCCGTCATGGAGTGTGGTGACCTCTTTGATTTGTTAACGCCCTTGGCCACCTCTCCCCGGACGAATATCGCACCTGAAAGCTTTTGCTAACACGGATTGGTGCCATGCTTTCTAAACTTTGCCTCCAGGGCGTGTGACCACACTTTTTCGGGTACGTTCACGTTTACGTGCTCGAGCATGTTCACGCCCGCAAACAACAATTTTACCCACTCGATTCCACGATGGGCCAAAACTATTTTCAGGGCGGAATCGTATCGAGATACCTTCCGGTCTGAAAATCGATTTTTGAGCCGAAAAAGCGCTGTTATCGGCGCTCGTAGTAGCAGGCTTAATGCAATATGCGGACTAGCCCAGTCGGCCAAGTATTGCTACACTCCTGCCAATGGAAATCGTACCCCAGCTTGTCGTTCATTCGCTTATTACGGGGAGCATCTATGCTCTTGTAGCAGTGGGGTTCTCACTCACCTACGGTATTTTGAAGATCCTAAACTTTGCTCATGGCCACCTGATGATGGTCGGGGCCTATCTCTTTTACTTTTATTCCGTTGAGTTGGGATTAAGTGTTCCTATGGCAGCTTTAGGAACTTCAGTCATGATGACGGTGCTTGCCCTGATTGTGTTGCTTGTCTTCATCCTCCCATTCGAACGCTTCAGCCAGATGCTACCGCTGGTGACGACCTTAGCGCTTGCCACGATCCTTGAGTCGACGGTCTCGATGGTGTTTGGAGTAAATGTGAAATCACTCGACAGCGGTGCAGCAGCAGAGAGCCTTGAGATCGGCTCCGTGTTTATCACAAAACTTCAGATCGGCATCATCGCCTCAGCATTCGCGATCCTAACGTTGATTGCGTGCCTGATGCATGCGACCTCATTTGGCCGGCAGGTCCGTGCGGTGTCTGAGCGCTTTGTGGCAGCGCAGGCGCTCTCTATTCGGGTACCGCACGTTAGACTTGGGGTCTTTGTACTCGGAACGCTCCTCTCGATGTATGCCGGTATCATGATCGGCTATGAGACGAATCTTCAACCAACGATGGGGCATGGATATACGATGAAGGGGTTGGCCGCGTTGATATTGGGCGGTCTCGGAAATGTTTGGGGCACGGTCCTCGGGTGCTATATTCTCGGATTTGTGGAGAATTTCGGGTTGGGGCTCGATTTCGGTCCTACCTACTCTCTACCGGCGGGCTATAAGGATGCTTTCGCCTATGTCATTATTCTCGTAGTGCTTTTGATCCGACCCGAGGGGCTGCTATCGATCCGGAGGCGCGCCGCGTAGTAAGCGATGGAATATTACATTCACCTGTGTATCCTCGTTGGTATCTACGTCATCCTGGCGCAGAGCTTCAACGTAACGATTGGGCTAGGCCGGCTCTTTAACCTAGCGCATGTTGCTGCCTACGCCCTGGGCGCCTACGTGACGGCGTTGGGTGCGACTGAGTTTGAGATGGGCCCGTTTCGATGCATGCTCTCAAGTGCACTCGTGAGTGGAGTATTTGCATTTCTGCTGGGAGGTATCGCGCTTCGATTAGCCGGAGACTACTTCGCCATCGGAACCCTCGCATTTAGCTCAGTTGTTTCGGCGCTTCTAATAAACTGGAAGAGTGTAACTCATGGCGTTTTGGGCATTCCTGGTATTCCACGTCCCGAGTTTGGTGGACGTGCTCTCTATGAGAATTCTCAGTTCCTTCTGCTCACGCTTATCCTTGCAGTTTCATCGCAAGTGATCCTCTACCTCTTATTCAAGAGCTCGTTCGCTCGCGTGTTGAGGGCTCAGGCAGAGGATCGCCTCGCTACCATGGCGTTAGGACGTGATGTTCGATTGTTGAATACTACAGCGTTCTTCATCTCGTCCCTGTTTGCAGGTATTGCCGGATCGCTCTTTTCGTACTACCTCAACTACATCGATCCATCATCATTCTCCTTTGCAGAGATGATATTTCTGCTCAGTATTGTGGTGGTTGGCTCGCCGGGGTCTTTTTGGGGCTGCCTTGCAGCCACGATATTTTTGGTACTTTTACCTGAGCCTCTCCGATTTCTTGATCTACCATCGTCAATCTTGGGGCCGATGCGGCAGCTATTGCACAGTATCGTGTTACTGGCTGTTGTATGGATTAACCGAAAGCGTCTCTTTCCGTCTCAACGAGAGGTATAAATGCTTACAGTTTCAGATGTTCATGTACGGATCGGGGATGCCAATATCTTGAATGGCGTTTCGTTTGAAGCTGCGCCTGGCGATGCGATCGGAATAATTGGCCCCAACGGGAGTGGCAAAACAACGCTCTTTAACTGCCTTAGTGGTTTTGTAAGCGCGAACAAAGGCTCAATTACATTTCTTGAACAGAATATAACACATATGGCTCCCTATCTCCGTGCGGAGTTAGGTATCGGTCGAGTCTTTCAAAGCTTCGGCATCTTTCGAGAGATGACGGTACTCGAGAACCTCGTCGTCGCACTCGAGGCTCGGGCCGGTATGTGGAGCACATTTGTACCGTGGTCTACAACGAGCCGTGCGATTCGGGCGAAAGCCAAGGAATTTCTAGCGCAGGTGAAGCTCGAAGGAAAGGCAAACGACCGAGCAGGGATGCTCTCTGGTGGTCAGATGCGACTCCTTGAGATTATTCGCGCGCTCGCCTTCGGTGCTGAGGTGTTTCTCCTCGACGAGCCAACCGCTGGAGTGTCGCCGAAGATGAAAGACGAGGTGGCCGCCCTTATTAGCCACGTGCAAGCGCTTGGGAAGACAACGCTCATCATTGAGCATGATATCAACTTTGTGCAGAGCTTTAGTAAACGGGTTCTCGTGCTTGATCAGGGGCGTATAATCCTCGATGACACCCCTGAGAATGTCCGGCGTAATGAGCAGCTGCAGGAGATCTACTTCGGGAAATAGCACCGCACTGTCATTTGCGAGAAAGTGCTAACTGACTGAAATGTCCTTGGAATCTCTCGCTAGTCGGGGATAAGAAAAAAGTTTCCCCAAAGTTTTTTGGGCCAGAAGCCGATAGCCTGGGTGTAAAAGGTCATTAGGGGCTTCATTATGATCCTTAGTCAATCTTATTGGTCGTGCCTCCGGTTAGTGCTCTGTACTTCAATCGCATATTCTGTGGCACTTCTCCCCGTCCCACTAATCGCTCAAATCGAGAATGGCGGAGAGCATGGACACGGCGGCGTAGTTGTTACGACGACTCCATCCGATCCTCCCACACCACACCTGTGTCCCTACTTCAAGTGGCAGTCGAAAATGGTGGGCTTAAAAAATTGGACAAATATATTCACCGGTGTTTCTGATTCACGGCAGACCTTTTACATTGGAATGTGGAAGGAGTTCTTTGAGGAGAACAATCTGCAGTGGTCCAAGGTTGAAGCTCCGGTCAATGCGATCCTCAAGGCGAAGGACAAGATCGTCTATGAATGTTCAGACGGAGCCGATAACGATGGCGATGGTGCGGTAGATACTAAAGATATCGATTGCGCTCGCACCTTTGATGCTACTGAAAGCGGCTCAGCGACGGAGTGTAATGACGGCGTCGACAACGATGGTGACGGCGGAGTCGACTATCTGGGTGGTGGAGGTAAGCCAGCAGACCTCTCCTGCATATCGAGCCAGATCAAGAAAGAGAGCGATGGTACGCCGCGCCTCTGCCAGAATAAGAAGGACGATGACGGTGATGGCCTCATCGACGCTACTGACCCAGGTTGTTCCGACCCACAAGATAACCAAGAGAATGATGGCACCACGCATTGCCAAGATGGAATTGACAACGATGGAGACGGGGCTGTTGATTCATTGGACCCCGGATGCTTTGACGCAAAAGGCAAGTACCAGAAGATAATGAACTCGGAAGGTGCCGATAAGAAGCCCGAGTGCTCTGATGGTCTTGATAACGATGGAGACGGCAGGATTGATTGGCAGGGTGATTTTAACTGCACAGGCGCTTTAGACAACCAAGAAGCCGGACCGCTCCCGCTGTGTGCTAATACCAAGGACGACGACAAAGACGGGAAGATCGATGCTGAGGACCCTGATTGTGCAAACAGAGGAGACAACTCTGAGGCTGGTGGGCCGAAGGGAACCGCTCTTCCAGCGTGCTCCGATGGTGCCGATAACGACGGCGATGGTGCGCGAGATTACCCTGCTGATAAGGGGTGTGCAAATGCCAAGGACACTGACGAAGGCGATGCTCAGTCAGTATGTCAGAATGGAATCGACGATGATGGCGATGGATTTATAGACTATCCAGCCGATCTAGGGTGCGCTTCGACACAGGGCGCAACCGAAGCAGCGACAAAGCAGCAGTGTCAGAATGGGAAGGACGATGACGGAGATGGCCTGAAGGACATGGCAGACCCGGGGTGCTCGAACGCCAATGATAACACCGAGAATAGTGCAACTACTGCCTGTCAGGATGGCCGCGATAATGATGGCGATGGAGCGGTCGATTTTCCGGCCGATTTTGGCTGCTCTTCGAAGCTTGATACAAACGAAGGTGACGTGCTCGCGCAGTGTCAGAACGGACAGGATGACGATGGTGATGGAGCTATCGATTATCCGGCTGATTTAGGATGTAGTGGGCCACAGGGAAATTTCGAAAAGAACCCCGACCCAAAAAAACGCCTCCAGTGTGAGAATGGAATTGATGACGACAAAGATGGATTTATCGATATGGGTGATCCCGCCTGTGATAGTCCAAATGACAATCAGGAGGCAGGAATTACTGAGCAGGCTAAGGAAGCTGAAATAGGCAAATACCTCACCGACTATGTGAAGGCCTTGGCGGCGCTTCCTCTGTCGCAGTCCGGCCTCACCGTGGACCAGAGGGCAGCTATTATAGCGGCGCTTGATGACACCGTGGAACAGGCTGAAGGAGTTGGAACTTGCTACGGAGCGGATCTTGCTCGGGCGAGGGAGTTCGCCCGAATAACGACTACCTGCAGTGGAAACGCTAATCGGTATGACGATGGAATGTTGGTATACTTTTATCTTGGAGTAGAAGCCGAAAGAGCCAAGAGAATTAAAAAATATAAGTCAGGTGACAATGGTGCGTGCTTTAACTTAGGGCTGAAATTCCTGGAGGGCCCAGACAAGAGAGGCTATATAGGCTCTCCTCTTGCAGCAAAGGGCACATGGATTAAAAATGGAGCAATAAATGAACTTGTCTTTTATTTCGATGCTAATTGCAATCCTGTAGACCCTTCGACTATTCAGACATTAAACCCGAATTGTGAAGCGGCGTTGCGGGGTGAGTACACCTTCAGGTGGTATGGGTCACCGATATCGTTGATATGGAGCGATGCCGCCGAGGAGGGGATCCCGACTCCGACGTTGGTCAATTTCCCCCTCGCGCTCGACAAGGTCGGCGCGTACTGGGTGTGGCGCGCATCGGCAGCGGCACCGCTCCTGGTGTACGACCCTGAGCATAAGGGGCGCATAACGTCGGCAGCACAGCTCTTTGGTCACTGGACGTTTGGTGGTCAGAGGCTAGCGAGTCTCACCACGGGTACTGCCCAGCAGTGGCCACATGGATATGCTGCACTAGCCACTCAGGATAGTGATGGTAATGGCGAGATCAGCGGCAAAGAGCTACGCGATCTGGGTCTCTGGTTTGATGAAAATCAGAACGGGATCTCCGAACCTGGCGAAGTTAAAACACTTGCGGCCAGTGGAGTCACGCACCTCTATCTTCCTCAAAATGCAACGTACGATCCCTCGCGCGATATCGAGGTCATTCGTGGCTATCGGCGCGAGGTCGATGGCCGTGAAATCTTTGGCAAGAGCATCGATTGGACCGCTCGCGGAAATGCAGGCGCAGCAGCGATTATGGGTGCAGGTGTCGCAGGAGCGACTACCTCGCCATCGTATGCGAAGGAAGTAGAGAGTGATGCGTCGATATTTGAACCAAGCCCTGAGGTGCTCAAGGAGATCGAACGTCGATTCAGTGGGGCGTGGCAGTGGAAGATCGAGAGCGTTGCGGGCTTAAATCCCCAACTCGGAGGGATGTTCCTGTTTAACACCACTGAGGATGGTCAGCGCGAGGGCTTTACAATGACGGATGCTGCGCTTGGTGGCGCATCGACGATTCGTAGGATGGGATTACGCAGCAACTTTACCTGGACTGTTACACAGAACAATCAGATTGAGTTTGAAGTTGTGAAGACCCCGAGTATTCGCATTAGGAATACCGCTCGCATCTCTGCTGATGGGAAGACCTTAGAGGGAGAAACCATCGGTGAGGAGCGGGGGCAGCCAACCCTTAAATATCGCTGGGTAGCGTCTAAGGAAGTGCTGAAATAGCAGGTGCCCCGTAGCGCTGAAGTACTGCGAGGTATCATGTAATCGGCTGAAATCACCGGATTTGCTACGTGAGCAACTCCCAGCTGAAGCAAATGGTTTACAAGTGCGGATCCTCTTCATGCGTAATGAGTGAGGTATCTATGCAAGCACGTGGTTTCAAGCGTCTCTCTCTTGTAGGGCTCCTTCTTCTTAGTGGATGTTTCTCTGCTTCTCAGCCACCAGCCGGCGACTATTCGTTAGACCGCGTTCGTGGGCTCGAGAGCCATGAGAACCTATCCCCAGCGCAGTACCACTCTGCTATTGAGGTTGCATACCTTGATGGTCAGATCTCAAAGGAAGAGGCTGTGAGGGCGCACCGCCGGATTGATCAGCAGGGGCTGTAGCTCTCCGAGCACTCCTCAGCGAGTAACACCTACATGTGCGGTAGTACTACCCGTTTCTTGGCTCAATCCGACTTCAGCGTTCGAATTTTCAAAGCAGGTCCGTATCCGTTCCAATCTGTTATGGATGGTTTGGACCTGAGCGTATTGCTACCGCCACATCCTCCACGGGCCTGAATTCTAATGGCATCTCCGCTAGGTGCGGAGATGCAGAACGCCTCCCGAAGTGACGATACTGGCGTAGTCGCAATCTAACCCTTTACTCTTTCTCGCCGATACTCGACCGTAGTTGGGAACAAGGAAAAAATTTGAGTAATAGGCCCAGTCTGGCATACTTCTCAAAGTGACTGGACTCAGGAAGGAGTGCTGCGCTCACTAGTAACCTATATGCAAAACGAAGAGCATACAAAGGAAGCGCTTCTCGAGGTGCTTCGCGAAGAGATCGCCAAGCTTCTTGTGGCGGATGATGTGAGCGAAGAGGAGAAGCTTTCCCGATTCAATCGCGCGATAGAAATTCTTGAAGGAGGAGAAGAGTGATATGAGATCAACCCAAGTAGCGACTCAACCTCGCAGATGCGCAAAGCTTACAGCTAGTCGTATTGCCAGCTCGTCGTCACGGTGTCATGAGAGCGCTAAGAGGTCTAGCCCGGACCGCATTGCACGCGCAGCGGCTACATTACGAGGCCAGGTACCGAATACGACCTGCGATGCTCACGAACTCGTAGCACGCTTCACGGCACAGCACTTCCCGGGCTTCATCGCGTGGATCGAGAAGCGCTGGAAAGATAACGACAAAGCCGTAATAGCGCCGAATCCCCAAAATCACATGCATGGTGTTGACGAAAGCACGATCGACGTCGCCATCGGACGCGAGAACGCCGAAGCTCGGTTCAAGTATCAACAACAGATAATTCCCGGGTTCGTTTTCGCACGGGGTTCAGTCCAAAGCGTGTTGCGTTCGCTAGCTGAATTGTCACCCGACCAACGGCTTGAGGCTGCCATGGGATTTCTCATCCAGTACAGAAACAATAATCCGATTGAGAATGCCCCAGAGTTCAGGCAGTTCGAGAAGATCCAGAGCCGACAACTAGGAACAGCTACTGGCAGTTTGCCCGAAGGCCTTGAGAACCCCCTCTACCGGGGAGTGGCCGAAGCGGTCTTGCAACTTTTCAAAGAGCGCCGCTGGTATAAAGCAGCTGCGCGACCGCGCAGGGAGGATTAACCCGCATTGCTGAAGAGCACGTACTTGTCTTGGGGTCACTCTCGGCAAAGTCGGAGGTGAGCATATCATGGTCTCTTCCAGGCCATCCGACGAGGGAAAGGTGTCTTGTGCTCGACGTTAACGCCACTCTTCCCCGTGGGCGTAATAATCGGACAGCTCGGAGGAGGTAGGTCGACTGACGCCTCAATCGGAGTCAAGGTACGTGCGTTACCGGCAACAGGAGGTAGCTTTGGCCCCGCCGGGCGCGTTCGGGATGGAGGAGGGGCCGTTGGGGCCTCTTGGTGCCTGGGTGGCACTGTCCTTATTAGCGGCATCGTGCCGATTAAGACTCGACCTTACTCCCTGATTTTCCGGCATTTTTAGCTTTTTCCGCGGTACTACCGCACACCCACTGATAGTTTCTCCATACCAGTTAGCGATGGTCTGATATTCAGGCCTGTTTTGGGCAGTTCGGTTTAAACGAGTTGTGTCTGCGAGGTTTTGAGTATGTTTCAGAATAGCCCCCGCCAATCAGCAAATACGATGCAGGATCAATCTACTCCCGATACTCGCCTTGGTCCACGCGACGCCCTCAATGCCTTAGAGGGGGCAGTGGCTCAAATAGCGCAACCAAATCAAGAAAATCCGTTACAGCCTCTTACCGGAATGCTAACAGGCCTCGCCTTTGCAAGTGCTGGTCTACCCGGCGGTAGCCCGATGGGGATGGCGAAAGAGATCATGAAGCGAGCATTGAAGTCTGCCTAACGGTCCCGCGCGCCCCTCTGTATTTTCGGGTCGATTGGAGACCTCTCATGCTTAGCGCTTTACCTAACATCGCTATGATGCGATCTCTAGAGCCGTTCCCTAAAGTCTTTCGTTGCAATATCCGTTACTCCCGTTCTGGAGTGGATATTCCCGCATGAGTGCGCAATCGCGGATAGGGAAAGCTTTGGAAAAAGAGGGCACAGCATGACACGACACAACGACCCGTCATCCCACGAGGCGCATAAACGGCATCGAGAGTTAGCCACAGGAGCCCGAGTGCTTCCGAATCTCCTCGTGCGGTCACTGATGATGCTGGGGATACTGTATGGCGCTCTGACACTGCTCCTAATCACCGCCGTTGAATTCGGAATCGTTAGTGCCTCGGGCGGAATTCTCTTTGGACTTACGTTTGTTGTACTCCAATTTATTTTTGCACCATGGATCCTCGATCTTACACTCCGATTTCTCTACACCGCTCGGTGGGTTGATAAATCCGAACTTCCGGAACACCTCCAGGTTTTTGTTCAACGGGTGTGTGCCGAAGAGAAGATCCGCTTCCCGAGTTTTGCGATCATCGATGATGGGGCGCCGCAGGCGTATACGTATGGGCACTATCCGAACAATGCGCGCATCGTGATCAGTCGAGGGACTCTATCGCTACTTTCCGCCGAGGAGAGCGAGGCAGTTGTTGCGCATGAGCTAGGCCACGTGTGTCACTGGGATATGGTAGTGATGACGATTGCGCAGGTTGTGCCCTTGATCGCGTATGCTATTTATCGGGCGGCCGAGAACCTTGGAAGCGATGATCGTAAGGGTAAGTCAGCTGGGGCTGCAGTGGCAGCAGGTGCGTATATTGTCTATATCGTCAGTGAG
The DNA here is from genome assembly GCA_044344945.1 of Bdellovibrionota bacterium. Lineage (GTDB taxonomy): Bacteria > Bdellovibrionota_C > UBA2361 > UBA2361 > OMII01 > OMII01. Next base: position 773 of record JBIJBZ010000001.1, on the reverse strand, counting down.
CTAGTCGTGTTGTGGTTTAGTCGTGTGCGCGAGTACTACGCCGATCAGTTTGCGGGTGAAAAGACTCAAAACCCGAATGCGCTCTCGCGCGCACTAATTACGATCGGCTACGGCCTTGCAAACAACGGAGATCGGGAGGCGCCTACAGAGCAGCAATCTTCAAAGGGCTCCCGGTATGCATACGGCGGTGCGCTCGGAGCACTCAATATCTTTGATCGGAAGTCCGCACTCGGCTTAGTAATCTCAACGCGTGCTAGTTCGCAGGGCGGTGACGGGATACACAAAGAGCGCGTGAAAGACGCGCTGCAATGGGATCTCTGGAATCCATGGGCGCTTTACTACGAGGTGCAATCCACGCACCCGCTGGTTGCAAAGAGGCTTGAGCGCCTCGCAGACCAAGCAGCCTCGCTGCGTCAGGACCCGTACATCGTGTTTGATCGAACGCAACCCGAGTCGTACTGGGATGAATTCTTTGTTGACCTCGTGGTGATGGCGCTCCCAATTCTTGGGCTGGTGCTGGGACTGGGCTTAATAATCTCGAGCCTTACGGGGGCATCTTTTACGCCAGGAGTATTTGGGTTGCCTCTGGCGCTGTTTGGTTTAGGGCTTCTCATCAAGACCACCCGCGCCTACCGAATCTCTGAGTATCCCAGGCGCACCATCGCCGAGCTTCTAAAAGAGGTAAAGGTATCGCCGGTACGGACCGTATCGGTCACATTGCAGGGAACGGTCGTAGGCAAGGGTGTGCCGGGTCTTATCTTCAGCGAGGATTT
>JBIJBZ010000090.1:0-13394 GCA_044344945.1 Bdellovibrionota bacterium | reverse complement strand
CGGAATCATCTTCCTTGATTACAAGCAGCCTGTCCCGCTCTGGGATTTCTTTTTTGGTCTGCTTAAAGCGGGTTCCTACCAGGGCAAGGAGGTCGAGGTAACTGGGTGGTTTCGCCGAGCTCCAGTGCCATACCTTGAGCTAGCATCAATTCGTGTACTCGATGAGAGCGAGCCGAGACGGTGCTACACGTACGTCGTGAAGCTTTTCTTTGGCGCTGCCTGCCTTGCACTAGGCGTGTTGATGCTGGGGGCCCTACTCTAGAGGTCCATACACAATAGCGATAAGCTACAGTAGGTTAGCCTCTAAACTCTTTATTTCTAGGCCATTAAGTTCCGTAGGAGTTTTCCCGATACCTACTATGCGGAAAGGGAAGCCAAGAGCTCTTGGCGGGTTACTTTGTGCACAGATAACGAGTCTAACGGGGTTTAGTCAGCGCATGAGAGTTGAGCCGGTTCGAGCTGTTAACCAGTTCGGGCACATTGAGGTCGGTATGATCGACCCTGTCACGTTCACCATCGTGAACGCTGGGGCTACCTTCTATTCCTGGATACACAAATCCCCGGATTCAAAGCTCTCCATTTTTGATATATTTCCTGACCTCAATGAAGCCGCTGTACACCAAGCGCTGCAGGGACCAGATGGGGAATGTGAGCTTGAACGTGAGTGTATCGGCGATGATGACAAGCGTCGCATCATACGATTTCGCATCTGTCGACAAGATCGAGAGAACTCGATCGGTCTGCGGCTCTTTGCGGTCGACGTCTCTGAGCTTAGGCGCAAAGACGCTGTCCTGCGTTCGGTGTCCGCGCTCTTGCAAGAAAACCGTGAGGTTGCCCTCCAATCGAAGAGGAACCTCAAAGCGATCATCGATAGCCTTCCACAGGCCGTCTTTTCTATTAACTCTGGCCTAATCGTAACCTCCGAAACATCCCCCACGGCGAGTAACTACTTTGGCGGAAGTATAACCGATCGACACATTCGTGATTTCACTACTCTCTCAGATGATGAGCTCGACCCTCTGAAACTGGCCTTCTCTGGTGTTGATTGGGATCTCGTGATTGACATCCTCCCAAAGCAGTTCTCAGATCGTGGCCGTACCTATGCTCTGCAGTTTTCTCCGATTCTCGACAACGGAGAACTTAGTAGTGTAACGATCGTAGTCGACGATGTGACGGAGCGACGAAAGATGCTCGATCTGTTGGAGGAGACCAACGCCCACAACCGCTCCTTGGTTGCCATCCTCTCGGCAAAAGATGAGTTTATCGCGTTAGTCGACGCTGCGCGCCGCGCCGCACAATTAGTTGACGACCGAGATGAGCTTAGGATGACGGCTCACACCCTTAAAGGTGGATTCTGTCTCTTTGAATGTGATGAGCTCGCGGCACTCTGCCAGACCGCAGAGCGCGCCTGGGGCAAAAGCGTGTATTCGGCGGAGCAGGGGCGCGAGTTTGTTGATTGTTTAAACAAAGCTATCGACAGGTTTCTCGATCAGAATCGAGAGATACTGCAGATTCGTGGGTCCGGCGACCGAACACACAATCAGCCCCTCGTGAGGCTTCCGTATGAAGCCTTGAGCACTCTTCGGAATACGGCGATCAGCCACAACGCCGACTCTGACATTCTCCGCATGATAGAACAGCTACTAGAGACTCCTGTATCAGATGCTCTGGGATGGCTCGATCCTCTCTGGCAGAAGACCCTCATCAAGGAGGGAAAAGCTGGGTATCCGATCGTGTGGAGCGGAGAGGCCGTTGTGGGCCGCGATCTCTATACAGAGTTGTTCCAGTCATTTGTGCACATCATTCGAAATGCGGTTGATCACGCCATTGAGCTGCCCTTTGAACGCAAGCTAAAGGGTAAGGATCCAACAGGGAGGTTTGAAATCAATTCAGCGTATATGGATGGCGTGTACACCTTGAGGTTTAGCGACGATGGTCGCGGCATCGACCCAAAAGTCGTTGTTGAGATGGCCCGGAAACGAGGAGTGGATGTCCCGCCTAGCCTTACCGATCGCGAGATCCTGATGCTCCTGTGCGAAAGCGGCTTGAGCTCGAAGCAAACCGTCACGCACCTATCGGGATTGGGGCTCGGGCTTGATGTCGTTCGTCGGAGGGCGCAATCCCTCGGTGGCGGCCTCGAAATTGAGAGTGAGTTTGGAAAGGGAACAACGATTCGGGTTTGGTTTAAACGAGCATCCACCTGCTAGGGCTGACCCTGGTTGGGGATTGCGACCTTTTCACCACCCGCATATGCCCACTGTCTTGCAAAAAAGCTAGCAATATCGCACTCCTATCAGCGCGAAATTCAATAGCTCCTAGTTTGTTCTGGGTCGATGACCCGCACCCCTAAAGCAGCACCCAGAATGTGCCGATACCTCAGTAGGTTAGGGGAATCTCACGAATCTACTTTGCAGGGAGCGCGCTCAGTATGCCGACAAATCAGTACATGGTTGATAAGCGCATGTCGATCCTCGTAGTCGATGACTATGCGCCGATGAGACAGACCGTAAAGAAACAACTAGTGCAACTAGGCTTCGATAACATCTCAGAGGCTGCCGGTGCTGGAGATGCAATCCGGAAGATTGAAGCCGGAGAACAATTTGGCCTAATCATATCAGACTGGAATATGCCGGAGGTGACGGGCCTTGATTTCCTGAACTTCATCCGCAAAGGCGAGCATATGAAGCAGGTTCCATTTCTAATGATCACCGCCGAGGCAAGCAAGGAAAACGTTGTTGAAGCTGCAAAAGCAGGCGTCTCTCAATACATTGTGAAACCTTTTACAGCTGATATCCTTCGCGAGAAGCTTGAGGTGGTTTTTACCAAAATTGCGGGCCGCCAGCAGATGATCTGAGCCTACCTCTACTGATTGCTTCTCCGAACCTGATCAAGAATATCTCCCGCAAAAGGAGCGATCCCGAATGCTGCACGCTCAGCAAGCGGTGGTAAGACAGCCAAACCTGCGACACCAAGACCAAGAGCAGCAATCGGAGAGCCTACAACTATACCCAAGGCCACGAGCGAGGTAGTTCCAACTACGACCGCGCCACTTGCAGCGGCACGTGCCATGAATCGGAGCGAACTCTGCGCACTATCTTTCCCCATAGACCCTCTATTACAAAGCTCCCCTGAGACAGTTTGAAAGAATGAGCTGACACCCGTGGTGTGTTCCAAGACCGTGCCTTTCGCCGAGTTCGGCGATGGGAGCCTCGGCTGTAGCGTATTCATGTAGATATCGGTGAAGACATTCGGATTCTCACAGTACGCGGTGCTTGGATTAAGTCTCATACGTAGCTCCTTCAGCGGGGGATATTTGGCTAACCCTGACGTAATCGAGATATGTGACAAATAAGTTGCGGGTCATCGGGGAATCAAGTGGGTGCCAATGACTGCTGATGGGGCATAACCAATTGTTTTTAGTGATACATCAGGGGGTGCTCCCACCAATTTTTCCCGCTCGATTCCACGAAGAGCCTAAGTTGCGAGTCCTGACCGACCGCTTCTGGCGGGGAAGAAAACAACGTAGACGAAACAAAGCGTAGCGTTTGTTCGAATAGATTAGTCCCGTCGAAGAGGTGCTTCTTGGCACTCTGACTACATGATTTTTCGAACTGCCATGAGTAACCAAGAGCAACCTGATAAGTCGACTACCGATCCGGAGCGAGCCCTCTCACGCGAGGTCCTTGCTGGTTCAAACTTCTCGGCCAAGGATCTCGCGTTGTGCTCGCATGAGGACGCCCGTTCGTTTATCACTTCAGCGGACGCTCTTTCGCTGCTCGTACTACCGCTCGCCCTGACCCGCACTCCCAAGCGGATCTCGCTGCATCTGGCAGCGAGTCAAGGCGGCCGTCAGAAAGAGCATGCCCTGCGATTTCTGACCGGAGTCGCAGTGAGTATCACGGTTGTGCCAGAGGATGTTCTCCGCGACGCTATAGCCCTGGCATACCTCGGGTCGGAATCGAGGCTTTCGGCGCATCTGGAGAAGGTCTCCACAAAGAAGGAGGAAAACAGGAGTGAATCGGACTACTCGACGCCTCCACCTTCAGGCGATGCTGCCCAGTTCATTTCCGCCCTGATTGAGTTCGCCGCAGTGCGAGGTGCGAGTGACCTCCACCTAGTCCCTACTGACGAGGGAGCTCTGATAAAGATGCGAATTGATGGACAGCTCATGACTCAGAAAGATAAGCCGTATGCTCGTGAGTTTCACGAACAAGTGGTGTCTCGTCTGAAGGTCATTGCAAACCTGAACATCACATCTAAGATGGTGCCGCATGACGGGGCGTTTTCATTTTCTCTCGGATCAGCCGTTAAAAGCGCCCGTATCAGCACACTCCCAACCGTGTATGGTGAGAGCGTTGTTGTTCGCTTCCTTGGCGCGGATGGTGTTCCTCAGATCTCAAAGCTCGGTATGGAGCCGATGGCCTTAGTAGCCCTGAGAGGTGCGATAGAGCGTACAGAGGGGATAATCCTTTTAACTGGCCCCACGGGTAGTGGCAAAACCACGACCATGTATTCACTGGTAGCTGAACTCGACCGACGGGGAAGGAACGTGGTGACGGTTGAAGATCCGGTTGAGACCCCGATTGCTGGAATGGTGCAGGTGCAAGTTGCAACCGAGCAGGGGCTTGATTACCCACGAGCGATTAGGTCCGTACTCCGTCACGACCCTGATGTGTTGTTAATTGGCGAGATGCGAGATGGCATAAGCGCATCCATGGCGCTCGATGCTGCCTCAACTGGGCACCTTACTGTTTCATCGCTCCATGTTGGCTCAGCTCTCCACACCTTGGGACGTCTTGAGGTGCTCGGTGTATCGCGGGCTCGTGCGATTTCGCCCCTTTCGCTCGTGATTAACCAGCGTCTCCTTCCAAGATTGTGTCGCCGGTGTAAGCAGCAGCGCGAGGAGAAGTCGGGGTTTGTGACCTATCAGCCACAAGGATGCGCGTCCTGCCACAACACCGGCTTCTCTGGTCGGGTGCTTGTGACAGAGGCACTCGACCTTCAATCGCTTAAGGCAAAAGAGGCAGCCTATGCTGCAGACAACCCGAGAGACCTTTTAGAGCTTTTACCTGCGGGGGCTTTTATCCCCTGGACCGAGGCGCTCCAGTATCATCTGACACGGGGAGACGTCTCGCTGGAGCAGGTTGACCAGTTTCTGGCATCCGAGTGGGAGTAGGCGCCGAGCGAAAACATAAACGTCCAATCTCTTCTACTTGTGGTACTCCATAGAGCGCCGATACTATGCAGCTCTATGAAACTCGCCCCAAACCAGAAGCTTCGCCCCAACGTGTGCATGCTTGTCTATAATTCAAAGGGGCAGCTCTTTCTCGGTGAACGATTCAACAAAAAGGGGCATTGGCAGTTTCCTCAGGGCGGAATTGAGAAGGGAAAGTCAGAGAGGGAGACCGTAATCCGTGAGCTGCGAGAGGAGATCGGAGTTACAAAGAGATCGATCGGAAAGATCCGAAAGCTTAAAGCGACCCACAGATACCTGTGGAGTAAAGTCCCGAACTACGCAGTTGGAAAATGGGTGGGGCAAGCTCAGACCTTCTGGCTTGTGGAGTTTATCGGAAACGACGCAGATATGAACCTATCCGCTACAAAGGACCGAGAGTTTCGCAACTGGTGTTGGTGTTCAGCCACGGCGGTGCGTAGGCTCGCGGCACCGGAGCGGCGAAAAGGTTATCGCGCGGCGCTCTCAGAGTTTCTCTCGTTTAAAAGGGCAGGGCGCATATAGGTCAATTCTGAAGCGTTGTGCAGCGATGCTCGCTCCACGGTTTTGGTTTAATTTAGGGCCGCTTTGTGTTACACCTGCTCACCTGTGAGTAAAACGACATTTCCTTTAACACTTGGCATCGACATCGGCACAACTAAAGTCGCAGTTGTACTCCTTGAGCCTGTCTCGCGCACCGTGGTTGCGTATGCAAGTCGACCGCATGAGAGTGATATTAGCGGACTCCCGCGCGGATGGAGTGAGCAGAAGACAGAGCGCATATTGAGTGCCCTCGATGGCTGCATGGAGGAACTCCCCGGTAGTGACCGCGCGAGAGTCGCCGCTATTGGCTCCACGGGCCAGATGCACGGCTTGGTGTTGTGGAATATGGAGACGCGCGAGACTTCGTCGCTTATTACGTGGCAGGACCAGAGGTGTCTCGGAGATCAGTTCTTAGAAGAGCTACGCCAGATAACCGGTGAGGCGAGTCTTCAGAGTGGATACGGGTTGGTGTCTCTTGGTTGGCTAGCACGACACGAGTCCGGCTCGGTGAAACGATTTCAGAGCGCAGGCTGCATCCATGATTTTGTGGTGTCTAGTATATCTGACTCCTCGGTATCGGTAATTGATCCGTCAGATGCAGCGAGTTGGGGTTTCTTTGACCTTGCGACGCGGAGCTGGAAGGTTGATCAGATACAACGCGCTGGGATTGATGTAGCGCTCCTGCCTGAGGTGAGGCCCGCGGGATCTGTTGTTGGAGAGCTCTCTGGTGCGTACGCGACCAAGTGGGGTATTCCGACCGGAGTTCCAGTGTGCAACGCCCTTGGTGATAATCAGGCTTCACTGCACGCCTCGCTCACCGACCCTAACCACCAGGTCGCCCTTACCATCGGAACGGGAGCGCAGCTCTCGGTGGTTGTAGACGCAGTACCGAGTAACGTTTCGGATGCGCGCAAGAGTTACGAGTATCGCCCCTATATCGGTAGCTCCTATATCGCTGTTGCAGCATCTCTCTCAGGTGGGCGCGCACTGGCAACGCTGGGCCGGGCGCTTGAGGATTTCATTCAGAAGCTCGAATTAAAGCATGCGCCGACCCTCGATCAGATCCAATCTATGATGCACTGTGAGGGGCTTCAAAAGATCGGTACAGACGTTGTTGCAGATGCACGCCTCGGTGGAGAGCGGCACGATCCACACCGACGAGGGAGCATCACCAATCTCTCCTTTGAGACTCTCACCATCGGTGACCTAACCGCCGCATTATGCCGCGGCCTGGTAACGTCGCTACGAGATGCGCTTCCACCAGCGCTCCTTGCAAATAGGCGCGAAGTGGTTGGGAGTGGTAATGCCATTCGACGCTCTGCTCTAATGCAGGGCATTATTCGCGAGGTGTTTCAGGCGGAGCTTGTGCTCACCGAGGGGGCAGAACCAACAGCAGCGGGAGCTGCGCTTCTTGCTGCTGCTGCGTTACGGTAACGCTCAATCTGCTTACGCTGTTTTACGACCGCTTTTCGGGTAAGAGCGAGCCAAGATCCGGAACAAACAACGCTTGACCTGGGATCGGAGAATTTGGCTCCTTAGCCCGAATACCATTGATCTTCTGGTGTAATTTCCCCATGACCGATGCGTTGTTCTCGGCAGTAATTATCGTTGGTCCCCGACCAGATAGGATCGACGACAATCCACCGCCGGCTGAGTTTTCAAACCGTAGCATGTCATCTGTGGTAGGAAGGTGTTCGATCGTAAATTGATTTGCCAGCCGTGCTCGGAGAAGTTTCCACGGAAAAGGATCTGGTTTGTGATAGCCAGCGGGGACACAATCGGCGAAGACGTGGTCCTTGATAAGAGGAGAGAGCCCTAGCTTTCGGAGAAGTGGTTTAACAAATCGCTTCGAACTTGATGTGCATACACCCTGATCGATGTCGTGCTTTGCAAGCTCATGAATGACCTCGCGAACAAACGGATAGGTTTTGACCTGCACGGGCTTTAAGAACTCAAGTCTCTCTGCCTCTAGTTGTTGCCGACTCGTTGCATCGCTTAGGATGGCGAGCTTTGTTGGCGTACCAGGCTTGTGAGAAGTAGATACGGTTGCTTTCTTGACGTAGTAATCAAATATCTCGCCCCTTCGTTGGCAAAGGCCGCGCGCTACAACGAGAGTAGGCTCAAATCCCTCTCCATGGTCAGGAGAAGCAGCAAGCGCCTTTTTAAACCAGGGTAGCTTGTGCTCGGCGCTGTGAGTTTCTAGCGCCTTTGCGATAGTGAGACATGTCTCTAGCTCGGGGAGGCCAAAGCCTGCTTGAAATGGCTTGCTAAGCCAAACGCTCTTAGGGATTCTTGCCCCACTTAACTCATTAAGCGCAAGGCGAAAGGTCACCCGATGGAGACGCTCCGTATCGGCTGCAGTGCCGTCAAAATCCCACGCGGCGAATTTAACGTTGTGTTCCTGAACAAGCTCTGCAAGCGGCTTGCTCTGCTGTGTAAAAGAGATGTGACGTGCTGTTTTGATTGACATGCGAATAGACCCTCTCGACCTCTCGTCGACGAAAATTCGCCCCGCTGTTCAGAGAACAGTGGCGCATAGGCTAGTTAAATTTGCTGACAGCCCAAAAGAAGTTGGGCTAGGGGCCACATCTGTGACCAATACCGATTGATTAGAATAAGCTCCTCTCTGTCAAAGCATTCGAGATGCTCGAACTGTTCGACACGAAAGGATTGATGAGCCTAAGAAAAGTGCCCGATCGCGTCGAACCTTATCCGATCCACACGCGTAACTAAAGTCGTAATCTCGTTTTTTGGCTCATCGCGGAATCGAGTGGGTGCCAAATGACTGCTGATGAGGCATAACCCATTGTTTATAGTGATGAATCGCGTATTTCCGCGTGAACGTGCTCGTGAACGTACCCGATCGAGCAACTTTCTGCCCCGGCGATCGATAGCTAGTAGTATGCTTGATTATGAAGGCTCATCGACGGAATTAGTGGGTAGTAGCGGGGCAGAGCTACGGCATAACCCGCTGAGTTTCCAGCTAAAAACGAGGTTATTACGTGCACGAGCAATGTTCACGTCCGGAAACGCCAATTCTACCCACTCGATTCCACGAAGACCCCGTTTTTTTTAGATGAGTAGGGGCCCTTGCGCCTGCTTCAATCAGTTTTTTCAAGTAAAGTCGCAGAAGTAGCTCTCCTGGCTACAGTAGCATGAAGCTTATACTGCGAGCATTCCTTAAAGCAGCATCAGTCGAGAGTTCGTTGCGGAACGCGTTCGGTTGCTTACTCTGCGAGGAGGCGAACCATCAGACATTCATCAAAGTATTGACCGTCTAGTTTCAGTGCCCGCGGATCAATGCCATAGGTCACAAAGCCCATACGCTTGTACAGTTTGAGAGCGGATATATTTGATGAGGTAACGGCGAGGTGGACCTGCTCTATACCGTCGATCTGTCGTGCTCTCTCCAGTAGATCTTGAATCAGGAAGCGGCCAACGTTCTGCCCGCGAGCTTCCGGGATCACATACATCCCCCATAATGAAGCGCGGTGGTGAAACTTACCCGGAGCATTGAGCCCTAAGCTTGCTGTTCCGATCATGTCACCAGTCTTGGAAAGGGCAACAAGAGTAAAACCCCCAAGTGATCTCTGAGTTACCATTTGCTGTGCTATCTCCTCGGTTGTTTTAGCCTCGAACGTAGAAGCTATCTCTCCAAAAGCTTCTGGATGATCCTGCAGGCCTCGGAGCCGAAGTTCGCGATAGCGTTGTGCATCGCTGGGCTCAATTTCTGTAACCCGGTCGAATAGGTAAGTGCGCGTCCTGCAGGGTGAGATGTCTGGTCCTTGGTGCATAGAGATTCTCGTTACGTCAGCTATTCGTGATGAACCCCATGCTATCACACCTGAGTCTCCGATTTCTGGCACGTTTCAGAGGAGATCATAGTCCAAGCATCCCTCGGAACCAGATCGGGCGGCTTGTGCCGATAGTCCCGCCCCAAACGTATACTTGAGAACACTTTCAATCCATCCGGCATCTTACTAGTACTTTAACAGAGTTAAACTACGTGCGCCTTGCTTTGATGCCCGTGCAAAGGTCTTCTAGTACCGGCGGAGGGATGCTATCGTGACTACCTTATTTATGGCGATTCCAGCATACCGATCAGAGAGCTCCACGGGCTCTAAAGTTAATAAACGTATACGGCTCAAAGCTCACGACTCCTCGGTTGCAAGGGCCATCGCTGCGGAGATGGGCACGAGTAACGTCGTCGGTCGAGTGCTGGCTGCTCGTGGTTTTGTCCCCGGTGAGGACCTCAAAAACTACATCTCGCCGACCCTGCGCCAGGGACTTCCGGACCCGTCCAAGTTGAAGAATCTTGAGGAAGCAGCAAAGACCCTCATCGCTTGTCACAATGCTGGAAAGGCTATCGCCATCTGCTGCGACTTCGATGTTGATGGACTCTCGGGCGGCTCCGTTGTTCACGATTTCCTTAATTCAGCCGGGATCAAATCAAAGGTGTTTGTGCCGAACCGTTTCGTCGATGGCTATGGCTTAAACGAGCGCACGGTGCGTGAAATAGCTGAGGCTGGATTTGGCCTTCTGCTTACTATTGATTTTGGAACGACCAACGTCAAAGAGCTCTCGGTTGCACGCGAACTTGGTTTAAAAACAGTCGTGGTAGACCACCATCACATCAGCGCAGAGCCTCCTCCCGCCGATGTCTTTGTAAATCCTCACCAGAAAGGGTGTGGTTTTGCAAAGGGGATTGCCTGTGCAGCGGGGCTTGCGTGGTATCTGGTACTAGCGCTGCGCAAGGAGCTTGGCGCTACGAGCGCTGACCCAAAGAATTTTCTTGACCTCGCATGCCTTGGAACGATCTGCGATATGGTGCCGCTCGTTGGCGTCAATCGAGTTATCGCAAAACGCGGATTAGAGGCGCTCTCCGAAACCCGGCGACCTGGCCTCAAAGCGCTTCGAAACGTGATCGGAATTCGAGGTAATGTCGGTTGCGGCGATGTCTCGTTCGGTATCGGACCGCGACTCAACGCAGCCGGGCGTATTGTGCATGGTGAACTCGTCGTTGAGCTTTTAACTACGCATGATACCGACAAGGCTGAAAAATTGGCGCGCCAATTAAACGAACTTAATGGCGAACGACAAGAGATAGAAGCGGCCGTGAAAGAGGAAGCTATCGCACAGATTACTCGCAGCGGTGGTCCCGATTGGGGCTTAGTTGCATGGCACGAGGAGTTTCACACCGGGGTAATTGGCATCGTTGCGCAGCGCCTCGTTGAACACTTCTACCGTCCATCGGCCGTTATGGGGATGGATACGCCGGGTGTCTGGAAGGGATCCGTTAGAGGAATAAAGGGATTTAGCGTCGTTGAAACGCTCGCAGCCGTGAGTCAGCATCTGATCAAGTTCGGCGGGCACGAGGGTGCTGGTGGGTTCTCTGTTGCAGAGGAGAAACTGCAAGATTTTAAAGCAGCCTTCATCGAGGAGTGCAAAAAGCGGCTCGCAAAGATTGAGACCACGCCCTTTGTTGATGCGGATACCGAGGCAACCCTCGATGAGTTCACCGTCCCGCTGGTAAAAGAGCTAAGTAACCTCGCTCCGTTCGGCGTGGGAAATCCTGCGCCAGTTGTGGTGTTCAAGAATCTCTTGGTCAAAGAGGTCAAGGTGCTAAAAGATGCCCACATGAAGGTGCTCTTCAGTGATGGAAAGCGTTTTGTCACCGGTGTGATGTGGCGTCAGAAGGAGCACCCGGCGCTGCGACCAAACACCTACGTCGATATCGCCTGCAAGCCAGACATCAGCACCTTTAACGGTACAACCGAGCTTCAAGCGGTGCTGCAGGCGGTCGAAGAATCCTCAGGAAAATAAACGGCTCAGATCACTATCTGGTTCATGAAGGTTACAGCTTCCTACCGAGAGGTGTGCTTGCGCGCGCGCTGCGTGTACCTCCTTTGAAGTGAGAGAGATATCCTCGAATGATAGCCCTGTGCCCGACGAGTATTGAGCAATTGAATCATTTGTCAGAATCTGCGCTAAGAGCGCCTCAGTTGCTTTCTCCCCGCAGTGTCTCCGTATCACGACGGCAGCCGCCACGTTTAAAAAACCCATCGGGAATGAATGCTCACCCGGCTCAACGATGGGGTGGTGAAGCCCACCGGTAACTTTAAAAGCGAGCTTTCGATCGGACGCCGACGCGATCGCCGCAGCTACGCGATCCGACCCAATCCCAGTCGGTCCTGAGCAGCGGCATTTCAGGGCAACTTTAAAACGTTGCGTAGCCAAGTGCGCAACGGTCGTTTCAAGCACATCCTGCCATGAATCTTGAGAGAGATCCGGTTCAACAGCGAGAAGTGCGCCAAGTCTATTTGCAAGCGGTGCGTAGGCTGCAACCGTCTCCTGCAACGAGGCTGGAGTAACTTTAGCTTCGATGGAACTAATGCGGCAGTTGCGCGTTTCCGTAATAGCTTTGATCGTGTCCTGCGCTGGATCGCTTGCAAGAACACACACTGAAACAGGCCGGAGAAACCCGGCAGCCGCCAGTGCTTCACTCGTGAGTTTTTTGAGGCTCGCAACATCGAGCACAATGTCGCTCCCCACAAGCCAGGGGCGCTCAAGCTCTTGGGCAAATGACGCGCTTTCAGAGAGAGCCTCTGAGAATGAGCGCTCAGCAGGGGGGAACATCCCAGCATAGTCGAAGAGCTTGTGAAGTAGGATGTCGAGAGATGAGTCGTGATTGAATGAAACCATCCCGTAGCCTAGCCCCCGCTATGAAACCTGCTGCACTCGCTGATCAATTACGCCGAAGATATCAACTCCGTTTCGCTGCATGGTTATTTGGACTCGATCGCCATCGTGCAAGTATCTCGTCGAGATAGTGCCGGTTTTAATCTTCTCAAGCATTCTTTGCTCTGCAAGGCAGCTTGAACCAACAGATTCATCTTTATTTGAGACCGTGCCACTGCCAAGGATCGTGCCAGCGCTTAAAGGTCGCGTTTTTGCCGCATGTTCAACCAGATCAAAGAACGAGAAGTGCATCTCTCCAGCGTTTGGATTTCCAAATACCTTGCCGTTGAGGCGAGTTTCAAGAGGCAAGTGTACTCGACCGTTGCTCCATGCATCACCAAGTTCGTCTGGTGTGACAACAAAAGGGGCAAAGGATGAAGGGGGTTTTCCGTGAATAAAACCGAAGCCGGTGCCGACCTCGCGAGGAATAAGCTCTCGTAGACTGACATCGTTCATCATTGTGAGGAGCTTAATATACGGTGCGGCATCAGTGGCTTTTGTGCCCATCGGCACCGCGCCGAGGATCACGCCGACTTCAGATTCAAAATCCATCCCATCTGCTACATCTCGGAGTGGAATATCATCGGTAGCAGAGAGGAGGTTATCGCTTGCTCCTTGGTACATGAGCGGCACCGAATAGAGATCTTCTGGTGGTTCGGCATTGCGCGCCTTGCGAACGAGAAGGACGTGCTGAATAAATGCACTGCCATCAAGAAAGGCCCAGGTGCGGGGCAGGGGAGCTAGAAAGATGACGGTTGAAGCTGGTCTTGTATCTGTTGCTTTGCCACTCCTAAGGTCAGCATCGAGGCGCTGTAGGACTGGGAGTGCGTCGTCCCAACGATCGAGTGTTGCAAGAAGTGATGCGCCGGACAGAGACGAGCCATCAGCTAGGGTGTGCGCT
>JBIJBZ010000017.1:0-30906 GCA_044344945.1 Bdellovibrionota bacterium | reverse complement strand
GAGAACTCCAAGATCAGTTTAAGCGCGCATCATTTTCGATTGTGCTCAACATCGCCGAAGGTGCTGGCAAGCTCAAACAAGCCGATAAACGGCGCTATTTCTCAATAGCCCGAGGGTCCGTCATGGAGTGTGGTGCCCTCTTTGATTTGTTCAACGCCCTTAGCCACCTCTCCCCGGACGAATATCGCACCGGAAAGCTTTTGCTTACACGGATTGGTGCCATGCTTTCTAAACTTTGCCTTCAGGGCGTGCGACCACACTTCTTCGGGTACGTTCACGTTTACGTGCACGAGCAATGTTCACGTCCGAAAACGCCAATTCTACCCACTCGATTCCACGAAGACCCATATTTTTTCAAGACACCACGGCTAAGACAGAGTATGCTCCTAGGGCTATGCAGTTTACCCGTTATCACGCCCTTGGAAACGATTACCTTGTGATGGAGGCAGCCGCCTTTGCGGCTGCTCCGGTTGAGGAGTTAGCCCGACGAATCTGCCACCGCCATTTCGGGGTTGGTTCTGATGGAATCCTCGTACACGGAGGGAGGAATGACTCGGGCGTCTTTGCGCTCCGCATCATCAATCCAGATGGGTCTGAAGCGGAGAAAAGTGGAAACGGTTTGAGGATCTACGCGCGCTATCTCTACGACCGTGGGCTTGTCGGTAGTGAGTCTTTTGAGGTCGATACCCTTGGCGGTGTGGTGACGGCGGTAGTCTCGGACTCGGGGCGCATGGTTCAGGTCGATATGGGGGGTGTTTCTTTTCGGAGTGAACACATACCGGTTCTAGGAGCTCAACGTGAGGTGCTGCGGGAGCGAGTTGAGGTAGGCGGCCGAACCGTGACATTTTGTGCCGCCACTGTTGGAAATCCGCACTGTGTGGTGATTGATGCCGATTGCACCGCGGAGGAGGCTCAGGTTCTAGGGCCCTTGTTGGAAACACACCCGCTCTTTCCAAAAAGAACGAATGTGCAATTTTTGAAGGTTCTCGATCGTCAAACGATTCAGATCGAGATCTGGGAACGTGGGGCAGGCTATACCCTTGCGTCTGGTAGTAGCTCATCGGCGAGTGCCGCAGTGGCGCGGAAGTTGGGGTTGGTTGATAACCAAGTTCGGGTGGTGATGCCGGGCGGGTCGCTCTTGATTGAGCTTGATGACGACTACCAGGTTCGGATGACAGGTCCGGTAACTCGGATTGCAGAGGGAGTTATTGACCCTGAGTGTTTGGAGGGGTGAGTCAGCGGGCGGGTTCAATAACCCTCAGTCCACGGTTTTATGAGTGACTGCACCGCACTACCATAGCTCAAAGCGGGCACATCGCCCTCAGCGTGCGATCCCTGGCGCTGCGCATCGAGGTACATCAAACGTATTTGCCCTGTCAAAACGTGAGTGTTATCGTCGCTTTCGGCCTTCGCGGGGAGAAACGGTATAGGACCCTATATGAGAATTTTACGATCGCTGGTATGTATCGCCATGTTCATCAGTGCGTACGCATGGTGCGCCGAGGCGCAGGCACAGACAAAAGCGTTTGAGTGTTCCGCCTCTGGAGCCATTGCAGTGCCGCAGGCTCTAGCAATCCTCGATAAAGTGCAGGCTCAGTACGTCGGAATTGATTCTATGCAGGGCTCCTTCACACAGAGTTCGTACGTGGCGGCGCTTGATGAGGGAGAGGATAGTTCGGGAGAGATGATCTTCGCCAAGCCGGGTCGAATGCGGTGGAGTTACAAGAATCCCCGCGAACAGGAGGTAGTGATCCGAGACCAGGAGCTGTGGATGTATCAACCGGATAAAGGGCAGGTGATGATCGACGATATTCGGCAGGTGCTCCTCTCCGCCCTTCCGATCTCATTCATGATGGGCATCGGAAACCTAGCCAAGGACTTTGATCTCTCCTCTGCCTGCCACTCCCCTGAGGGGACTGTGTTACGGTTGGTGCCCCACAAGAAGGAAGCGGCCGCGGGGCAGGGAGACGAGCTCTCGGGATTCGATCTGCTCGTAGATCCGGTCAAAAATGTGCCGATTGGAGCAAAAATTGCGTCCTTGGGAGGTAATACAACGGCAATTCTCTTTAAAAATCTGCAACTTAAGGTTGATTCGCTACCGCCCGGCACATTTGTTTTAGAGTACCCAAAAGGTGTAGATGTATTGGACAGGCGTATAAAAGCTGGATCCTAGTCTATGAAGTCCTTATCTATTCTGCCACTTGAGGGCGAGAAGTCCGAAAGTAGTTGTTCCGTGGCGGTCAATATAGCCGAGCCCCAGGCGGTCGAGGGCGGCAAGAAGTTTGCCGGTCGTGCTGCTGTGATCACCCTCGGTTGTGCAAAGAACCAAGTTGATTCCGAGGTCATGACCGGAGTGCTCCGGAATACTGGCTTTGAGATCGTGAGCGACCTGCAGCGCGCTGATGTTGCGGTTGTGAATACGTGTGGATTCTTGGAGAGCGCAGTAAAAGAGAGTGTCGACTGCGTTCTTGAACTCTCTGAGCTAAAGAAATCAGGGAGTCTTCGCCGCTTGCTGGTAGCAGGTTGCATGGTGGAGCGTTACAAGGGCGACATCCGCAAAGCCCTACCAGAGGTTGATTCATTTATCGCGCTCGACGGTCTCTTGAGTGTTGGACAGATGGCGCTCGGGGAGGATGATACCCTACGAGATCTTTTGTACGAGGGCGCGCGCCCATACTTTGTCTATGATGATTCGATGCCTCGACACCTCTCATCGAAGGGGCACATGGCTTACGTCAAGGTCTCTGAAGGATGCAATCGACCGTGTGCGTTCTGCATCATTCCACAGATTCGAGGAGCGATGCGGAGTCGTAGCATCGATTCAATCGTGCGCGAAGTTCAAGCGCTCGGCGCTCAAGGCATTCGAGAGATTAATCTCGTGGCCCAAGACCTTACGGCCTATGGAACCGATGGAGAGCAGGGGCGTCTTGTCGACCTCTTGCGACGACTTGATCAGGCCCAGGCTGTTCAGTGGATCCGCTTGTTGTATGCGTATCCGGTTGGAGTAGACGATGAGTTGCTCGCTGCAATATCTGAACTCCCCTCCGTATGTAAGTATCTCGATGTCCCTCTCCAGCATGCGAGCGAGACCGTTCTTAAGAACATGAAGCGGCCGATCGGCCGCTTCGGCTCGCGGCGGTTCGTCGAGTACGTGCGCGAGAAGGCTCCGGAGATAAAGTTGAGAACGACCTTCATCGTCGGTTTCCCGGGAGAGACCGAGGACGATATCGCAGAGCTTGAGAGATTTGTAGCCGAGGGGCACTTTGAGAGCGTCGGAGTGTTCACGTATTCACCCGAACAGGGAACGGCAGCGTATGAGATGGCGGATCAGATCTCTGAGAAGGAGAAACGATCGCGCCGTGATCGGGTTATGCTAGCTCAGCAGAAGGTACGGATCGGCCGCAACGAAGAGTATATCGGCCAGGAGCTTGAGGTATTGGTTGAAGGTTCGCATGAGGAGACCGACATGTTGCTGTCTGGGCGAACGCGGTTCCAAGCGCCAGAGGTCGATGGCTCGATCCTAATAAACGATGTTGCGCTGCATATTGGGGAGGTCCCGGCTGGACACCTAGGTCGAGTTAAGATAACTGAAGTTTCTGGGTACGATTTAGTAGGGACATTAGTAGCATGAGCGCACCAAGGATCGGTATCTTCATCATCGCCTACAATGCGGTGAATCATCTCAATAAGACGATCGCACGTATCCCGCGCGAGGTGTACGATGCAGTTGAAGAGATCTTTGTTATCGATGATTGCAGTCAGGATAACTCCTACTACGCAGCCCTCGGGTATAAGGCTGAATACGGGATCGATAAATTAACAATTCATCGGAATCAGAAGAATCAGGGGTACGGAGGTAATCAGAAAGTCGGATACCAGTATGCGATTGATCGTGGCCTCGACATCGTTGCCCTCGTACATGGAGATGGTCAGTATGCACCGGAGGCACTTCCTTCGTTGCTGGAGCCACTTGTAAAGGACGAGGCCGACATGGTGTTCGGTTCTCGGATGTCGAAGCCCTTCGAGGCCCTCAAGGGTGGGATGCCGATGTACAAGTTCCTCGGCAACCGGATCCTCACTCGTTGCCAGAATTTCCTCTCGGGTTTGAAGCTGACCGAGTACCACTCTGGGTACCGACTCTACTCTACAAAAGCCTTGCGGCAGATCCCGTTTGAATCATTCACGAACACCTGGCACTTCGACACGCAGATTATCCTGGCGATGGCTGAGCGAAATATGCGGATCGTGGAGCGACCGATCCCGACCTACTATGGTGACGAGATCTGTCACGTGAATGGTATCCCGTATGCCTTCCACTGCCTGGCTACGAGCTGGCAGTTCTACCGTAACCGGAAGCGCAAGGTTCTCTCCTATCCAGGGGCTATGGATATTCCGCGGCTTGTAGGGGGCTGAGGCCCCGGCATCTCCTAAAAATCACTGTTTTGACCGCTTGCGTGCTCTTGGACCGGCCCTTTTTAGGGCTAATGCGTTGAAGTTGCGCCCGTCACGCGAAGTAATTTGTTTCGTGTTCTCGCAAAATTAAGTATTGTCCTCCTGCTTAAAAAAGTAAAAAAGTCGATTGGAGTACGAACCATGTCAGCGTCTAAAAATCCACAAATCTTAGCCCTCAACGAACTCGGGCAATCTGTTTGGTACGACAACCTCTCTCGAGATGTCCTCAAGTCCGGAGAGCTTCAAACACTCATCGATCAAGGCGTGTCGGGCCTCACGAGCAACCCCACCATTTTCAAGCAAGCGATAGCTGATACGGCTAACTACGATAGCGATATGCGCTCAAGTGCACTTAAGGCACTCTCAACCGAGGCCCTCTGCGAGGAGTTGATGGTGCAGGATGTAGCAGCAGCAGCGGATCTTCTTCTACCGACCTACGAAGCCACTAATGCCGGGGATGGCTATGCCAGCATCGAGGTATCACCGTATCTCGCGGCGGATGAGAAGGGCACAGTTGAGGCAGCGCTCCGATTGTGGAAGAAGCTCAATCGTCCAAATATCATGATTAAGATCCCAGCAACGCCGGAGTGTATCCCTGCGATCCAAACAACCTTGGAGCACGGCATCAACGTGAATGTAACCCTGATCTTTTCGAAGCAGGTGTACGAGCATGTTGCCGAGGCGTACATCAAGGCCCTTGAGACTCGAGTGAGTCGAGGAGAGGACGTGCGAGCTATCTCGTCGGTTGCCAGCTTCTTCGTTTCACGCGTGGATGCAATCGTTGAGAAGAGCTTCGATGAGCTGCGGAAGGCGAGCAAGGTTGAAGCGAGTCAGAAGGATATCTTCTTCGGAAAAGTAGGAGTGGCAAACTCCAAGCTTGCATATGAGTCTTTCGAGAGGCTTTTTGGGTCGGAGAGATTCAAAAAGCTTCAGGAGAAGGGCGCTCGAGTTCAGCGTCCACTCTGGGCGAGCACCGGCACAAAGAACCCGGTCTTCAAGGCTGTGATGTATGTTGAAGAGCTAGCTGGACGCGACACGGTGAACACGATGCCTCCTGCAACGGTGAAGGCCCTTATTCAGGGAGCTACTATCTCGCCGAAGCTTCACGCTGGACTCGATGAGGCTAAGAAGTTGCTTGCCGCTGTGAACAGCATGGGTATCAACTTCGAAGGGCTGCTCCATGATCTGCAGGTCGCCGGTGTTAAGAGCTTCTCCGACTCGTACAAGGATCTCTTGGCATCTATCGATCAGAAGCGACAATCAGTTTAAGGGGATGACTTAAAAGGCAATCCGAATGACAACACGTTCACCTGCACAACCTGAAGCTGTGATCACGAAGCCCCCGGCTACTGCGCTCGTAATTTTTGGGGCGAGCGGAGATTTAACATCGCGCAAGCTTATTCCGGCGCTGTGTAATCTGGCGGAGGATGGGTATCTGCCCGAGAACTTCATTGTAATTGGGTCCTCCCGTTCGAAACTTAGTGACGATGATTTTAGAGCAAAGGTCTATGACGGGATCCAGAAGTTCTCTCGGCGTCCGATAAGCGCCGCAGTGTGGGAGCGTTTCGCGCAGAACCTCCACTACCAGCCGTGTAACGGCGAGGTGATCGGTGATTTCGAGCTGCTCAAAGGACGCATGGAGAGCTTGTGTGCCCCGTTCAAGCAGCAGTTCAATTACGTGTACTACCTGGCGATGGCCCCGCAGTTCTTCGGTCCGATTGCATCCAACCTTAAAGAGGTTGGATTGATCGATGACTACGTGAAGGGTGGTCGACGAACCTCGGTTGTAGTGGAGAAACCGTTCGGTCACGACACGCAGTCTGCTCGGGAGCTTAATGAGGTTCTCCGTAAGAGTCTTGCTGAGGAGCAGATATATCGAATTGATCACTATCTTGGCAAAGAGACTGTGCAGAACATACTCGTATTCCGTTTCGCCAACGGTATCTTCGAGCCACTCTGGAACCGCAAGTACATCGACCACATTCAGATCTCGGTATGTGAGGATATCGGCATCGGAAATCGTGCAGCGTACTTCGATGAAAACGGAATTGTGCGGGATATCGTGCAAAATCACGTGCTGCAGATGTTATCGCTGCTCTGCATCGAGCCCCCGATATCATTGAGCGACGCTGGTAGCATTCGAGACGAAAAGGCGAAGGTGCTGCGCTCAATTAAGCGCATGACGCCGGAAGAGGTTCGCAATAATACGGTGCGTGCGCAGTACGGGCGGGGAACTGTCGGTGGTCAGCAAGTCGTGTCGTACCTTGAGGAAAAGGGTGTAAACCCAGAGTCGAAAACCGATACCTTTGTTGCCTTAAAGCTTGAGATCGATAATTGGCGCTGGAGTGGCGTTCCGATTTACATCAGAGCCGGTAAGCGCTTAGCAAAACGCATCACTGAGATTAAAGTCTTCTTCAACAAAGCTCCGGATTCACTCTTTAAGGGGCGGCAAGTTGGAGAGCTAGAACACAACGTGCTCTCAATCCAGGTGCAACCTAAAGAGGGAATGTCGCTTCGAATCAGTTCTAAGCAGCCTGGGCCACGCTTTCGAGTGCGGCCGGTGGAGATGGACTTCACCTACGATCACTCCTTCGGGGTCGCCTCTCCAGAGGCGTATGAGCGATTACTCCTTGATGTAATGAAGGGCGATCCAACCCTCTTTACCCGTAATGATGAGATCGAGGAGTCGTGGGATCTCTTGGCTCCTATCTTTGAGGCATGGAAGGGTGAGAGCGCTCCTCCTGTTCTGTCGTACGAGGCCGGATCGTGGGGCCCTGCAGCGGCTGATGATCTGCTAAAGGCAGCTGGACACAAGTGGAGTAGCTTGTAAGCCGGACTGTGCGTTGTTCGACTGAGAGGGGCTGGCACAGGATAGTTCGTATCGTAGGCGATGGTAGGGAAAACGCGTGCTTAAATTATCAATTTCGAGTCAGGCTGAGGCATTTCGAGCCGAGTTCTGTTCGTGGTTACAGCATAATCCCCCGCCGCATTTTGATGAACGCTCGCTCGATAGCTTTGAAGCGGCTGGACGTGCGTGGCAGAGGACGCTCTCCTCAGCTCGGTGGCTAGGAACCCACTGGCCTACGGAGTACGGTGGTCGTGGTCTCTCGTTGGTGGAAGAGGCGATCGTTCAGGAGGAGCTGGTGCGCGCCTCTGCTCCCCAGATTCTGGGTCTCTTCGGGCTCACGATGGTTGGACCGGTGCTGATTACCCACGGCACTGATGCGCAGAAGTCGCGCTTTCTTAGCAGGATTCTAAGTGGTGAGGAGATCTGGTGTCAGGGCTTCTCGGAACCGGGGGCCGGAAGCGATCTGGCTGCAGTTAAAGCTCGGGCTGTGCCGGTAGAGGGAGGATACTCGCTCTCGGGCCAGAAGATTTGGACCTCGTTTGCGCACTGCGCGGACTGGTGTTTCGTGTTGTGTCGTACCTCGGAGGGCACAAAGAAGCACGAGGGCTTGTCATATCTCTTAGTGCCAATGAAGTCGAAGGGGATCTCAACCCGCCCCCTGCAACAGATCAGCGGAGATAAGGAATTCAACGAAGTCTTTTTTGATAACGTCTTTGTGCCCAAGGAGAACCTTGTAGGAGCTGAAGGACAGGGGTGGAAGATAGCGATATCAACCCTGATGTTCGAGCGAGTTGTGCTGACGTTCTCTCGCCAATTGCAATCAGAGGTCGCTTTGCGAGTTCTTATCGACGAAGCCGAGTCTACAATGACGAGCGCGCAGCGTATGGAGCTTGCGCGGTGTGTTGTTGATGCGTGTGCAACGCGTGCGCTGGCGTACAAGCATCTGGTTTCCTACGCTGATGGAGCGCAGCCGGGACCAGAAGGATCTCTCGATAAATTATTGTGGAGCGAATCATTCCAACGGCTGTGCAGCTTTGCTGTGTCGATTCTCGGCCCAGCTGCAGCGTTAGGGGAGAGTGATGGAACCGTGGGTGCCGAGGTGCACCGATATCTCTACTCGCGTGGTCGTACAATCGCTGCTGGGACCTCGGAGATTCAACGCAGCATTATTGCGGAGCGATTGCTGGGATTGCCTCGAAGCGTATGAGTGGATCTCGCGAGAAAGCAGAGGGTTCTCCTCATCAATTACACAGACGCCTGTTTGCTGCATGGGAGAACGCAGCGGTTCGGTATGCGGTTGCAGCGTTTCTCTTGGTCTCTATCGGGGTTGTAATCGCCACGATCATCAGAGCGGTAACATCGCGCGCCTATCGTCCAGAAGAGGTAGAGTTAAACCTCAATCTGGCTCGGATGTTAGCCTCAGCATTAATCGTGTGAGAGTCGAGAGAGTATGCTCTTGTCATCCTCGTAGGAGAGATCCTTTGGGATCTCTCGCATCACCGAGCTGTGCACCTCTGGCGGTAGGAGTGCCCGAATGATCCCGAGCAGTCGCGGTTCAGCGATCAGGGTGAGGCTGTCGTAATCGTGGTCAAAGTTTGCACGCTCAATCCTATCTATTACCTCCCGGTAGAAGTTTCGAAGAGCTCGATCCTTAGCGCTCTCCTGAGTCTGGTAGGCGTGCCGCGCGCGCATCCGGTTGTCAGTTGCACGACCTGGCTCGTCGCTCTCTAAGTCCTTCATTTTCAGGCGACCTGTTGGATTACCGAAGTCAACGATTAGTTGTAAAGGTCCAACTCCTCGACGGGAAAATATGCGGGCTTCTTCACGACTGGCTACGAGGATCCACTCTTTTTTCATACTGCTAGGGTAGTACGATTAGTGGCGTGAGGTATGAGCTGAGTTAGGGGAGGAGTAGGGCCATGCGTTTGGCATCCGCGAGCGGGGAAGACTATGCTCGATAGCTTGAAATGTAAGCATGTTCTCGTCTCAGCAGAGCGCGGGTGCAACAGTAATCCTAATCAGCTCCAGGACGAATCCAGAGGCAGATTGAAGACATGGGAGGTAGGAGCTCAGCTGCTTCAAAAGCGCACATGTTTCATTGTCGGTGCCACTTGGAATCTCCGGGCTCGTTGCCCCAGCTTTGATGCCTGGGTGAGGATTGCGACCTTTCCGATCACATGCCCACTCCAATCAACACCCCAGGTCTCTCCTCTGCGGTCCAGGTCCCGTACTTAATTCGGGGTGTTAGTGAGCATGACGGTACGTTCCGTATTGGAAATGTCCCGGTCTCATGGCCTCCCCATCTCGAATCAGAGTCGTTCCCGAGCCATAGTTGTTGACTAGTGAGGGCATCTCGTTACGATGGCTGGTGGTTAACTAGCAACGTGATGTTTAGACGAATATTTCGAGTGTAGAGATTTGTGGAGGTACCTATGTTCCAAGAAAAGAAAGTGTCTCCGGATGAGAACCAAAACAATATTAATCGGTTGGCATCTGATCTGCGAGATCTCGCGCTTGAGGCTGTAGGACTCAGTCCAAACAACACGGACTACTTCTGCTTGGCACTTGAGCCAAATTCTGGGCTGCGGGTAGAGATGTCCACATTTGAGGTCAATTGGGCCACTGAGACCGAGACTAAGCTTTCCTTGCGAATAGAAACGGGTGACTTCGAAGCTATGTTTTCGCATTTTGAGGGTTTAACCTATATCAGCCTAGCAGGTAGGCGACTATATCCGATGCAGCCGCATGCGTCGGGTGCATCGAATTCTCCCGAGATAGAGGAGCTTGTGGGTCTGCTGACGTGCGTTAAGGACCGTATTCAGGCGCGTGATTAGTGCCGCGGCTGCTGCCGCACTCAAAGTTAGATCTGAGTACACCGGGACCCGTGGTAAGCCGAGGGTCTTCAAGCATATAAGGGCAGCTAGAGTGTCATTACACCCTGACGAATAAACCACGGCATGCACCCGCTGATTCCAGGGAGCTGTGTTGGGGCGCTAGAGGCGCATGCCTTGTTCAACCGTGACGAAGCCGAATTATTCGCCTTTTTCAGAGCGCCAAGATAACAGGTTTATCTTCCTCCCTCTCCGATGTGAGCCGCTACTGGGTTTGGATGAGTGACGAGCCGGGCAGCGAGCGACATCCAGGGCTTCTTGCTCTCGAACAGTCGGTTGATGGAACGGTGCACGGCTTTGTCGTGTCTGAGGCTCTCGTGACACCCAATAAAGAGAATCTCCGTTCCGCAATTACGATCGCTCCACTGAGCGGCTCAGTGACAACGACTGAGGATGGCGCTACCAACCTCTCATTTCTCGTACGTGATCAGTTCGGAGGAGTGCTAGCGAGCAACACGGTCCGACTGAACGCCGAAGGTTCAAGCCTCTCTGGAGAAACGACGCAACACTTTGAAGGGGCGGATCGGAATAGAGATGTACGATCCGTGCAGCTCAACTATCGCTGGATGGCTGGTAGAATTCGATAAGAAACCGCACGGGGAGCTCGTTTTTGAGAAGTCGAGCATCAACAACACCCATCTACTCCACCCCGATCAGGGGCAAGGCAGTCTGTAAAAACTGATGCTAGTGTGATGACGAGCTTCCCCAAGTCCTCTGTGTCGAAGCTCCGCCGTACCGGCTTATCTAATCACGCTGATACTCAACCGTAACAGGGATGTCAGTACGAGAGATAACGGCCTGAGAGAGCCTTAGAATAGATGTGATCCTCGAGGCTTTGTGGACATGAACCCCGTCGTTATCAACCCATAACTGGAGTGCACAATACTCGTCTCGACGCCGAGTGGCCCCACAACCGAAAATTCCTTGTAGCTCATCGTACTAACATGCGCCCATGCGAACCAAATACCTCCTCTCATGTCTTGCTCTCTCTAGCTGTGGCGATGCCGTGTGCCGCATATGCCGATTCTAAGTGGCAGGGAAGCTCAACAAACACCGCTGGCAACTTTAAGTATGGTAAAGTGACCTTTGCCAGGAAGGGAAACACGATCAAAAACTTCATTATCGAGGGTGTTACAACCATCGGTTGCAGGGGGTACAAAGGTGTTGTCGTCCCGAAGATTAAAGTTCGTAGAAATAAGTTCCTCACCAGCTACACTCCGGTTCCTGGAGTAAACGACGTGATTGTTGTGAGCGTAAAAGTTTCCGGTAATAAAGTTAGCGGTACGTTCTCTGAAGGTCCACTGTGCTCGAACGCCGGTAAGTTCACCGCGAAGCGAAAGTAACTCCCGAACGAGTCTGTATTACAGAGCCTGCACATTCCATGAGCATTCAAACGGGGGAGTGCCTTCCGGTTTCGTACATCCACCGCGGTTAACCGTGCATCTGCGAACCGCTCCGCAGCGTCGGTAAACCGCTGCAATTCAACGATTTCGTGGGAGATTCCCATTAATGTCTGAGTACCGGGTTTGTACTGCCGCCCGGTGCGGTATATCGTGCGAGTGGTGGAGCGAGAAGGTAATTGTTCCGCGCCCCGGTTATAAAGCCTAAGATGCTGTATCCGTCATGTCTGAGATAGTCCTCGCAACCATCAACGCCCGCTTTATCCACGCTTCTGCGGGCTTGCGGTATCTCTTTGCTAATCTTGGGGATTTGCAGTCGTGTGCTCAGATCATTGAGTTCGAGAATGTCCAATCCGCCAAAGAGATCGTCGAGGTACTAGTTCAGGCTAACCCAAGGATCGTAGGGCTAGGAGTCTACATTTGGAACGCGGAGCGAACACGCGAGGTGCTCTCGATGCTGCGAAAGATCCGACCTGAGATCGTGATCGTACTCGGTGGTCCAGAGATTAGCTATGAATACGGCGAGAATCCGATCTTTGCCTTGTGTGATTATCTGATCACAGGGGAGGGAGACGTAGCATTCCCGACGCTGTGTCGTGCCATCCTCGCCGGCACTCCTCCATCTGAGAAAGTCATCGCAGGGGGGCTTCCAAACTTAGACGAGGTGCAGTTGCCGTATCCATTCTATACAGACGCTGACATCGCGCATCGAGTTATCTATGTAGAGGTCTCGCGTGGATGTCCCTTCTCGTGCGAGTTCTGCCTCTCGTCCGTGGATCTCCCCGTAAGGCAGTTCGATCATCAACGGGTGTTGGTGGAGATTGAGCGATTGTTTGCGCGTGGTGCGCGTACCTTTAAGTTTGTCGACCGCACCTTTAACCTCAACGTTCGAACCTCTGCTTCGATCCTTCAGTTCTTTCTCGATAGGATGGAGCCCGGTGTTTTTGTGCATTTCGAAATGGTGCCGGACCGATTCCCGACGCAGCTACGGGAGTTGGTGGCGAAGTTTCCGCCGGGTTCACTGCAGCTCGAGATCGGGGTACAGACCCTTAATCCCCACGTGAGTGGCCTCATAAGTCGCCGCCAGGATGTGCCGAAGCTCTTTGATAATCTGCAGTTTCTTCGCACGCAGACCCATGCCTATCTGCATGTAGATCTGATCGTAGGGCTTCCAGGTGAGAGTATAGAGAGCTTTGCTCAGGGTTTCGACAAGCTCGTAAAGTGTAATCCTCAGGAGATCCAGGTTGGTATCCTTAAGAGGCTTCGCGGTACTCCGATCGTACGACATACAGAGGAGTACGGGCTTCGTTTTAGTGATGATCCCCCGTATGAGGTTCTGGAAACACGAGACGTAACCTTTCTTGACATGCAACGCATGGAACGCTTCGCGCGCTACTGGGACCTCGTTGCTAATAGTGGGAACTTTGTGCGCAGTAGGGATCTGATCTGGGAGGGTACTGACTCTCCATGCGTGGCTTTTTTGGAGTTTAGTGATTGGCTCTTTGGAGTGGTGGGGCGTCGATCGTCGATCCAGTTGAAGGCGCTCACTGAGCACCTCTTTCGTTTCCTGACTGAGGTGCGTGGGCTCCATGCGGCTGTGGTAGGCCCACTCCTTGCGGATGACTATCAGCGGGGTGGGCGCTCGGACCTGCCACGATCGCTCAAGCGTTTTGCCGAGTCAGGATTGGTGCGAACCAACGAGAGGGTGCTTGCGCTCAAGCGACAGCAGCGCGTACTAGAGGGGTAGGGAGAACATACGGGCGGAGATCTCAGCATGGATATCGTTGTATACAAGACCGAGCAGAGACTTGATGTTCAGCAGGTTAGAAGCGTTCCAACTCAAGCCATCGAGTCGGATTGGGGCGGTACGGGTCTTACACAGGGCTACTGCTGGTCGTTTGTTGTCGATGCCGAGAGTTTGTGGTTCACGGCAGCTGTTCCCGCTTCGCCACCTGCCGATCGGGTTCACAGCTGTGGGGATTTTGTGGAGGGGCTCTGGGAGGCTGATGTTGCTGAGTTCTTTCTGATGAACGCTCGTGGGGAGTACCACGAGTTTAATCTCAGCCCCGATGGAGCGTGGTGGTCGATGCTCTTTGCTTCATATCGAGAACGTGTGCCCCAGCCCCACAAGCCAGAGGGGATTGTGGTCTCGGTGGATCGGTCCGCGCAGAGCTGGCGTGTTGCATTCGGCGTACAGCGGACACAGCTTCAGATTGCACCCGATGAGGTCACTGCGATTCACGTCTCTGGGATACTGTATGGGGGTGGCGAGGGTCGTTACTTGAGCTCGGCCGGGCAGCCCGCGTTCGCCCCGGACTTCCATGACCGCCGCTGCTTCGGTTCGGTCAGATGGGAGTCGTTCCCTGGCTAAGCGGTTAATTTGTTGAATATTTTTTAGTGGTGTAGTCGCTGGATGACTGGCCAGCGGGTCAGGCCCCAGGGTCCTGCTGCCGGTGTTGAACGTAACTATTGAATATGATAGCCTTCCCCCTGTTCTGGCAGTTCCTGCCGCTCGAGGATGGTCTCATCCTCGAACCCGTTATCCTGGATCATTGTTGATGTATCAGGGTCACGTCAAAAGTGGCGGTGTAGGCGGTGTGGCTGCAATCTGGCAATGAGCCAGAACAGATTGTGAAGTTCGGTCGGTGTATCGATCGTTGAGTTGTAGGACGGTTAGAGAGATGTCGCAGTCAGGATCACTTTGGGAGATCATACGCGCGGTGGCGAAGGAGGAGGGCGTGGAGCTCTTTGACCTCGACTTCCCGGGCGATGCAAGCCGAGGTGGTGTGGTACGCGTGTACATAACCAAGCCTTCAGCCGGAACCCCAAAAGGCGCACCGGTTGCGACTGCCGAAAATGACTCAGAAAGCGCACCGCGCAGTGGTGTGCAGTTTGAGGATTGTGTTCGGGTCTCGAAGAGGCTCCTCGACATCGACGAGCAGGATGCGTTTATTCCGGATACCTGCACACTTGAGGTGTCGAGTCCCGGTATCAATCGGCGACTGCGTTTGCCCGAGCATTTTGAGGGGGCAATCGGAGAGCGGGTGCGCATCAAGTTCCGTGATTCTGGGACGGGCACTAATCGGGTAGTGCACGGGATTCTGTGTTCTGCTGGTGGTGATCGTGTTGCGGTAGAGAGTGATGATACGAACGAGACCGTACAGGTGAGTATGCGCGACGTAAAAGAAGCGCGAGTGGATTTTAAGTTTTAGGAAAAGAATGGGTTCGATGTATGCCCGTGGTGGGCGTGTCGGGCTTAGAGTTCAGGCACTAGAAAAGAGGTGAGAGTATGTCATCAAACTTTGACTTGAATGCGATTTTGAGCCAGATGGGGCGCGACAAGGGTATCGATAAGCAGGTGCTTATTGAGGCCGTTGAGTCTGCAATGCTCTCCGCTGCGAGAAAGCACTACGGTCACAACCTCAACCTTGAGACAAAGTTCAACCCAGAGACGGGAGAGATTGAGGTTGTCCAATTTAAGGTGGTTGTGGAGGTCGTTGAAGACCCGGATACCCAGATATCCCTCTCTGATGCTCGACGACGCGATCCGGAAGCCGCTATCGGTGAGGAGCTCGGTAAGAAGCTCGACACCGCCGTTCTCGGTCGTATCGCAGCGCAGACCGCGAAGCAGGTTATCATGCAGAAGGTGCGTGATGCAGAGCGCGGAGTGATCTTCGAGGAGTATAAGGACTCCAAGGGCGAGTTAATGAACGGAATCGTGCTCCGAGTTGAGCGCGGTAACATCATCGTTAACCTCGGACGAACCGAGGCGATCCTTCCAAAGCGTGAGCAGATCCTCCGAGAGAAGTACCGTCCAGGAGATCGTCTGCGCGGAATGGTGCTCGACGTTGACCGCTCAGCTCGAGGTCCGCAGATCGTTCTTACCCGAAGTCACCCTGATTTCCTCAAGAAGCTCTTCGAGCTTGAGGTTCCAGAGATTGCAGACAAGGTCATTGAAATTAAGGCAGTAGCTCGCGAGCCCGGTGAAAGGGCGAAGATCGCGGTGTACTCAAACGACGGCAGCATCGACCCCGTTGGTGCCTGCGTTGGTATCAAGGGTTCGCGTGTACAGGCTGTTGTGCAAGAGCTACGCGGCGAGCGTATCGATATTATTACCTGGACTCCGGATGAGCCGTCGTTTGTTGCTCGCGCCCTCTCTCCAGCAGAGGTGAGCCGAGTAGTTGTGGATGAGGACGAGCATTCAATGGAGGTTATCGTTCCTGATGACCAGCTTTCGCTCGCAATCGGTCGACGTGGTCAGAATGTGAAGTTGGCAAGCAAGCTCTCTGGATGGCGCATCGATGTTCGAAGCGTATCGGTAGCTGAGGAAGAGGCTCGTCGTGCACGTGCAGCCCTTGCAGGCATTCCAGGTATCGATTTCATGCATGCAGAACTTTTATTCCAGCAAGGATACCGAACTGTTCGTGAAGTTGCTGATGCCAACGTGGAGGATCTTGCTGAGATCGAGGGTATCTCTGCTGAGCAGGCATCTGAGATCTCGAAGAAGGCCAAGGATTTTGCAGAGACGTTGGGTGATGAAGCCGATACGTTTGCAGGTGCTGCAGCTCCGGCGGTATCGGATCTGGAGCGTTTGGCTATTACTGCAGATCTACGGGAGATGTTGATCGCGGCTGGTTACAGCACGATTCAATCCGTAATCGAGGCTGATGATGAGACGCTTCGAGAGATAAGCGGCGTCGAGGAGAGTGATATCGAGCAGATTCGAAGTGCTGCTGAGTCCTTTCTGAGAAGCGGTGTAGCGCGAGTCGCCCCACTAGGGTGATAACGCGTCGAGGTTTTGCTTGAGGGGGAGTTTGAGAACGATAGAGCGCACGTGTGGTATGTGTCGCTCGAAGGGAGACAAGCGGTCCCTGGCAAGGATGGTGTGTGTATCAGGTAACCTCGTATGGGATGAATCCCAGAGGTTGCCGGGGAGAGGCGGCTACGTGCACCTCTCCCTGCACTGTGTGTCGAAAATGGGGCAACCGGCGCGGTGGGAGCGGATCCTAAACTTGAAGCCGGAAACCTTAGCGGTTGAGCAGGTTCGCGTAGTTGCTCAAGCGTTGATGGAGCGAATTAACGCTCAGGTGTCGGCAGGGGGGAGAGCAGAGAGTTTGCCTATCGACAAAGGTTCGAGTGGCAAGGGAGCAACGAAGAAGGTGAGGTTGTAAATCTCGCCGGGTGACGAAAAAACGAGAGCGGGAACGGCTCAAGGCGAGACAGATATCGAAGCGGAACGCGTGTAGGGTTTCAGCAGGAATTTAACAGAAAAAGCACATGTCAAAGATACGAATTTACGAACTAGCAAAGGAACTCGGGGTAGAGAACAAAGTGGTCCTCTCAAAGGCTCAGGAGCTTGGTATCCCAGGTAAGAGTTCACATTCACATTCCCTTGATTCCGATGAAGCGGACACCGTTCGGCGTGCCATCTTGCGGCAGACCATGGGAGCTCCGAAGAGTATCGACTCAGAGGTGGTCACCACCAAAGTGGATCGAAACACTGGGGCTACCTACACCGTCGTTGAGAAGCGGTCTGGTGATGTTATTCGTCGTCGACGCTCAGTAGATGCTGAGTCCTCGGCGCCCGCGGCTGCGCCGACAGCACAGATTGATGAGCACGGGCTGTTCGCGTCAAGCGAGGGTGGGGCTGCGCGGGAGGTTCAAGAGCCTTCATTGACGCAGGAAACCGTTCCGCCGTCGAATGCTGAGGATCTTGCGCCTGTCGAGGCACTCGAAGAGGTTGCCGAGGAAGTAGTGGCTGAAGAGGCTGTTGAAGAGATCGTAGCTGGTCCTGTGGCTGTTCAGGAAGATCAGGCGCCCGTAACAGCTCCGGCACCGGGGAAGGCAGCTATTGGGCCCCGCATATTGGGCAAGATCGAGCTTCCGGTGCGACGTGTTGTAGTGAAGCCAGAAGAGGTAAAGCGTCCGGTCAAGGGCGTTGGAGTTAAGGAGCCGGCTCGTCCAGCAGTCTTCGAGGAAGAAGAGGAAGGTCCGAAGAAGGGCACTGGATTCAAGAAGGGGCGCAAGCGAGAGATCAGCAGCTTTGATCTCGCGGATTACGGTGGTCGTGGTGGTCGCAAGCAAAGAGGAAAGCATCGTGGCCACGAAGATCAGGGCGCACTTGAGGCTGAGAAGCCGAAGTTCGTAAAGCGAGTTATTGAGCTCGGTGATTCAATAACGGTTGGAGAGCTTGCTAAGCAGATGAGCTTGAAGGCCGGCGAAGTGATCGCTAAGTTGCTCGGCCTCGGTGTTATGGCAACGATCAATCACGCGATCGATAAGGATACCGCTACGATCGTGGCTGATGAGTTAGGATACGAGGTCAAGCATACAGAGTTTAGAGAGCAGGATCTGATCCAGGATGAAGCGGAGGATGCAGGCGCAACCCTCGAAAATCGTCCTCCAGTCGTGACTGTAATGGGTCACGTTGATCACGGTAAGACGTCGCTCCTTGATAGAATCAGGAGCACAACGGTTGCAGCCAAGGAAGCTGGCGGAATCACGCAGCATATCGGTGCCTACAGCGTGCAGGCTCCTGATGGTCGAATGATTACCTTCATTGATACACCGGGCCATGCTGCATTTACTGCGATGCGCGCCCGAGGAGCGAGCGTAACCGATATCGTCATCCTCGTGGTTGCGGCGGACGATGGCGTGATGCCGCAAACTCGCGAAGCGATCAACCATGCACAGGCGGCGAAGGTTCCAATCATCGTTGCCGTCAATAAGATGGACAAGGCCGATGCTAACCCCGATAAGGTGAAGACACAGCTCGCTGAGTTCGGTCTTCAGCCTGAGGATTGGGGTGGAGATACCATGTTCTTTCCCATCTCTGCTCTTAAGGGAGATGGAATTGATAAGCTGCTCGAAGGCGTTCTCGTCCTTGCAGAGGTTCAGGAGCTAAAAGCCAACCCGAACCGGCGAGCAAAGGGAGCTATCCTCGAAAGTCGTCAGGATCGTGGACGTGGAGTAGTTGCCACCGTGCTAGTTCAAGCCGGTATCCTAAGAGTTGGAGATATCTTCGTCAGTGGTCCGGAGTTCGGGCGTGTGCGAACGATGACCAACTACCGTGGAGAGCGCCTTGAAGAGGCTGGTCCATCGACTCCGGTTGAGATTACTGGTCTGAACGGTATGCCGGCATCCGGAGACGACTTCCTCGTTATGGAGTCTGAGGCCGATGCGCGTGAAGTTTCGACGAATCGTCAAAATCTCCGTGATCAGCAGCAGCGCGCCCTTGCAACTGGTCCAATAAGCCTGGAGGAGTTTGCAAAACGCGCAAGCAGTCAGGCTGCAGCAGAGCTTAATGTTATTCTTAAAGCAGACGTGCAGGGCTCCGTTGAGGCGGTCAAGCACTCTATTGAGAAGCTCTCTGGCGAGAAAGTTAAGGTTCGAGTGCTGCACTCAGCAGTTGGTGGAATTAACGAGAGCGATGTACAGCTCGCGTTGGCATCCCGCGCAATCATCGTTGGTTTCGGAGTTCGTGGAGAGCCTCGCGCTATGGCAGACGCCGAGCAATCGGGGGTCCAGGTGCGGTTCTACCGCGTGATTTACGAGCTTCTTGACGATGTGAAGAAGGCAATGGTTGGTCTCTTGGCGCCGATCCGGGAGGAATCGAGTCTCGGGCGTGCTGAGGTTCGAGAAACGTTTACGATTCCGAAGATCGGAACTATCGCAGGC
Organism: Bdellovibrionota bacterium; assembly: GCA_044344945.1. Lineage (GTDB taxonomy): Bacteria > Bdellovibrionota_C > UBA2361 > UBA2361 > OMII01 > OMII01. The sequence continues at coordinate 11,638 of JBIJBZ010000017.1, read as the reverse complement.
TGTTACGTTACTGGTGGTATGATCCGGAGAAACGCCTACGCTCGATTGCTGCGTGATAACCGAGTTATCCACGAGGGTAAGATGTCGAGCTTGCGACGATTCAAGGACGATGTACGCGAAGTACAGGCTGGATTTGAATGTGGTATCGGTCTTGAGAACTTCAACGACGTGAAGGTCGGAGATGTAATCGAGGTATACGAGATTAAGGAAGTTGCTCCGACCCTGGAGTAGTAGCGACGAACCAGTCGCGGTGTAGGTGTGTATGTCCGGACGTCGGAGAGTATATCAGATCGGAGAGCGTATTAAGGAGCTGGTAGCCCAGTACCTCGTTCATACCGCCGATCCCCGGTTCAATCTCGTTACGATTACGTCAGTGATGGTTTCGCCGGATCTGCGTATCGCCAAGGTGTATTGGGTTGTATCGTTTGTTTCAGGCGTTGACCGAGATGAGCGTATTGCCGAGGTCGTTGAGGCGTTTGAATCCGCTCAGGGGTATTTCCGAAGGATGATCTCCAAACAGTTGGGCATACGGTTTGTTCCCGACCTGCGCTTTTACTACGATGATACGCTTGATACCGTCGAGCAGGTTGAGCGCTTGATGGAAAAGATAAAGCCATCGGAGAATCAGGAATCATGATGAGCGACCTTGCCCCGATACTCGACGCAATCAAGGAGAGTTCACGGGTTGTAGTCGTTTCGCATACGAATCCCGATGCTGACGCGTACGGATCGTCGTGCGGTCTGGCCTGGGCGCTTAAGGCGCTTGGAAAACAGGTCGTTGTTCACAATGAAACCGGATTTATTCCGCGCTACAACGTGATTCCAGGGGCTTCTGCAGTAACAAAAGGTGCGTGGGAACCGCTGCCAGCTCACGGACTCCTCATTGTAGTTGATTGTGGTGCGCTTGAGCGGGTGGGCGATTCCCTCACAGAGCTAGCGAAATCAGCTCATTGCATGATCAATATCGATCATCACACGTCGAATTCGAGCTTCGGCCATCTGAACTACGTGGTTGAGGGTGCAAGTTCAACGTCTGAGTTGATCTTTAATCTCCTGAAGGCTCTTGAGCACTCCGTTGGACGCAGCGACCTTATTACACCAGAAACTGCTGCCTGTCTGTTGTCAGGAATTATCGGAGATACCGGTTCTTTTCGGTACTCCAGCACGAAGCCTTCAACGTTTTTAGCCGCCTATGAGTTGATGAACCGTGGTGCGCGGCCTGATCTCTTAACGCAGGAGCTCTTTGCTAATCACTCGCTCGCTGCTGTGAAGTTACAATCTGACGCGATGGGGGCAATCCAGGTTCATAATGGTGGCCAATTCGCCGAAGTAGTCGTCACGCAGGAGATGCTCAAGAAGCACGGCGCAGATCTCTTGGACTCCGAGTCGCTTGCTGAGCGGGCTCGGGATATTGAAGGGGTCAAGGTCTCCGCGCTCTACAAACAAGACGTCGATCTGTGGCGGGTTAGTTTGCGCTCGCGCGGTGGTATCGTTGACGTTTCTGCCATCGCCACAGCGTTCGGTGGTGGTGGTCACAAGCCGGCTGCCGCATTTCGCTGGCGCAAGGATTTCACCGTGCTCCAGCAAGAGCTGCGGGAGGCGATCTCCAAGGCGCTCCAAGCTGCATGATGAGAAGCGGTATTCTCTTGATCGATAAACCAGCCGGTGTGACCTCTGCGGGGGTAGTGGCGCGGGTAAAACGGATTCTAAAGGCCGATAGGGTCGGTCATGCGGGAACGCTAGATCCCGATGCAACGGGGCTTTTAATTATTCTTATCAATGGCGCTACGCGCGTCGCTTCGTATGCGGCTGACGGGTACAAGGTGTACTCCGGGGAGATGCGGCTAGGGGTTCGAACCAGCACCGATGATCTTGCGGGAGAGATCCTTCAAGAAACGGATCGTATCCCAACGTGGGGCGATATCGACGGCGTGATTGGGCGTTTTGAGGGGCGGATTCAGCAGGTGCCTCCGCAGGTAAGCGCCGTAAAGGTAAACGGCAAACGAGCCCACAAGAGGCACCGGAGTGGTGAGAGCTTTGAGATTGCGCCGCGTGAGGTAGATATCCGTCGTTTTGAACGGCAGCCGGGGACGACCCCCGATGCTTTCAAGTACATCGTTGAGTGCAGTCCAGGGACATACATTCGCTCTCTGGCGCGTGATATCGGCGCGTGCCTCGAGTGCGGTGGGGCTGTCGCTTCGATTCGCCGCGAGCGTTCCGGCCACTTCTCGGTCGAGAAGGCGCTAACCCTTGAGTCGGTCTCATGGGAGGGGGTGCAGGACTGGTCGGCGCTTATACCTGAGGTGCCGCGGCTGGCACTTACAGAGCAGGTGACTGCATCGCTTTTAAACGGGCAGCCTAGTGGTCTTGTTCGTGCATGGGATGAGTGGCAGAAGGCTGGGGCGCAGAGCCACAATAACCTCATTGTATACTATGCCGACGGGAACACTCAATCACTCGGGATCCTCCGAATTCAGGATGGCGATCACTTCGCGTTTGAGACCAATATTCACCCGAAAAGTTCCTGACATCCGTGCGATTTCGGGATAGATTTGCGACGGGCTAATCTCGCGGAAAAAACTATGGCTTGCATCGTCATTGTCGGCGCTCAGTGGGGCGACGAGGGAAAGGGAAAATTCGTCGATGTGTTCACCGAGCGAGCCGATTGGGTTGTTCGCTTTCAAGGTGGTAACAATGCGGGCCACACCATCGTTGTTGATGGAGCAAAGACGGCGTTGAGCCTCCTGCCGAGTGGGATTCTGCGTGAAGGTGTACGGTGTCTCCTTGGGGCAGGTGTCGTTCTTAATCCCTCTGTGTTGATCTCCGAGATGGAGCGGGTGAAGGCAGCCGGTGCTGATATCTCACCGGGGCGGATTGTTGTCGATCGCGACGCGCACTTAGTTTTGGATTACCACATCGCCATCGACAAAGCCCGAGAACATTCGCGTGGCTCCGGTCGGATCGGGACAACGGGGCGAGGAATCGGCCCGGCGTATGAGGACCGCAGTCAGCGTTCCGGTATTCGGTGTGCAGATCTCCTCTACCCAGAGCGGATGAAGGATCGTGTGCGGGCGCATGTTGCGGAGAAGAACACGATCCTTGAGCGGGTACTGGGAAGCCATACCTTTGTCGATTTTGAAACAGTCTGGGAGAAGCTTCAGGAAGAGGCGGGGATACTCGCGCCATACATCGGCAACGGTAGTAAATTGGTGTTCGAGGCTCTCAAGCGCAAAGAGCGGGTGATCTTCGAAGGGGCACAAGGGGTGTTGCTCGATCAGATCCATGGAACGTACCCGTTTGTGACCTCCTCGTCGACGATAGCCGGTGGAGCAACGGTGGGTGGTGGTATCGGACCACGCATGATCGATTCCGTCATCGGGATCGCTAAGGGGTATACAACCCGGGTAGGTGAGGGTCCATTTCCAACTGAGCTCTCTGATTCGACTGGGGATGAATTACGTAATCGCGGCCATGAATTTGGAACCATCACCGGTCGCCCGCGTCGGTGTGGCTGGTTCGACGTGGTCGCGCTTCGCCGGGCAGTTCGTGTTAGCGGGCTCGATTCCCTCATCCTGACAAAACTCGATGTTCTTTCGGGCTTGCGCACCGTGAAAGTGTGTACGGGCTATCGAAAGGGCGGTGTAGAGCTTGACGATCTTCCGGCCCTTGTCCACGAATTTGAGGGGATTGAGCCGGTCTACACCGAACTTGAGGGGTGGGACTGCGATCTATCAGGGGTGCGGCGCTGGGAGGACCTCCCATCATCCCTCCACCGGTTTGTCGAAGAGGTAGCGCGTCTGGTAGAGTGCCCGGTCAGTTTCGTATCGGTTGGCCCGGGCCGCGAGGCGACCATTCCCGTGGATGTTGCCCCCGTCTTGAGGGAGTTCATAGGGAGCGCAGGCGGCAGATAAAGGCTCGTGCCTTTATTTTAAAGGCGTGGTATCTGACAGTTCGAAGTTATTGTGACACCGTGTAGGAAATAAGTATGAAGAGGTTATATATCCGTATCGCGATGGCGTTGCTCGCCGGCTTGAACACTGCTCAAGAGGTATTTGCTCAGGGTGCCCCGGCGGCGGCCCCTGCTGCGGCTCCACAGCCATCAATTATGACTGCTCTGTGGGAAATGTTGCCGATGTTGGCGATCTGTTACCTGATCTTCTACGTAATGGTTATCAGGCCCCAAGATAGCAAGACGAAGAAGCACAAGGCGTTTCTGGAAGCCCTCAAGCGCGGGGACTCCGTTGTTACCAGCAGTGGGTTCGTCGGCAAAGTTGCTGGCATTGAGAAGGACCACCTCCTTTTGGAGCTCGCTCAGAACGTTAAGGTCAAGGTGCTCCTCTCGCACGTTTCAAGATTAGAGGGTGAGCAGAAAGCCGCATAAGGTTATTCAGAGGCAAACACTATGAGAGATACTTTTCAGCGTACCCTAATCGTTGGTGTCGCGGTGCTCGCTGCCATAGCGTCACTCCTGCCGACGGTATTTCGTGATAATTTTCTGAAGAGCTGGCCCACAAAGCCGATCGCCATGGGACTCGATATCAGCGGTGGTGTGCACCTGGTGTACAGTGTGAAGACGTCAGAGGCGGTGAAGAGCCGCTTGCAGAGTATGCTCTCAGGGATCCGTTCAAAGCTTCGCGAGCGTAAGATCGCCGTGGCGCAATCTACCGTCGGAGCAGACAACACGCTTCAGGTTACTTTGCTCTCGGATACCTTCATTGAGCAGGCTAAGGCGGTCGTCCCCGACGTAGCGCCGGATCTTTCATTCGTATCGCAATCCTTCGATGGCGCGCGACCAACCCTTGTTTTTTCAATCACGCCGGCATTCGCACAGCGGATAGAGAAGGAAGCTGTTGACCAAGCAGTAGAGACCCTTCGCAACCGGGTTGATCAGTTCGGTGTAGCGGAGCCGCTGATTCAGCGCTCCGGTGAGGATCGGATCATCCTGCAGATGCCAGGAGTCTCGGATGTTAATTCGGTAAAGAAGGTAGTGGGCTCTGTTGCAAAGTTGGAGTTCCGTTTCTTGCCGAGAGGGACAGCTGGTGTTGGTACCGCTACGATGAAGGACAAGAGCGGTATGCCGATTGTGGTCGAAGATCAGGCTCAACTCACGGGCGATGCTGTTTCAGATGCGCGAGTAGCGTTTGACCAGAACGGACAGGTAGAAGTGGCCCTCACGCTCTCGTCTTCAGGGGCACAAGATTTTGCGCAGATTACGTCTGAGAATGTCGGTCGGGCGCTAGCAATTATTCTGGATGGAGTTGTGTACTCAAGCCCCGTGATTCGCGGCGCTATCACTGGAGGGCAGGCTAGCATCACGGGTGGTTTTACTACCGATGAAGCAAAACAGTTAAAGGTTGTCCTTAAGGCCGGAGCACTTCCAGCACCGCTGCAGGTGCTTGAAGAGCGGACGGTCGGACCAACGCTGGGCCTTGAGTCGGTGCAGAAGGGATTGCTGGCGATGGCGGTCGGTTTTGGCGTAATCTCGGTCTTTATGGTCGTATACTACGCGAAATCGGGAGTTGTGGCTGTAGGCACGCTCCTCTTAAACGCGCTCCTGATGGTGGGCTCTCTCTCTCTCTTTGGTGCAACGCTTACCTTGCCGGGCCTTGCTGGTCTTGCGCTTACAATCGGTATGGCGGTTGACTCAAATGTTATCATCTTTGAGCGAATTCGAGATGAGTTGCGTAACGGTTCCTCGCGCGATCTCGCGGTTCATACCGGATTCGATAAGGCATTCAGCGCGATCTTCGATTCGAACATTACCACGCTGCTCGCGGGCGCGATCCTGTATTTCTTCGGAACCGGAGCAATTAGGGGATTCGCGGTAACGCTTTCAGTCGGTGTTTTAACGACCCTCTTCTGTGCCGTGTTCGTAGCGCGATTGATGTTCGATCGCTTTGAGCTGCAGGGCAAACAGGGATTGTCGATTTAAGGGTTTCTGCAACGATAGGATTACGTCATGAGAGAGCTTATTTCTACGAAGGTTTCGATCGACTTTATGGGCAAGCGTCACATCTGTACGCTGCTCTCGATTATCTTGGTTGGCCTGTCGATCGCCCTATTCGTTCGAGCAGGAGATTCCAAGTACGGCACCGATTTTAGTGGCGGGCATGAGTTTCTCGTGGGGTTCACGACTCCACAGGATAGTCCGACTATTCGAGCTAAGCTGGCAGAGCAGAAACTCGAAGAGGTACGGGTTCAGGCATTCCAGGGGATGAAGAATGAGTTCTCTATCCGTCTTGGTGACACGGGAGATGCTACAGCGGTTCGAGCAAGAGTTGAGAGCGCATTACGCGCAGCGTTCGGAGAAACTGCCAAAATTGAGAAGACAGACTACGTCGGTCCAACAGTGGGAGCGGAGTTGAGGAGAAGCGGTTTAATCGCGGTATCGCTCAGTATCTTGGGAATATTGCTGTACATCGCGATTCGATTCGAGTTTGCGATCGGTGTCGGTACGATTGTCGCTCTCTGTCACGATGTAATCATATGCACCGGCATATACATTGCTTCGGGACATCTGATCGGCATGGCAACAATTGCAGCAGCGCTCACAATCGTTGGTTACTCGGTTAACGACACCGTCGTTATCTTCGACCGCGTGCGCGAGGAGCGAGCAAAACGAAGAAACTATGATATCGGGATTTTGGTAAATGAGGCGATTAACTTTACCCTCTCTCGAACGCTGATTACGCACGGGTTAACGCTCATCTCGGCTGTAGCTCTCTATGTAATTGGAACCGGCGAGATTAAGGACCTAAGTCTCTTTCTGGTTGCGGGCATTATCTGTGGAGCCTATTCAACTATCTTCGTTGTGGCGCCGATCGTTATCATGATTGAGCGACGCCGCAAGGCTCCGCAGACCGTATCACAGCGGGGAGCTGCTCAGGCGCGAAGTGCCTAACTAGGCTGTTGTTCGACGTTGCTTCGATGGCGGTGTTATCCGGTGCAAAAAGAGGTGCGAACACCGCGTATCTTTTACCGATAGCACCTCATCGGCAGGAGCCGGCACCTCAAACGTATTTGTTATGAAGAGCGAGCCTGGGCGCATTTCATGTGCGACTTTGTCCCACATACGCTCCATCGGTGCAGGTGAGAGGAAGGTGTAGACCACATCGTAACGCTCCAGCGGTTCAGCCCACATATTCTGAAAGCGGATTGAGACCCGCTTCCTACCACGCAGTCGAGCCTTACAAGAACCGTAGAGCCACGGGATGAGTCCGATCTCTATGCCGACGAAGTATCCGTTCGGACGGTGTTTGCTCAGAAAAAACAACATATCTCCAAAGCCGCAGCCGATATCAAGGAACGTGAAAGGTCGGTCGGTTGGGAGCTCTGCCAGAATGAGGCTGTAGGCGGCGCGCGGCGTTGGATAGTACGGCACGCGGGTCCAAAATGCCGGGGCGTAAATGCATAGGAGTGAAACGAAGATCACAAGAAAGATCCAACTTGGGATCTCGGCTGAGAGCGATGTCGCTGCGGCGATGGGAAGAAGTGAGTTTGCCAAGCGCCATGCGCTCGACATCGACAGGGTTGTTGCAGCGCCGTAGGCGGCACAGCACGCCGCTAGGAGCGAGATAACAAGGCTCCCACTGAGGTGCCACCCGATAACGACCGTTGAAGCCGCAGCCACCTGACACAGTGCCGTCTGAAGGAGAAAGAGAAGGGGGGCCTTGGATCGCGTATCGCTCATTGTACACTAGACCTCCAGGATGCTCTTGGGCAGGTGTGCGCGTACGGGTTGCGTGTAGTGAGGCGAGAGCGAGCGACCCTGTGCTGCCAGTTCTTCGGTTCCTGAGCCAGTAGGAATCTTTACCAGGAAGCGGATAAAGAGATCTCCCCGTGATCCATCGCGATGTACAATCCCTTGGCCCTTCAGACGCACCTCTCGGCCGCTCTGTGTGCCGGGTTCCACTGTAACCAGGAGTGGGTCTCCAAGCGATGGAACCTGGATCTTTCCACCCTCAATAGCTTCCGCAACCGTTAATGGGATCTCCATCGTGATTCCGCGCTCTGTGATACATAGCCAGGGGTGGTGCTCTACCTGAACAACAACGACGATCTCTTCGGATGGATCCTCTTTGCGTCGAAAGCGGATGATGCTTCCCGTTCGTACCCCGGCTGGGATCTGCACAGAGATCTTTCGTACAGGAGCGGTTTCGTCTGATATCTCCACGGTGCGTCGGGTGCCCCGGATGGCGTCGTGAATTGATACGGATGCCTCAATCAGCGAGAGTTGCGAAAGAGTAGCAGCGGGTTTCGCTGGAGCGGGGCGCTTGCGCACGAAGAGCCGGTCTTGGATCGTTATTAGCTTGGTGCGGGACTCTCTGGCGATACGCGAGAGGTAATCAAGGGCACTGCTTCTTCGTGGCGATACTGGTGGTACTTTCTTTTGCGGCTGTGCCTCTTTTGTGGCTCCAGTAGCTGTTGATCTCGCTTTTGGTTGTTCCTGTTTCGGCTTATCGCTCTTTGGCGCCTCGCGCTGAGCTTTTGCATAGGCGTGCTTCTGTTGATTGCGCCGGAATAGCTCGTGAGCACGTTCAAAAGTTTCTGAGACGGACTCGGTAGCGCGATCGAGTTCGAGATCGTGCTGTGCGCGTTTTTCAGGATCAGAGAGGATCGTGTACGCCTTCGAGATCTCCTTAAATAGCTCCTCTGAATCCCTGCCCGGATTGAGGTCTGGGTGGTAGCGCCGCGCGAGGATGCGGTAGGCTCGCCGAATCTCAGCGATAGTAGCCGCGTTAGTGAGACCGAGCGTTTTATAGTGATTCTGCATCTCTGAGGCAGGTGTTGGGTTAAATAGTTAATGTACTCGATGGTTTATCGCACTTTCGAGCCTTCCCGAGGGATGCCCTGCATCAGCAAAATGACCTCTACGCGGCGTCACGAATCCCCGCTGCCGGCGATTCATGCGACCTCGCGACAGCTCCCGTCGTTGCATGACAAAACTGACGGGACGAGGTACTACTATACAATAGATGCACGGCCGCGATTGATCGAAGGCGCGCGCTTACAAACAGTGGATTACTTTTCATGAATGCAGCAGTCGCCCAGTCTAAACCCCGAAAGATACTCGTAACTGCCGGGCTCCCATACTCAAACGGTAGGTTACACGTGGGGCACCTTTCGGGTTGCTATGTGCCCGCGGACATCTACGTTCGATACCTCCGTATGACTGGGGCTGACGTTCGGTACGTGTGTGGGTCTGACGATTACGGGGTGGCGATAATGCTTACCGCGGAGAAGGAAGGGCGCACCCCCCGCGAGGTTGCAGATTTCTATCGCAGTACGCAGGTCGAAGATTTTGCGGGAATGCAGGTCAGCTTTGATATTTTTAGCGGTACAAGCTGCAATCCCTTCCACACGGAGACGAGTCAGAAGCTCTTTCGCTCGCTGTTCGACAAGGGCTACTTCGAGAAACAGAGCTCGAAGCAGTACTACGACGAATCACGGGATATGTTCCTCCCTGATCGGTACGTGAAGGGCACGTGCGCGCACTGCAAAGCAACTGAGCAGAACAGTGATCAGTGTGAGAGTTGTGGCAAAGTTTTGGATATCGACACACTGCTCGAGGCCAAGAGTGTTATCTCGGGCAATCCAGCGGTAGTGCGTGAAACGAAGCACTGGTTCTTGGATCTCTCGAAGATGCGTGATCATGTTGAGCAGTGGTTCAACACAGCCCAGCTCCGTGATCAGACCCGCGCCTACGTCGCCGGACTCTTAGAGACCAGCTTAGTGAAGCGCGCGATGACGCGCGATCTTTCTTGGGGAATTCCTGTACCGCTCGAAGATCCCGAGGCTAAAGGGAAGGTACTCTACGTGTGGTTCGATGCGCCGATCGGTTACATCTCGAATACGCAGGAGCTGTGTGCCCGTGAAGGCCAGGGGCCGGAAGGGGCGGATTCTTGGTGGCGCGATCCAAATACTGAGATCGTACACTTTATCGGTGAGGACAATACGGTCTTCCACTGCGTGGTGTGGATTGCGATGTTGAGCGCCGATGGATCGTATAAACTCCCCAAGGCGGTCGTGGTTAACCACTTCCTAAATTTTCAACGCGACGGTGGAGATGTCGAGAAGATGTCAAAGTCTCGTGGTACGGCGGTGTGGATCGGCGAATACCTCGCTAATGGCGGCGATTCAGACTCGTTGCGGTACTACTTAACAGCGACTGCAGCTGAGAAAGCGCGTGGTGTGTTCCGATTGGAGGATATGGAGCATCGCCACAACGGCGAGCTCGCCGATACCCTCGGTAACCTTGTAAATCGAATCACCTCGTTTAGTTTGAAGCACTGCGGAACAGAGGTGCCGCAGTATGATGCAGCTCTCGTGAATGACGTTGATGCAGGGCTTGAGCGAGCGCTGCGCGAGACCTTTGAGAAGGCAACGCAGGAGCTTGAGCAGTTTTCAATTAAGGGTGCGCTTGAAACGATTATGGAGTTTGCACGAAGTTGCAATCGCTACGTCGATGAGAAGGCTCCGTGGACAACCCGCAAGACCGATATGGAGGTCACCAAGGTTACCCTGGCTATGTGCTTGCATGCTATTCACGCGCTTGGTGTGATGCTCTCGCCGTTTATTCCGACTGCAAGTGCGAAGATCCTTGCGGCATTTGGCCGAGAGATCAGCGAGGTGACGTGGAGCGATGCTGTCGAATTCGATGTACGCGGGAAGCCCCTTTCACAGCCACCGATCCTGTTTCAAAAGGTTGGTGCTGCTGCGGCAGCCCGAGTAAAGTAGGCACTAAACATCCCTAGACACTCCCTGGCTTCAGTGGCTTAGGAGTTTTGAGGATAGAAGCTATCTTTTCAAGTTAGTCGGTTCATGGTGTTCTACAACCTGGGGATGTGAAGGTTCTTATCCCTGTTGTTCGGTCCACTCTATGCAAAACACGAAAGTAAATTCTGAGCTTGACCCCTGGGCCACGCGAGTTGCGTCGTGGGTGGGTGATGCCGGTATCCTGAGTGAGGATATCGAGGCGAATGTGCGCAATGCTTTTTCGCGGGTTGCACGATCTCATTTTGTAGAGCCGGAATTCGAAGCGCAGTCGTATGAGGATGTCGACATTCCAATTGCGCACGGCCAGTGGTTGACCCGGCCCTCAATCCTGATTCGCATGATGGGTTTAATCCACCTTCAGAGGCGGATGCGGATCCTTGAACTCGGATTCGGGAGCGGATATCTGTGCGCAGTGATGGCTGCGGCAGGGGCCCAGGTATTCGGAATTGAAGCTGTTGGAACCTTTGCACAGAGTTCACGCAGACATCTCGATGCACTTGGCTATCACGGTGTTGTTGTTCGACGTGGCGACGGTAAGAAGGGTTGGTCCGAGGTCGGTCCCTTTGATGCCATCGTAGTTTCGTATCCGCTCGTAAACGACCTCGATCTCCCCCTTTCACAGCTCTGCATCAACGGATCCTTAATTGCTCCCGTTGTTTCCGAGCACGGCGCTCGCCTTACAGTATGGAAGAGGACCCCAGAGTCCTTTAAGCGAGTGGTATTCGAAGAGGTTCAGTTTTTATAACGGAGCTATCGATGAGGCGTGTCGTTGCATCGTTACTCAGTATCGTTCTCCTCTCAGGGTGCTCGATGGTTGGTGGTAAGACAACCAAAACCCGTGACGTCGCGCACGAGATAGAGT
>JBIJBZ010000126.1:0-9919 GCA_044344945.1 Bdellovibrionota bacterium | reverse complement strand
TTTCAGCCAGGAAATTCCTCAAGAATTCAAGCGTTTGTCTCTGGACGGGCGCCAGAGTGTTGCTCTGGAACCCGCTTGTGTCTGTAAGCTGTCGTTTTGCTTTCATGTGCCCTCATTACGCCCCGTTAGGGCCGTTGATAGACGTACCATATGCAAAAAGAATAGAAAGCGCAACCAGTTTTTTCATGTTTTAGGGCCCGGTTTTAGTCTAACCGTCGATGATGGTTAAAGTCTTGGGGGATTGTGCCGATAGCTGTAGGTAGGGGGATAGTGTGACCCCATATTTTACGAGTAAGCGATGCCATTTCCGCCTGCACCACCAAATTCTCAGTTCTCGTCGCGCAAGGAGATTAAGCTCCTTGTCGTCGACGATCAGGCTGAGCATTTTGAGCAGCTGCGTGAGGCAGCGGACATGTACAATCCCGATTTTTCAGTCGAGTGTCGGTTAGTTTCAACTACCGATGAGGCGCTTGAGGTGACATCAAGCTGGCAACCTTCCGTTGTTCTGGTTGATCTCCACGCAATCTCGTCCGCGTTGAATCTCTTGAAAAAGATCTCAGAGATAGGCCCCTCCGTGGTGGCAACGAGCCTCAATAAGGTTCCCAATATAGCCGACAAGGTCGCCGAGTATGGTGGAGTTGGGTACCTGACGAAGAGTGAGAACCCCGATGATATGGAATCCCTGTTGAGCTACATCGCATCGATCGCCGCGCCGGCGCCCACGGAACACTAGTAGCTTGCCATTCGCCGTCTTGTATCCTTCAGAAAATCAACCCTTTTTTGATCTCTCCGCTCGCGCTACCATCCGAGGGTAATTCGATTTGTGTAAGGCGCGAGGTGTGTATGCAGAAGGGAACTCTCCTTGATAAAGTTGCGGGCAGTTTAGTGCTAGTTTCGCTCGGCCTGATGGTGAGTGGTACTGATGCGTGCCAAGAGAACTACAATTTTGCCTCGCAGACCACTATAACACCGCAGGCCACACTTACGGCTACCGGGTCGGTTACTGCGACAGGCAGCGCCACTGTGACTGGCACTCAAACGGTGGGGGTAACCGGTTCTCCGACGGCGTCAGAGACGGAAGAGGCTCCCTCAGCTACCGATCCCGCTGATGCTGATGCTGCTCAGGGTGATGCCAATCTATTTACAGAGCTATCAAGGCTCAACTCCGGTTCGCAGCAAGCGGTTTCAGGGGCAGTTGCCGGAGTTAGCGGTGTACAGAATTGGTTGGGTGGCGCATTTCAAAAGGACGGAACCGGTCTGTGGGACGACTCCGATGGAGACGGATACTCAGACGATCTTGAGCGACAGAGCGGAACAGAAAGTGACAACGGCGCGTCGTTCCCGATGAACGTGACGGTGACGCGAATTGAGATTCGCATGCGGGCCCAGGATCCGGATATGGATGGTTTAAGCGCTGCCGAGGAAACTCAGCGCGGAACCAACCCAGCGGCCGAAGATTCCGACCGTGATGGTAGGCTTGATGGTGCCGAGGTTCTCTCTGGGGGAGACCCTATGACTGCAGGAGATGTGTACTCCGATGCTGATAAAGATGGTCTTGGGGATGATTTTGAGAGGGACAAAGGGATGAACCCTGCGGCTGCAGATTCTGACAGCGATGGTTTGAAGGATGACCGGGAGATGGTTCTCGGCTCTAATCCGGTGCATGCAGACACGGACGGCGATGGGATCTCGGATTACCGAGAGGTAGAGCTTGGCTCCGACCCCACGGTTTCGGAGAAGAGTGAATAGGGGAGTTCTTCGGGATCTCATTCAAAGTGCGCGAATGGTGTGCTATACCTCGCGCAATGAGAAGAACCACGAATTCCGAAGCAATCTTCGCAAAGGCTAAGCACTATTTCCCTGGAGGGGTTAATTCTCCTGTTCGCGCTTTCCGGTCCGTGGGCGGAGATCCATTCATCGTTGAATCGGGGCAGGGTGCATACCTTATCGACGTTGATGGTAATCGGTACGTTGATTTCATCAACAGTTGGGGGCCACTTGTGCTCGGTCACGCACATCCGGCAGTTGTCGAGGCTCTACAAGCGCAGCTTTCCCGCGGAACTAGTTACGGTGCTTGTCACGATCTTGAGTGGCGCCTAGCTGAAAAAGTGCAGGAACTATTCCCCTCGATGGAGATGATGCGGTTCGTTAATTCCGGAACCGAGGCGGGCATGGCGGTTATCCGTCTCGCACGGGCATTTACCAAGCGGCAAAAGTTAGTGAAGTTTGAGGGGTGCTACCACGGGCATGTCGACGTTTTGCTTGCGAAAGCTGGTTCTGGAGTTCTCACCTTAGGATTACCTGATTGCGCGGGAGTTCCCGCTGCTGCGGTGAGCGATACTTTGATCGCCGAGTACAATAATCTGGAATCTGTCGAGCGTCTCTTTCGTGAGTGTGGCGCTGATATCGCCGCGGTTATCGTTGAACCAGTAGTCGGGAACTGCGGATTACTTGTGCCACAAGATGGTTTTCTTCAAGGGTTGCGAGCGATCACAAAGAAATACGGTGCACTTCTCATCCTCGATGAAGTTATGACAGGCTTCCGAGTTGATCTGCGTGGTGCGCAGGGTCTCTACGGCGTCACCCCTGATCTTACTATGCTTGGAAAGGTAATCGGTGGAGGTTTGCCGGTGGGTGCATTCGGAGGGCGTCGAGACATTATGGAGCTCCTCGCCCCGCTCGGCCCCGTGTATCAGGCTGGTACACTCTCCGGAAATCCGCTGGCGATGGTGGCGGGTATGGTAACTCTAGAGGAGTGGCGTAAGCCGGGTGTTTTTGCAAAAACTGCAGAGGCAACTCAGAGCCTCGTTGCTGCCATGCGCGCATGCGCACTCTCGCACTCGGTCCCCTTACAAGCCGATTCTGTTGGCACAATGTTTGGATTCTTCTTTTCATCCGAGCCAGTGCTGTCGTTTCGTGACACCTTGCGGGTGAACAAAGATGCATTTGTATCCTTCTTTAGGGCTATGCTAGACGTTGGCGTGTATTTTGCCCCGTCGGCGTTTGAAGCTGGCTTTGTGTCATCGGCCCACTGCGGAGAGCCGCTTGAGTATGTACTCTCGGTGCTGCCTCGTGGTTTTGCGGCTGCACAGCAGCATTAGTATCACGATAACAAACGCGCGGTGCCCTCATCGGCGTATCGTGTGGTGGCACCGGATTTCTTGAGGAGAGGCGGTAGTACAGGGTCGGATTAGCCACCAACAAAGGCGCGAAGGAAGTGGATTACATGCTCTGAGGAGCCAGGAAAGCAGGCCTCAGTCAGTGATAGGGCAACGATGAACGAACCTAGTAGTAGCGGAACGCTCACTGCTGCGATGAGGTAGCCAGAGATAAGGGAAGAGCGATAGAGAGCCCTTACAGCGCTTGCAAAGAGAATAAACGAGAGGCCGCAGAAAATTCTGAAGAGGTTGGGAAATACGTGGAGAAGCCATTCGTCCGGTCGTGCATAGCCAGTCGCAAGAAATTGGAGGATTGAAAGTCTGCCCTCAAGCAAATAGTTACATAGGTACATCGCGCCCATGAGCGTGGTTATGGGGGCCGAAGAATACACAATCGACGCAAACACCGCGCCCGGTGATGCTGGCAGGTGGAGTGCCCTGAAAAACATGGTTGCGAAGAAGGTGGCGAACGCGAGCGTCAATAAAAGTGTTACGAGGGAGGCGTAGAGAGCAAGGATAGCCTTCTGGTCGATTATACCCTCGGGTTGGTAGAGTAGGGGGGGCGTGATGACCACTGTGCAGAAGAGAAACAACGCCGTGAGTACGTGAGGGGGCCCCTCATGCCAGTGCAGGAGCTCATACATCGTGCCGCGTGGGTCAACTACGATGGCGAGGAAGAGATCGAGTAACCGGGGGCGTTTGCGCCGAGATGTTGCCATAAAAAACCAATAATCCTCGCCTCAACTATAGTCGGTTCCCTATACTGTAGACAGACCCTAGTTTGGGTCTTCGATGTTTTTGGTGGGTGCTTTATGATGATATCGGGCCGTGAACGTGCACCTGCTCGTACCCGAAAACATCAACTCTTGCGCCCTCAGCATAGCCTATAAACAACGCTGGTAAGCACGAGTTTTCCGCTCTCGTGTTCGTCAGAGGAAATGTAGGTACGTGGGTGAATAAACCAACAGTAGTTCTGCAATCCCTTTCCGGTGCGTTCACGTGCACGAGCACAAGCACGTAAGAACCTCGCTTTTAGCTGGAACCTCAGCGGTTTATGCCGTAGCTCTGCCCGCTACCACCCACTAATTCCGTCGATGAGCCCCTAGCAGGGTGGTTAAAAAAGACTTCCTGTTGCGCATTTCGATAGTTTGACTGCAACTTCGTTGGAGCCGCCGAAAAAATCCTCAACGTATCTCAGAGGATACGATTCCGGTCTTTTCGTCGTCTCCACCTTGTTTCGGCAAACCTCTCACAATGCTCACTACGGAACCTTTTTTCACCACCCTGCCAGAGGATTGGGCACATAGTTGGTCGAGCGACCGCTACGACCAGCTCTGACTACTGAGCGAGTGCCAGATCCTCGACATGCTCCCTGCTGAGAGCGAGCGAGCTCCGGCTAAACGCCCGGCTCTGAGTTCCGAATGTGACCTTCCGAGGAAAGTTCAGCGCATGCTCAAGGTAATTGTTCCCGTCCGCTATCGCCAAGACCACCGTATACCTGCCTTTTGGAATCCTGCTGCGTCCTGAAAATGAGAATCCACTGTATGCTGTACGAGCTTCGAGCAAACCTAAGGGGAGCTGAGCCACGGCGCGCCCCCTCAATGTGCTTCCTGGCCGGTATCCGTTTCGAGATAGGATCAGAACAGCTTTCAGGCCGCCCCGGTTAGAATACTCGTAATTCACCACACGGGAAATCGAAGCGCTGACGTCCCAGGAGTCACGACCGATTCGGCTGAAACGATAGGCCAGCTGCCCCTCGAACCGCACACCCTCACCGTTAGTCGGAGCGGCGTTGGCTCCGAATATTCCTAGCAGGGTGGTGAAAAAATGTTCCGTAGTGAGCATTTAGAGAGTTTTGACGAAACAAGGCGGAGACGACGAAAAAACCGGAAGCGTATCCTCTGAGATACGTTGAGGATTTTTTCGGTGGCTCCAACGCAGTTGCAGTCAAACTATCGAAATGCGCAACAGGAAGTCTTTTTTCACCACCCTGCTAGGCCGAAGACCATAGTGCACGCGCATAACACAACACGTACTAATTGCCGCGCGCTCGATAACATATTTACAGCCATAAAAACTCCAAAACCAACAAAAACCTACAACCAAATCCCGGGGAACCCGGAGAATGCTTCAAAAAATGTTTTCGAGGTTATGGAATCAGGGTGTTGCCCCAGCAACCCCGGTACACCCCAACGTCCCAAGTGTTGGTCATCCCTCGTGAATTTAAGCGCAAGGCCATTCCTGGGGAGTTGGGCTCTCCTACATTCTCTCATTAGCCTCACCACCTCTCTTGGATGGAGACCACAAGGAGTCAGTCGGCAGGTGGTCTCGAATCGGGCTCCCAATGGCCTCGTGACGGGATAGATATGCGGTGTAGCGGTGCTCCTACTAAAATAAAAATAGGGTCTTCGACGTTTTTAGTGGGTGCTTTTTGATGATATCGGGCCGTTCACGTGCACCTGCTCGTGCACGTGAACGTACCCGAAAACATGAACTCGCGCGCGCTCAACATAGCTTATAAACAACGCTAGCAAGCAGGAGTTCTCCGCTCTTGTGTTTGTCAGCGGAGATGTAGGTACGTGGGTGAATAAACCAACAGTAGCACTGCAATCCCTTGCGGGTACGTTCACGCGTACGAGCACGTGCACGTAATGACCTCGTTTTTAGCTGGAAACTCAGCGGGTTATGCCGTAGCTCTGCCCCGCTACTACCCACTAATTCCGTCGATGAGCCTAAAAATAATATGGAAACAGCTGGTTAGGGGCCGTGGGTATCGAGACCGCGGTGGGTTTAATCGGACGAAAAGAGCCACGGGGTATGTCGGCCCAGAAGCCCATCATCAGCCAGCGGGTCATAAATGCGGCTCCTGCTACTAAAGTTACTTTGGGAGTGTGTCGAACGAAGTCTTGGTGGCCGGGTAGCAATCTTTGAATTGTGCTTGATGAGTGTGCCGCGGGAGGGATAGCGCTATGTTCAGAAAGGTTTTACTGGGAGTGGTCCTTATCGGACTCGCCCCGATCCTTCCATTCTGTGCCGAGGGGCAGACCCGCATCCGCACCGTGGTAGTTCTGGGCGAGGAGAACAAGCGCATCTCGCTGGCTGAACTGATCCCAGCGTTTGACCCCGCCACGTCTTATCAGATCGATTACCTTGAGGATTCTCCTCCCCACCGCAGCTTCGTTGACCGCGCGGCGCAGGTTCAAAGCACCCTTGGAGGTTTGTGCCACGTCGGTCGGATACCGGAGACTTGGTTTAAGATACCGGGGACTCGGTTTGAGATCGCGCAGTCGTGCCCGGCGCCAGAAAAAAGGAACGACCGAATTAAGGCATGGAGGGATTTCTTTGACAGGAAGAAAGGAGCCCCGATACCTAAGGGGTCTAAGGTGTATGTGATCCGAGATGGAAGGTTGGTTATCCCGGTAGTAGAGCGGGAGTTGAAGAGTCCAGCCAATCTAGGTCGGAAGCCCGCGATCTCACTCTCGCCCGCGTGCGCCTTCCCCAATCCAGCTAAGGGCGAGAGCATTACCGAGCTGTGCTCCCGCGTTCAAATTCCCCCCTTCGCGGCGAAGATAGAGGGGGGTGACGTTGTTCTCACTCGCTTGCAGAGTGCGCCCGCGACCGCCTACCTCTCCGTTACCTTACTAGGACGAGAGGTCGCGCGAGTTAGGGTGCGTGTTGAAGCACCGGTTGCCCCTCCACAGACCGCCCCCGTACAAGCTCCGGGAGCCCCTCAGCCAGCAGCATCGGTGTGTAACTTTCGTGGAGTTATTGCCGGGTCTGGTAACAAGATCACAGTTTTTGATACCTCTTACGGGGTTGGTGATAAGATCACGGTATTTTCCTCACACTCCGTGCCCACGGGAGGGGTATGTAATGGGATACAGCTTGAGTGTCGGCAGCCTGATCCGACGAGAGCGCTTGTCGCGTGGTATCGTGGGAAGCGGTCATTTAATCCGAGCGGGTTCTATACATGGTGTCAGGTCGAGTCGCCATGCCCAGCGGGGCAGAGCCGCGTGAACTACACCTACATTGACGAGGACAGAGATACATTTTACGTGCAAGCTCCACCGCCGTCGGGCAAAGAGTTTGCGAGCGTGTGTCTTCCAAACGGGGCGAATCTGCCGTATCGAGATCCGGTGACAGGCAATAGGTACGCGATGAGTATCGTGAACGGTGGGGAGGAAGACGCTCGGTGCGACGCTGATGCTCGTGGGCAGGTCTATGTTGACCTCCCGGGATACGCGGGGGACGGAGACGGTGACGGTTTCTACGCGCATTATGGGACGCCACTTAAGGGGTGTATTAAACGACCCACACATCCAAGTTACTTAGGATACCTTGAGCGACCGGGTAAAGCGCCCATGCCGATCCTGGCACAAGCTCCAGCTGGGAGAATGGAGTCGAGTTCTGGAGACACCAATCCAACTTCGCCAATTCAACAGCCGAGCTCTTCGTCGAGTTCTTCGTCGAGCTCTTCCTTTGATGAATCGAGCTGCTCGGAAGCATTGAAGTCCGCGTGCGGAATAGTGTACGAGAGGTGTGGCAACATGACACTAGAGCAATGTCTCGCTAAGGATAAAGGCGAGGACCCTACAAACGCGATGTGTGCGGTGTATCCGAAGGAATGTCCAGCCTTTCGTCTTAAAAGATTAATTACCGAGCTTGAAGTGGATGGAGAAATACAGCAACAATTGGTGTTGTTATGCTTCGAGGGTAACACCTATTACTGGCCGCATGATCCGACTGCAACATATCGACCGAGAGGCGCCCAGTGGGGAGCTATCGCGTGGGATCCCAGAGAAAAATGTGAGGAATCTTCGTCTTCAAGCTCCACTGGAAGTTCATCTTCGAGCGAAGCGTGCGACAAGGATGATCTGAATACGACATGCGATATTTTGGAAGCTGACTACAGCAGCTATCGCAATCGGAAATACACAGATGAAAATGGCCAGAATCAATACGAGATTGAAGGGGGCCTGCGTGAAATAATTAATGAAGTGATGACTAGAGTTTTTTCACAAGAGGAACTCGCGATCGAACGCCTCAAGAGGCTAAATGATGATTACCAGAAAACCAGAAGCGCCTTGGCTGATGCGTACAAAGACTGCCAAGACGAGGCCAAGGATTCAATTCAGATCTTCGCAACCGAAGTTGGTGATACTATGCAGTTGGACTGCTTCAGCTTGCGACATGGTATAAATAAGGGTTGGCCACATGCCACCATTAATGCTCCGATTACCAATCCCCTACGTTGAGGGATCATATAACGGGTCAATGAAGCGCCGGGGATGGCAGTTGCCAAGGTTGCTAGCGCGCGATTTGTAATCTCAATTCCTGGTGCAGGCGAACTCCCGCAGAGGGAGTGCATGTGGGTCATCTGTGTCCAATGCGCGGCTTCCAACGGGCATGATAGGTGGGTGCGCTCCGGGGCGGGCTCCCTGTCAGAGCCGCTCTCGCGCAGGCTCGCAGAGAGGTTCATTTTTCTTGCACTACCCCAGAAAGCGATGCTTAAATCGGAGCGGCACACGATGCAGATGGAGGCTCTATGGCATTTCAATCTAACAACCGTCTTCTTGCGGCGCTCCCGTTTTTTGTCCTGGCGCTGTGTGCGGGTTATGCGCATGCGGATGTCCAATGCGTTCGCGCTACCAACAAAGTT
Source organism: Bdellovibrionota bacterium (assembly GCA_044344945.1). Classification (GTDB taxonomy): domain Bacteria; phylum Bdellovibrionota_C; class UBA2361; order UBA2361; family OMII01; genus OMII01. The sequence goes on along the minus strand of JBIJBZ010000126.1, from coordinate 1,102 downwards.
ACAAAGGGCAAGGTCGTAACGAGCCTCTCGACTGTCACTCGCGCCACCAGTTGCAAGAAAGGCGAAGTGGCGCTGCTGCAGGGGCCGGCGGGGACAGCTGGAGATCTTCGTGTGTATGGTGATGGATCGTTGGGGGCAAAAATATTTTCAAGCCCCGAGACCTTCTCGGAGGCAACGGCGATGTACACCGATGTGGTCATCAACAGCGGAGTGACCTTAATTGTTCCCAGCGGCACGGTCATCCGCTGCACAGGGAGCTTCGTGAACAATGGAACGATTTCCGTTGGCAATACCGGTCCCTCGGGTGTCGAAATAGGGACTTTGGCGGAGGGAGGTTTGTTTCTTAACGCTGATACATCCGGCGTCATGCCCGCCACAATTGCGTCACACCCTGGGGTTTCGGCTAGAGCTGCCATGATGGGAGAGCTTGGTACAAGCGGCACTAGCAGAACTCCCGGGCTTGGAGGGGTAGGGCTAAGCGAATACAGCGCACGACTCATTCGGTATCCGGGCCCATTAGCCGGTGGTGGAGGTGCAGGTGGTGTGGTTCAGGCGGGGCCTTCAGGCGGCGGTAGCCTCGTCGTCTTGTGCGCGGGATCCGTGGTGAATAATGGGACTATCAGGGCTGACGCGATTAACGCCGGCACGGGCGTTGGAGGAGGAGGAGGGGGGATTATCATCCTCGCCTCGCAAACTTCAGTTACAAGTACATCGGGGAGCTCTTTACTTGCGCGTGGAGGAAGAGGAGGGACATCTAACAGTCAAACCGCTGCCGCGGGTGGTGGGGGCGGTGGAATTATTCATTTAATGTCGCCGTCGATTAACACGGTGGGAGCGTCGATCTCAGTCGCAGGTGGACCGGGCGGCACCAGTGCAGGAACAGCAATTAACTCGAACCCGAGTACCGGCGGAGCTGGCGGTGGTGCGTGTGGTGGAAATGGCGGGGTTGGGGCATCCGTCGACATATTTAACACTGGAGGGACCGCGAACGCAGGGTCCTCGGGCCATGCCCTGACGTCGATCCTTGATCCGACATCATTGTTCTGACGGTCGGCGAGGAGCACATTCTCTCGGGTCAAAATCGATGTTCTTCACCATTTGC
>JBIJBZ010000016.1:0-31412 GCA_044344945.1 Bdellovibrionota bacterium | reverse complement strand
GGTCTCTCCACGGCTAAAAAGATCCAGCCACTCCCTCCCCATAGCTCCGATAGGTCGGTCGAGCGAGCCAAGGAGCTCTCGTGAACGCGTCGCCTCGCTCGCGAGGTGCCGCACGAACTTTTCATAGGACGCGAGATCTCGCTCCAGTTTTGTGAAGTACCTATCCACGGCTTCGTTCCAACGCTTTCCTTGAGCGCCATGATCGAAGTCCCACTCGGACGCGTTACTGCCATAGCATCCCTGGTCTCGCCAGAAGTGGATGTCAGCCCAATAGGATCTTCTCTGTTCCGGAGAGAGTTTAGAAATTGTGGCGCGGGTCTCCGCGCACTCTTTAGCAAGCGCTGTGGTATTAAAGATAGAATCGCCTTGAGAGAGCTCAACCCTGAGCGCCGAGTGAATCGCTCCGGCAAACCTCCCCAGAAACACGAGAGCCTCACGTTCATTTGAAATCTCAGAGCGGGCGCTGAAAACTCTCTCGTGGTGAAAACGTCCAAGCCGCTCATGGATGTGGCTTGCTCGATGGATCGAGTTCTCCCACGTCCGATCGAAGGTGAGGGGAGCGAGCGGAGTTACGTTCGCGGCGCTCGGGAGCGCGGCGGGCGCAAGGGATCCAAATATGGCGGATCCGATCCCGCCAGCGGAGAGCTTAAGAAGATCACGGCGCGAGGGGGTTAGCGTTGAGTCCATGGGTAAGGAGCATCCATCGCGGAAACGCGGATAGCCAAAATAAGTAATTGCTCTGTGGTATGAGGTTCTCCCACCCACGCGGCGCATAAGGAAGGTTTGTAAGTGCTTGAATGGTCGTGGGCTCTGCCACCCCGGGACGGGTCTTTCGGGCTAGAGCACCGCTAAAAGAATTCCTCTCCGCCCGTAAGCAATCGAAGTGATTGAATTGAGTAATTACTTTGAGAGGAGAGGGATATGGGAACACCCAGTTACGAAGGTAAGCAGGTGTATATGGGGTTGGATGTTCATCGTGAGTTTTTCGTTGCAAGTTGCATCTGTGACGGAGTTGTCGTCAAGCGGTGTCGGATGCCTGGGACAGAGGAGGCTGTGATGTCGCTGGTATCGAAGGAGTTTGGTGGCGCAAGGGTTCGAGCGGCGTACGAGGCAGGATACAGCGGTTTTTGGCTGTGCCGAAAGCTTGTCGCGGCAGGGATTGACTGCATAGTGGTTCACGCTGCGTCGATAGAGGTGTCCTCGCGTGACACCGTTAAGACGGATAAGCGGGATTCGTTGAAGATAGCGCAGCAGCTTGCGGCTGGCCGGTTGCGGGGCGTGAGGGTGCCGACCGAAGAGGAGGAACAGCGACGACTACTGACCCGTACTCGTGATCAGCTATGTGACGTAGCTGCCGACAGACCGAAGAAGTATTAAACATAGTCCACCTGTAACTAAGTGATGCCTGAAAACAACAGGGAGACAGTTGAGTTGCGCAACGCTTGGCAGGCAGAGCTCAAGCTGCCCAACATAACATAGGTGCCATGCACCCAGCTTACGCCCTCGGCCGAACCTCTCTCTTCCACCCTTCGTAGAGACCAGGCAGATCTCGTGCAGCATTTGCCTCAATACGCTTCTCTTTAAAAGCGACATAGATCTCATCGATGACAGCCTCGATTAGCTTCGTCCGCTGCGCCTCCTTTGCTGCGTAGGTAAGATGCCCATTCTCTTGCGGCCATAAGACACACAATTTGATCCGCTGGTCTGCGTCTGGTGGCTGCACGTCGACTGTGAAAAATTCCGAGTCAGTACTCGACAATTGCCAACGACGCAGTGACAACCGCCCTAGACATGGCGTAGCGCTGTCTACTCCGAACGAAACGATACAATGAGAGCTTTGCTTGCCATCGCTATCGACGACTCGTCCGGCCTCTTTCAGGGAGGAATCATCAAAGATCGCTTGTATCAATTTAGTCGACTCAGAGCTTAGGACCTTCTGTGGCGCGAAGTCAGCTACGATCTCCTTAGCCAGCTCTCCGGCTCCGGCTACAATGGCCCTGAGCCCGGCGCCGAAGCGTTGTAAAGGATTAGGTACGGTGGAGGAAGCGTGTGATGGTGACATCCATTTGGTATAACATTTTCTCGCATAAAGTCACGCCGCTTTTGTCCGTTAAACAACGGATCGGACTAGTGAGAAGAGGGCGGCAACTACCTGTTTAAGTCAGCTACAATTCGCTCTGCGGCCTGAGCGAGAGCCGGGTATTGCGTCAAACTGAGCCTGTGGTTCGGGTTCTGTCGTGGAATCCCCACTAGGGCCCGCGTCGTCGGTGTATGGATAGGAAAACCAATTGCTTTTTTGCAAGTAGTTGATGTGCGGCAGGCCAACTTGCCGAGAGGTCGTTCTAGGGGTGAGGTCTGATCCCGAATGGGGAGCTTTGAGCTCCAGGGAAGGGTTTCAACAGTCCAAGGAGAGCTGAAGATGTACTGCTAAGTCGCGAAAAATGGCATCACGGATACACCTCTCCCGCTCCGTCACCAAGAAATCGGATTTTAGAGTTCCTCGGGACCCGACTCGAAGGAGTCGTAGGAGGGGAGTTCATCGATAGCCTGAGCAGTGTCGACGAACTTAGGGATAGGAGGGGGAGCTCTGAAATCAGCGATCCCTTGAGCCTTCATGATCTCCTTGATGGAGTGCTCGTCTTGAATGAAGGCGATGATGCGCATCTGTGCTTTGCACGTGGGGCACTCGAGAGGATCTATCTCATAGATGCGCCTTATGCAGGCGGCCCAACTACTCCTACGGAACTCTCTATGATAGTCACTTTCTTGCTCTTCAGGTGGAGGAGGGGAGAGCTTGGCGCGTTCGCCCCGTCTCCTACAGGAGTAGCGTCCGTAGTATCGTGTGCTGGCCTCGTAGGTTTTCGGGATATGACATGAGAGTTGAGCGACAAACTCCAGAGTGTCAAATTCATGAGCCGCCCCGTCCTTAGTGGTGTAGGTCACGATGTCGTCCTGTATTGAGAGCTTTTCCAAGGATACGGGAGCTCGCTCGATGTAGCGTGCGACGAACTGCTCGCTCTCTTTGTCATGAAAGGGGTCCCCGATCCAGACGCCAAAGCCCGTATGGTCTTGTGACAGTATCTGCGCCACGTCGTCGTCAGTGATAAGCTCTTGCTTGTGAAGCTGTGCGAGTACCCGTTCAGCAAACGCCTTCTCGATTGCCGCAAGGTCTATCTCCGAGAACCTCGTGAATACCCCGTCCTTCCAGTATCCGTCAGCGAGGAGTCCGTGAAGGTGTGGATGGTAGTTTAACGCCTCGCCGGCAGTTTGTACGGTGAAGATAGCGGCGAGTTCGTGGTCGTCAATTCCGAGCACCTCAGAGAGCGCTCTCCAAGCGGCGCGAAAGAGGATGGTGTTGAGCTCGCGGTCGTACTTAAAGAAGACCCGTAGGCGTTTTGGGATGGTGAAGACGGTGTGGCGATGCGGGTTGTCTTGTGTTCAGCGAACTTTACCGCTCTCTTCGCCCCGCAGGAGGGGCACACCCCGCGGCGTTTGCAGGAGAAGGCGATAAGGAGCGAGTGCTTGCAGCCATCACAGTATACCCGGGCGGCACCGTGAGCGAGGATACCGCAGTTTAGGTACTCGTCGAAGGTCTTCAATACCTCATCCCGCAAGCACCCATACTGATGTTGGAACCGAGCCTCCCACTGGAAGTGTAGGTCATCCCGGGAGTGGTAGACGATCTGGTAGAGCACCGAGGCTTCGGGGGAACGTCTCCTGTAGTGTTGGAGCTTCTCCCTTGCCTTCTCCCACGTGTAGCGCCTGTGCATACAGGCTGGTTCGGGGAGGGGAGGCTATGCGTTGTGTCGGAGCTGGGCAGGAGTAGGGAGTGGGAAACCTTCGAGACCACCGTCTGGTTGGTGATGGTGTCACTGAGCTCCGGTTCTTTATTGGTCCCGGCTACCGTGTCTACATCGGCCTCGGAGGTGATACCCTTGTGATCCTCCTTTGTGGTGGTGATAAAGGATCTCAGGCTGGCGACATCGAGACGGCAAAAGCATTTTGGAAAGATTACCAGAGGAGCAAAGCGTATGAAAACAGTTGATTACGACGAGTACCTAATTGCGGAACTTAAAGATCCTGAGTACGCAGCGGGCTACTTAACGGCCTGCCTAGAAGAAGGTGCCGATGTGTTTCTAGAGGGAATTAGAAACGTCGCCATAGCTCAAGGTGGGATGAAGGCTCTCTCGGATGCCACTCAACTTAATCGCGAAAACCTCTATGACATGCTCTCAAAGGAGGGGAATCCCCGCCTGTCAAGCCTCACTACGATTCTCTCTCAATTAGGCATGGAGGTGTCGTTCAAGCCAAAAATGCAGGGGACGGAGGCGGCTTAGGTAAGGGAGGCAAAACCACGCTGACGCGTACTTTTGCTAGGTAGCGGTGCTACCGCACCGCTTTACAGAGGGATTGTAAAGAATTCACTACACGTGAAGACCCTCTGCATGTTAAGGAATCTACTTGTGTCTCAGAAACACGTATCCTGAAGAGCAGGCAGCTCATTTTTAACGCCCTAATGTGCTCACAAGTTCTGCCATCATACCGCAGCGGCTCGGCTAAGTAAGCGTACCATTCATCAATTTGCTATGCTGAAGCTGAGGACCGTAAAACAAAAGCATCGAGTACTCGCTCGAACGAGAGACGACAAGCTCCGGGGTCATCGGTGAATTTCAAGGAAGAGACACCGCACCTGGCTGCGAGCAGAGCGAGCAGTCTTCAAGTGCGTAAGGCCACAATAAAAATACGAGCTAGCGAGTATTTTCTCCTTATTACTAACGGGGACTTCGAGATTCGAAGGCCAGCCTTCGACCCGAGCTCAGGCCGAGGGTAAGACTCAAGCGGAACGCCTCAAATCTCAGCCTGAGAACTGAAATCATACGCCTCGCACAAAAGTGATAAGTCGCTACATGCGCAGAAGTAGTGCGGGGCCAAAAATATGGGTAGCGCTTTACTCACAAGTAGGTGTCCCTAATCCAGAGGCCCAACAAGGCTTTTTAAAAGATTTCCTGGCCAGATTCTGACCTCCGCGGATTTGTTGACTCGCGACACCCTTAACCTCTTCATTCACGTTCAACGTCTACGACTGAGCGATGACGGCGAAGCTGTTGATCCGTAGTGGCACGTGCACATGCTCCTGGATGTCATCTCACCGAAAGTAATGTGGCACGAAGGGCGAAAGGTTCGTAGTTATCAACGCCTGATCCTCACGAATCCCCATCCCACCTGCTTCGTCTCCAATAATCCACGATCCGATAATCATGTTGGTTCCACCGAAGTTGGGAAGGGTGGCGCGTGCCTGATACACCTTCGGATTCTCTGCATAATAGCCTCCTGTAGCTTCTATCGCTTGGCCATTCGATACGATCGTGATGTTGTTTCCTTCCCGTGAAAAGATCGGTTTCTCTACATACTCTTGTCCTTGCAGAGCGCGCGGATCGCGAAAACACCGAAGAAGGTTCGGATGATCAGGGAATAGCTCCCACATAATCGGGAGTATCCCTTTGTTGCTAAGCACCATCTTCCACGCGGGTTCCAGTAGCACTGTATCGCTGAGCGAGAGGTGTGCAGCGAATTCGTCCTGCATCATCCACTCCCACGGATAGAGCTTAAAGAGGTACTGAATAGGCCGACCCTCAAGGTCGAAGAATGCGCTGTCTCGTTCCGACCAGCACACCTGAGAAATATCAAGCACCTTCGTACAGAGCCCCGCCTCGATGGCCGTATCAGCGAGGTACTCTACCGTGTGAAGATCTTCGTCGTTTTCAGTGTAGCAGGCTAAGTGTAGCATCCGATCGCTCGGAACGATCTCTTGCCAGCGCGCCACTAAGCGTTCGTGGAGCGAGTTAAACTGGTCTGCTGAAGGGTTGACGTCTTGCTTCCACTGCCACTGGACGATTGAGGCTTCAAGAAGGCTCGTCGGAGTATCAGCGTTGAACTCAAGCAATTTCGGTTCTTCGCGGCCGTTAAAGACCAGGTCGAACCGACCATACAGTGAGCGCTCTTCGCGTAACCACGAACGGGTAATTAATGGCACCGCTGACTCGGGAATGCCAAGTTCTGCAAAGCGCCGCTCATCAATCACGTGTGCGACAGTCAACCGAGCGATCCGATACAGCTCATTGGTGGCTGCTTCGATGGTATCGATCTCTTCTGGCGTGAAGACGTAGGTCGCGTTCTCTCTCCAATACGCCTCACCCGTTGAGTGCCATGAGAGCCCCAGGCTCTCTACTTTTTGATTCCAGTGGCGTCGTGGTGTAACGATTACTCTTTCCATATAGCCTCTTCTTCCTCGCTTATTTGTTAACTGATCCCTCGTGCGCCGAACGATGAGCCACTACCTCCGAACCCACCGGCTTTAAACCCACTTGAAACAGAGGGTTTTGCAAACGAGCCCCCTTTGAATCCTGCTGAGCCTTTGCTTGCGGTGCTGGTTTTGCCGGCCGTGCCTGCTGCAAGAGGTGCGTCCCCCTGTGCATGAAACCCAGCAGTGCTGAAGCGGGAGGTAGAGCTGAACCCAGACGCGCCGCCCCAGGAGCTGTGGGGGCTCATCGCTCCGGTGTGATACCAATGGTACATGTGTGGGTAGTAGACGAAGCCAGAGCCGTGATAGTGACGTTGTTCAAGGTCCTTCTTGACCTCATTCTCAACTACCTGAAGCTTCTCTAAAGCGGTTGATGCCTTCTCGTGAAGCGCTGTGAGCTTCTCGTGCGTGACGTCCCGCGCGAGAGCTGTATACAGGGCGGTCATTGTCGCTACCACCTCTGTCGTCCCGGCAGCGAGCTTAGCGACTTCAGGCTGTTTCGCTGTTTCATCGACGGCGGTAATCGAGTCAGCTAGTCGCTTCTTGAGAGCACTCATCGGCTGAGTATCTTGCTCGCTCCCCTTGAGCGAGTTACCGATCTCCTGCACTACGCTCTTTGCTGCTCCGAGCGTCTCTGCGAAGTGGACGACTCGTGAGAGCTGAAAGCCTGGCACAAGTGACGCCATGTCCTCATCGAGAGCACCTACCATCTTCTCCATCGCCTCTTGTGCCTTAAGAGCGATAGGTACACCACGCATCTGCCCATCGTCTCCTAACGAGGATTTGTTCCAATAGGTGTCGATATTGGTTTGCGAGGATACGGTCGTCATCAGCTCAGCTAAAGCGCCGCTTACGGTCTGTATCTGCCCCTGAATAGGCGCGAACATCTGGTTGTTGCCCGCATTCGATAGGGCGCGATGCGCGTCTTGAAGGGCTTTTTTGAGGGTTACCGTAGCTGCGGTATCTCCATTCACTGAAGCCGGATCACCCAAGCCCGAGGTCTCACCGAATCCGATAGTTGCCACTAATGCGTCTTGAACAGGACCATGAAGCTCGCCGAGCGACACCAGGCGAGAGGCAACAGTTGAAATAGGCATACCCGAAGATGTGTTCGAGACGACCAACGATGAGTACTCGGGCTTCGTCGGTGTTGAGCTGTTACTACCCTCGGGAGAGCAGCTCGTAAGCGAGAACATTGCCGTCGGGGTCGACAGGGTGAGGAGAATCGCAAGCCCTTTCGAACGCAGCGCATTGCTAAAGCTTTGGACTGTCGGCTCTTGGTTCATCTCTGGTGCACAATTAGTCATGACTCCTCCCGTTAGGTGCGTATATCGTCTATCGCTATGCAATAGACGCATAATGAAACTAGCGAGATGGGGAGGGGTAATCAAGAGAAATCGAATGGTCCCTCGCGAACTGGCCTTCGTAAAGCGATGAAAGAGGACGCTCCGTACCGCTACGGATAGCTCCTGACAGTTACGATCCTGGAGCAGAAATGCTTAAGGAATCTACTTGTGTCGTAGATACACGGGCCCGGTTGAACTTACCGCCCATTTTTAGACACCGAAATACTCACAAGTTCTACCAGTATAACCAATAGGGCAAACTAAAGAACCATAGGGTTGCTCGCTGTGTTTCGATCTACTCTGAGGACCGGGAAATAATAGCATCGAGTACTCGCTCGAACGAGAGACGACAAGCTCCGGGGTCATCGGTGAATTTCACGGAAGAGACACCGCACCTGGCTGCGAGCAGAGCGAGCAGTCTTCAAGTGCGTAAGGCCACAATAAAAATACGAGCTAGCGAGTATTTTCTCCTTATTACTAACGGGGACTTCGAGATTCGAAGGCCAGCCTTCGACCCGAGCTCAGGCCGAGGGTAAGACTCAAGCGGAACGCCTCAAACATCAGCCTGAGAAGTGAAATCATAAGCCTCGCACAAAAGTGATGAGTCGCTACATGCGCAGAAGTAGTGCGGGGCCCAGAATATGGGTAGCGCTTTACTCACAAGTAGGTGTTCCTTATTGAAGAACAGCGATACGCTGCATACGCTCCTCACTTACCGCTCGCCGCCGCTCAGTAGTTGGGGTGTACCAGGCTAGGGTGGCTCTTAGCGTTTGAGCTTGGTTGCGTACCGTCGCGCGAGTCTGAGCGTGGTTGCGCGATCAGAGTAGGGCCGTCGTGAGGGGCGGGTGCCAAGACGAGAGCACAGAGCGCGACTATCCTTGAGGCTAAAGCGCTTGGCGGATGGTGCCTCATCTATGACCCGTAATGTTTGGTGGAAGGCCGCAAGGCCGATCGTCGAGGCGACCTCTATTTCAGATAGGCTCGCGATCTCCGGACCCAAACGGGTGCTCAGCCAGCCAAATCCATTCGAGAGTCGAACGTACACACCGAGACAGGCTGAGAGTCGACCACCTTTATCTCGGGCGAAGAGTTGGATTCGAGCTCGCCCTGAGCGCGCGGTTCCCGCGACACCTATCGAGAGATTTGATGATTGGTTAATGGAGGCAGTCGGCGACAGAATCATCCCCGGAAAGGATGCCGGCGGACGTCCCACTGAGATGTGCGGTGTCGGTCTTAGTTGTGGAGATGTTGGTGTTCCCTGACCTGGTGGTGTTGGCTCTGGCTCTGATCCTGGTGGTGTTGGTGAAGTCGGTGTGGAGACAGATGGCGAAGTTGGCGTGGAGATCGGGGTCGGTGGAACATAGGGGGGCGTTAAATTTGGACAGAGCGATTGCGCGGCTTTGATAGCACGGTCAGCGTTCACGATCGCTCCCGTTAGGATCTGTCCGCGCAGGCTTGGGCTCCGCTCACCGCCGTTTAGGATGGCTTCCTTAAGCTTCAGCACAGGAAGTGAGCCTCTGCACACCGCTTGCGCTAGAATCGATATCCCGGCGACCTGCGGTGAGGCCATCGAAGTGCCAGATGAATCCTTGTAGCTATTCGATAGCCAAGTGCTGCGAATCTTCTCGCCTGGCGCCGCTATATCGACGCTGGTCGGTCCAAAGTGAGAGAACTGTGACAGGCTTCCACTTGCGGAGACAGAGGCGACTGAGACGATGTTCGGCAAGGTGTAGCTCGCAGGATAATCCGGGCTCACGTCGTTGTTCTTAGAGTCATTCCCCGCCGCCGCCACGAAGAGAATCCCGGCGTTATGTGCTGCCTGGATCGCGGAGTAAAGTGAGACTGAGAAACTTGAGCCACCCCACGAGTTGTTACTGACTACGATATTGTACCCCCTTTGTCGCAGGGCCGTTCCGTAGTTGGTGGCGATGATGGCATTCGCTAGGCTACCTGAACCGGTCGATGTTATGAACTTCGCCGCCACAAGTTTCACATCCCACGCTACTCCTGCGATTCCGATCTCGTTGTTAGTCTTGGCACCAAGCACTCCAGCGCAGTGTGTTCCGTGGCCTCGATCATCGAGAGGATCGCCGCTACCCGTCGTCGCGTTGATGCCGTGAATATCGTCGACGAAACCGTTCCGATCATCGTCTACCCCGTTGTTGGGTACCTCTCCGGGATTCGTCCAGACGTTGCCGGCGATATCGGGGTGCGTGTAGAGCAGCCCCGAGTCGACGACAAGCGCCAGGAGTGAGGAGCTTCCCCTGGCTGTGTCCCAGGCGTTAGGGAGCGACATCATCGTACTCGCCCACTGTTGCGGGAACAGTGGATCGTTTGGGCGCTCGGCGCTGAAATACGCGTAGTTTGGTTCGCAGCGCACCCGACCCGGGATCTTTTTGATTAATCGCCGTGTTTTTGCGCGCAGGCAGAAGTTGGTTGCGCGTGAGTATCGCCTTGGCTCTTCCGGTTCTCGTGAGCGAACTGAGGGCCCGCTCTTCGTAGCTTTCAGTAGAAGGGTGGCGGGACCTAATTTGCGCGCGGATAGCCCCGGCAATCGAAGATTTTGGAGACCAGCATCAACTTGTGCGTAGGCGCGGGTTGCTCCGCGCACACTAATTACGGCGCCAGGGTATACCCAGCGATCTGCGTATGCCGGGCAGCAAAATAGACAGGAGAGGATGGCTGCGGATATAGCGAAGATGATAGCGGTTCGTTGTAGGGGAAATTCGTACATGTCTTCGGGGTCGACCGTCTTGAGACAAAACTTGACACCTTTCTCAAAATCCGCGGAGGAGTCCCAGCCCGACTATGGGGGGCCGCGCCATATTAGGGCTCGCGCGGTGGTAAAAAATGTTTGCCGCTTGCGGTTTTATAGTGGGTGCAGCCGCCATCCTTGATGGCTTCGGACTAAACCCAAGCGCTGTTCGAAAGGCGGTAGCTCGGCTAAGAAGCCGGTTCTTGATGGCCTTTTGGCGAAATACCCGCATGCCACGATGACAACCTTCGGCGAGGCTGTTGGTCTGCCTGACGGAAGGATAGAACGATCAATCGCTTTTTCGTAAGTAGCTGAAAAGTATTATTAGCGGACGGCTACTTGTTACGACTTGTTCCGCCGAGATGGGTAAAGCGAGGGTGGAAATGAGAAGGCTGTCGCTTCACGCGATGGTTTCAAGGGCGCAAAGACAGCGTGGAAGGGCGAGCTAAGTTGGCAAAAATTGCGCAACACAAGCCCTCTCGCTGGTGCCATGTACTTCTCCGAATCAATTCGAACAGCGCGGGGACCGGGCATCCCCACTATCTCCATGGAGCCCGTACGCATCGGTCGGTTTAGAAAGTGCCCTGCACCCCGGAGGACGGCCTTGGAGACGTGGAGCAAGCTACTGTTTTGGTGGGCGCGCAACCCATTCCAGCAACAGAGCCCGCGGCGTAGCTGATTTGCCTGACCCTTGCTAACAAATTGATTTTCCAGTGGTTAGTTTTGCTCTTGCATTACCAGAGCTCGGGCCCGGGCATTCCTGCCTTAAATTTTTGCTTAAGAATACTCGCTCTCGCATAATCAGCTGCCTGGAAGGGCTACTGTAAAGACCGTGTGTGAGCGTGGAGATTATGCTCTCGATTAGGGTTCCAACTGGCCAAGTAGGACGGGATGCACCTGAGCAGCGAGCTTCTGGTGTGGCCGCTGTCTCAAGGATTAGCCGCCCTGAGGCTCGTACTACGAAGGGCGATCCCCGATTGTTAGCGCAACAAGCCGCTACCACCTTCTCTACATACCAAGAGAGCGAGGATAAGCGAGATCTCTGTCGTGCGGCGGATCTGGCGTTGCAAGCGCTCGCATGCACTATCGAGCAACCCCCGTCTAGTTGGCAACCTTTTCAACACCTCCCGATTATTCTTGCCAGGTGGTCAGTGTACCATCCTCCTATAGAGCCGCTCGCGATCGCGCTTCGCCAATGGTCAAAGCATCAACGTGATTGGCATGATGTACAGGAGCGTTACGCTACAATTCAGACATTCTGTTACCGAGCGTGTAGTTTCCTCACCTCGGTCGCCACATCCGCGGAGACCGCGCCTGCAATAGCTCAATATAGTGCTCTCACGAGCGCCCTCGAACGTGTTGCACAGGAGGTGGCAACGAACCATCACTGTAGAAATATCTTTACGAGGCTCTATCGAAGGATCCGGGGAGAAGAGCCTCCCCGGATCGGAGCTGTTCAACTTGAATCCGAGCGAGCGCTTTTGAAGAAGCGAAAGGAGTGGCTCACTGCATTTGGCCAACTCTTGCACGATGTGACCGAGCGCAGCTCTAAACAGGCGACCGGCTTATACCCTGCTGAGCGCCCGTTGGCATCGTACGAGGAGATACTCTCCTGGAGGGCTCTCTGGTCCGATTTGCATCGCAGCTACGCGCCGGATGGTCCCGTATTCAGAAAAGTGCTCTGGCAACGGGAGTGGCTTTGTTTCCGGGATAAATGGCTTCCGCTTGAGCAACATATCTCCGATGATAATCTGGTCACGCCACCCAAGCCACAACAGGGACAGAGAGACACGACGGCGGCGCAACCATCCCCCTCCATTGACTCCATTCTTGAGCTGGCGGAGGCGACGTTCCAACGCGCCCTCGGAATGCATACGCCTCCCAATACCAGCACCGATCAAGAGCACGTGCCGGGGCTACCTCCGCAATTCACGCGCCGTATGGTCGAGCTGGTGCTCACAGATGCACCGGAACTTTCCGTAGCTCGGGATCAACACATTGGCTTGGTTGCGAGCACCCCGAATGCTCGTTTCGCAATCCACGACGGTCGAACAATCCCACTCAATCCGAGCTTCAGTTTGACCAACGGCCACGAGAGTCAAGGGACGCAGCCGCAACTCTTTACCTTCGAGGAATGCGTAGGGCTCCAAAGGGTAGTCCTGGGAGTTTGCAGAGATTCGCACCTATCCAACCAGTTCCAGAATGACTCTCCGCACGGCACAATTATTCTCCACCTCGATGGCCTTGCCGGAGACGACCAATTTACACGTACACGCATTCAGATCATGGCCGAGACCGTGGCTACATTCGACCTGGCCACCGCTGTCGTATTGTCAGGTTCAGAGGATCTGGTGTCGCGATTTAAAGACATCTATGACGCACTACCGGCAGCTAGCAGCGCGAAGGCACCAGTTTTTACGGATACGGTGGGAGTCCCAAATTTATATCGAGCAGTACACATCAAGAGTGCTGGTAGCTCACCTGACGGTACATTTGGCTCGAGCACTCGTGCCATTCTCTTCGATGCGATCGAGGCTGATGATGATAAAGCCTTGCCTCGTATCTCTCTCGTGGCCCCGAAGTTCTTCGATGCACAGAGACTTAGCAGACAAGCACATGGGCACCTGATCGATAGGTCGCTTTAAACGCCTCGGGCGAATTCGTGCTGCTCCTCATTTTTTGCTTTATTCGGGGCGAGGCTCGCTCTACGTTCGCCCTCATGTTTGATGAGAAAGGAATCCACTTGTGTTGAAGCTACAGGCTCCCCATTAATCTAAAAGCCCTTTTGTTGACACGGCAAAATACTCACAAGTTCCGCCAGTATAATCCATAGGGCAACTAAAGAAGCCAAGCGTGTTCAGCTGTGTTATAATCGACTTTGAGGACCGTAAAAAATTAGCGTTTAGTACTCGCTCGAACGGGAGACGACAAGCCCCGGGGCCATCAATGAATTTTAAGGAAGAGACACCGCACCTGGCTGCGAGCAGAACGAGCAGTCTTCAGCTGCGTACGGCCACAATAAAAATACGAGCTAGCAAGTATTTTTTCCTTATTGCTTAGGGGGACTTGAATAGCGAAGGCCAGAAGACCTCCACCTATGCCAAACCCTCGGCGGACAGACAAGCGGCTTGCCCGCCGTAGCTCTTTAGAGCAGAGGTGGGAACGCCTCAAACCTCAGCCTGAGAACTGAAATCATAGACCTCGTACAAAAGTGATAAGTCGCTACATACGCAGAAGTAGTACCAGGCCCCTAATACGGGTAGAGCTTTACTCACCAATAGCTGTCACTTAATCGTTGGGGAGCACCAGCGGCTGCTGGGAATGGCACCAGCACCTGCGTGCACGCGGTGACTGAGGGAATTCCGGTCAGTTGCCGGCGGCATTTTGTATCTCGATGGGGACGCCCTTTGCCTTGAACTCCTCAACAACTCGCTTCAGGGCTAATCGGGGGCTAGCGTAGTGTCGCCGCAACTCCTCGGTCTCGGCAAACGGAATGTAGACCGTCCCCTGCGGGAGCTTCCCAATTTCAATGTCCCTCGGGCTTCCGTACCCCCAGCCATCTTTGAAACCCAGGCGATCCCTGATTTCGGGATCTTGCTGTTCATTATAGCGGAAGATGCACCGCCGAAGAGCAGCTGGATGCGCTGCCCAAAAAGCCAATCGGCCCGGGTTAATGTACTCCCCGAAGTCCTGCATCTGAATAAAGGTCTCATGAATACTTTCGCCGCAACTCACACTCTCACACACAACGAGCGCTACCCCGCGACCTGAGCTTTGAAGAGCATGAATGACCGCTGCAACGGCGATGCCTCTGTTAAAGAGCTGCTCCGCATCGGCGTTCGACTTCGCCGATATGTTAATAAACACCGAAACCGATGAGAGTGGAGAGATCGACTGAGCCAACATACACTCAGGTTCACCAGAGAGATATCGTCCCACATCGACCGATTCGCCAGATACATCGTAATACTCTTGCACACCACTTTCTATCTTCATTGCAAGGGCGAATATAGACTTCCACAAGGCACCAGCCTGCGCGTCCCACCCCCGAGCCGCCATCTCGGCAGCCTTCGCAAAGCCAAGGCTGAGGTCCCACGTATAGTCGGGCGACTTAAGCGAGGCGAGTTCGCCTCGGGGTTGAGTCTCACTGGATAGACGACTAATCGCCTCTTGAAGATTCATCGAGTCTCTTGTGTAAATCATCTTAAAGCCCCGCCGTTCGATTGATGAGCACCTTATCGGTCTGCGGCATGCCGCGCCAGATACAGCACTCCATGATCCAATCCTTTCCGAATCCCCCTGCATGCATCGCAGTTGCATGCAGAGTTGCTCGAGGAGAGATGATATATTTCATCCCGAGTTCCTCAATCGCCGCTCGGACACTCTGCACCACACTGAGGATCTGGTGATTGCTTTCGAATAATCCGCCGGAATCAAGTTGTATTGTCTGACTTTGCTCCTCAACTCCCGCAATAGCAGCTTCGAGCCCCCGATCTATGGGAACACCCAGATACACCATTCGATCAAGACTCGCCGCATCTTGGCGCATTCTTCCCGTGTACTGATGGTCGGCGCCACCGCCTGAGGTGTTCATGATGAATACGGCGCGGAAATTCGGGTGTGCGTGTGCCGTTTCTAGATTCGGAAATGTCAAGGTCCGGTTTGCAACAGCCGCATTCAAGGTAACGGCGATACTCGGATTTGCCGCGTCAAACTCGTCTGCGATAAAGATTTTTCCCTTCGTAAATGCTTCATAAAAGGGAGATGGTACATAATGACCATCAGCCGACATGTAGCCAAGCAGATCGCTCTTTGTCGTTTGTGGATTAAATGGTTGCAACACCGCCTCAATCCCAAGCGCTTCCGCGCAACATAATGCCATCGATGTCTTTCCGTTACCGGCGGGACCAACAACAGCGATATTAAGTGGCTGTCCGTTTCGATCCCGAACGCAGAGGAGGCGCAACAATGCCGGGAACATGTAGTGCTGTCGACTAAGTGTTGTGATGCGCTCTGTCGCCGGGTCATACAATTCAATCGTCAAACCGGCGCCCGGTTTGATACTCTTTTTTACTACCTCAGAAATCATAGACTCAAGAATAGGCTCTACTACTCCCGCCAATTCCCCTTTTACTCGGTCCGTTACGAGCTTCTCGGCCGCAGTGAGCATCTCCTGGCGCTTCTTATAGATAGCCTCATCGGCTTCCGATAGTAGCCTATCCTTGCTTTCTCTTAACTCCTTCTCAACATCTGTGCGTAGTATCTTTCTGTACCTCTCTTGCGCTCTCTGAACGGTTGGCATCACAACATCGTGAAAGTGATCCTCTATCGCGGCTCCTGCGAGCACCCGACCGACATGCACCGCAACTGTGTCTGGATGGATATTCTCGCGAACTATCTCAAGCGGAGCCTCGCCTGTCGGTTCTCCACGTGGTGTCGTGATGTCGTTGCTCACTTCGCCTACATCGTTTCCTGGTATCATACTCTCCTATGCATACATAATACGGCTATGTAAAATACAGTAGCCTGAGAAAGTATATACAAGGGGGAGGGACGCTAACATAGAACTTTAATGAGGGTTGCCTACGTAGCGAACAACTACCGACAGCTTCGGATAGCGGCGTATACAGCATGTGGGGAGGGATCAGGGGGTTAAGTGGGGTGTCACGGATATAAAGTCTATCGACCCTAGGCGCGGGAGGTCGAGTGGTTCTCTCATTTTGGAAAGGCCGACGAAAGGTGAAGACCACTCCGTTATCTTACTAGGTTCGACACGCGGTGTTGCAGTGAACGGGTTTAAGCCAGCGAGAGCAAGGGCGCAGAGCCCGCAGAGCAGGCAGAGCTAGTGCACCCCAACTTTTTTGAGTTTGTTAGGCAACTACCGGTACCGACCTCTCGAATAGAGAGACAGTATGCGCCGACGAAGAATGCTTAGAAGTAGAAGGATGTACGACCTGTGCTTTCGCGCCCTCCAGGGGCTGCCCCTGCCTGCACGGGCCCTGACAATGCTCCTGATTGAAAGTATTATTGGGAGACTCCTACGCTCCGAGGCTGTTGTCCTCTGTAGCTACGTGTGGATGAGCAACCATCTGCACATGCAGGTATTTTCTCTGGATGGTTCTGCACTTACTCACTTTCATGAGCGCCTCAAAAAGCGCCTCACAGACTTTCTCAAGAGGCTACTGAACCTTCGGCGCCTTCGCCTCTGGGATAACAGAACCACTCTCGGAGAGGTGCTAGACCTCGAAGCCGCCATTGAGCGTATTGTGTACACCTACCTAAATCCAGTCCGTGCTGGACTTGTGCGATCGATAGACGAGTACAGGGGATGCAATACCTGGAGGGAGTTTCTCTCGGTTCCTGCCGACGTAAATGCAACGGTGGAAAAGGAAGTGCCTTGGGTGCTTGCCACTGATATTGAAGCTCTATCTCAGGAGAACCCTTCCCTTTCCGAGGAGCGCAAAGTGATTGAATCTATCGAGGAGCGGGCATCTTCCCGTGAGCGAAATATACTCAAGATTATGCCTTTTAAGTGGCTCGAGGCTTTTAGGATTACTGACCCTGTTGAAATCGAGAAGATCCGTCAGCGTATCATTTCTCAGGTACGAGAGGAGGAGGCGAAGTTAGCCCCTAAGAAGACACCTGCCATTCGAATTGAGGGATTTATAGTCGACGACAGGTATGTCCCCCAAAAGAAGGACAGAAAGGTGTTCATGTATTCCTCCTGCAAGGAGCTTCGCTTGGCTTTTCTAGAGACCTTCAGCAGGTTCATCAATCGGTGCCGGGAGTGTTATCACCGCATGAAAGAGGGGCACATGGATGTCCCGTGGCCGCCAGGCTGTTTCAAGCCTCCAATTCCTTGGCTTTGCAACGCCTTGTGATTTAAGGTCGGTGCCTTGAACGGCACCCAGTGTAGAACCATTCTTTTCTGGTGATAGATATCGCCTATCCGTAGGCTGTGTGCTTCATAGCCTGTTTTCAAAGCATTTTAAGTGCGTTTGGCCATGAGCCAAGCGTCTCAGTGTACCATGACCACGTGTCAATGATGGTGTGTTTTGGTCAAATCAGCCGACTCGTTCAATAGTTGGGCTGCACCAGGGGACTGGGCACCAGGGGACTGCGCCGACTCGTTCAAGAGTTGGGCTGCACCAGGGGACTGGGGGACTGGAGCGCTAATTAAGAGCCATCTGATCATCAAGCGATGGTAGCGCCGCAAACACCTCTAGCGAGGGAAGTGCCGTAACTAACTCATTGAGCAAGGCTGCAATCCCTTCGACCTGCCGCACGAGAGCGTCACGCTCCTGCTCAAGAAGGTTGTGGGGCTCATCAACTGCCTGCCGTTCAATTCGTCCTGCGAAGGTGGCTGTTTCATTGGCCCCCACATCGAGCAGAAGCCCCTTAAGCGAGTGTACGTGTCTGCGGTAGGTCCCCGGATCAATCGGAGGAATCGCAGTCGCCCTGATTGCTTCGGTCGGTTCACGGTACGAGCTTAAGAACCCTGAGAAGATGAGACCTGTGCGGCGCAGCGAATTGCCTGAGCGTTCATAGACACCAGGGATGTCGAGAGCGGGCCCGCTCGATTCATCGCCGTGAGACTCTACTGCTGTCGTGAGTGAATCTACGTGCCGCGCAAAATCCTCGGCCACACGACACAGCTCTTGTACCACTTCGAGGTCAGATTCGGTCTCTTGAGACTGCTGCTGTTCAGTCACTACTTCGCAGGTTATCTGAGAGAGGAGGCGGCTGAGGCTCTTGGGGCTAATTGGCTTGGTGATGATGTGATCGATGCCGGAGGCGCGCATCTTCGAACACTCCTCTGGAAAGGCGTATGCAGTTACTGCGACGATCGGGAGTTTTCGTGATGAGTGGTGCTCCTTCTCTAGCTCTCGTACGTGCTGTGCGGCTGTGAGTCCATCCATGACGGGCATCTGGATATCGGTCAACACCACATCGAGGGATTTGCGACCGTGTTCTCGGTCGCTCGTCGATTGAATGATCCGTTCCAGGAGCTGCTGACCATTCTCTACTACCTCAACGCTGTGGCCGGCCTCCTCAAGGAGATTCTTTAAGATGATGCGGTTAGTAGCTGCATCATCTGCGATGAGGATCTTGAGCTGGTGATCCGAGCGCTCCTGCTCGTCACTCTCAACCGGTAACGTTGTCGATGGAGTAAGCTTTCCAGCGGCAATGAGCATCACGTCGAGTGCGCTCACAGGCTTGTGTGTAACGTAAAAGGTGTCAAATCGTCCAAAGGAATCGGTCATCGCCATCTCTGATGGACGTACTGCCATCACGACTGGTATCTTGCGGCGCGCAGCCATCTTGAGGAGCGGCGTTAATTCGTCCACCAAAAGATCGTTTGTTCCTGAAATATGAATCAGATCAAATGAATCGATCGCATCGAGGATGGCAGTGACAGCCTGCGGTTGCTCAGTATCGAAGAGTCGAAATTTCACACCAAAGTGCGCGAAGCCCTGCTGTAGTACCTCGACACCTTGTGTTGATTCTGCCAGGATGGCAACGGATTGTGGCACGGTACGGCGCTGCTCAGAGCGCTTATTCTTTTCGCGTACAATTGTACAGGGAGCTTCAACGGTGAAGACTGAGCCCTTATTTAGAAGGCTCTCTGCTGATACGGTGCCACCCATCTGATCGACGATCTGCTTGACGATCGCAAGACCGAGTCCGGTGCCTGCATACAAACGCGCTGTTGACTCATCAGCCTGAGTGAATGGCTTAAAGATATCGGCAATTCGGTCAGCTGGGATTCCTATGCCGGTATCACGGACCTCAAATCGGATCGCTGCGATATCGGGCCGGATATACCCAGAGTTCGAGACGACCAGAGAGACGCTGCCGGAAGAGGTGAACTTGAACGCATTTCCGAGCAGGTTGGTGAGAACGTTCCTGAGTCGTAGTGGATCGCCGGTTACCTTCTCTGGTACATCGGGCCCAATATCCCAACTCAATTCCACGTCGGGCTTCTGTTCAAAGCGGGGGATCTGCTGTGTCACCGTCGCTCGAATAACGTCGTGTAAGTTGAATTCAAGGTTCTCAAGGGTAAGGCTTCCGGTCTCCATTTTTGAGAAGTCTAGGATCTCGTTGATAGTCTCCAGAAGTCCATTAGCCGAATCCTGAGCCATCTGAATATACGAGCGCTTCCCGACATTGGTCTCTTGCTTCATGAGGATCCGCAGCATGCCGGTAATGCCGTGGATCGGAGTACGAAGCTCGTGAGAAACCTTGGCGATGAAGAGAGACTTTCCGCTGTTTGCTTTTTCTGCCTCGTTTCTAGCTGTGATCATGTCCTTGTAGGAGCGCTCGGTGCCCTCAAGAAGAGTTGTGAGAGATCGTCCAAGGCTCCCGATCTCGTCCGAGCGCGTAAGGGGCACTCGCAGGCTGAAATCACCGGTCTTTGCGACCTGCATAATGAGCTGACACAGCCCTCTGAGCGGGGTAATTACGGAGCTGTTCAGAAAAAGGAGTAATATCGCATTCGCCAAGACCAGCGAAATAGCAACCAAGAGAACGATATGGTTCATTGCGGCGACGCCTTGGGCATAGACCTGACGAGGTATGTCAACCGATACTCGCATCAGTGGTGTACCGGTGAGGTCTGAGAGTACATGTGCCGCGGTGATGTGCGTTTCTGTGGTTTTGAGGGAGTCACTCTGTTCGATCGTGTCAGTGATGGCCGAAGGTTTCGCATCCAACGTTTTAAAGTGCGGATTCATGCGGAGTTGCTTGGCGAGTTTCCACTGGGCTCCTAGTGAGAAGTTGCGGGTGAGAACGAGCGCCATCTGAGGAGCCGTGGTGTTGTCTGGAGAGCCCGTCGCCACTGCAACAAATGCAGGTGCGCCGTTAAGGTACACAAGCCCCGACATGCTCCGTGTGGCGGTGTCACGGAGCGTCTCTTGAGCCTTAACGCCTTGCAGGATCTCTTCCTGTTGCGATGCTGAGATCGGTTCAAGGGTAAGAGTATCGGGATTTAGTCGACCCGCAAAGAGAACGGCACCCTCTCGGTTTAGGAGGAGTGCATCTCTGAAGTCAAACGGCGCCTCTCGAAATCTCTCCGCAAGTCTTGCTGGATTCCCACCTTCGGAGCGCAAGAGGTTGGCTGCTCTATGAGACCACTCACGTGCGCGGGTCTCGAGCTCTTCGTGTATTCCCTGGATGCCTTCGACTAGTCTGGAGAGGTTTGTTGATGCTTGCCTTTCTTCGACTGCAGAGAACTCGCCAAGGATGACGGTCGAGAAGATGGTATAGATGCCGGCAAGCAACAGGGAGAAGATAGTGGTAACTGCTGCCGCTGTTTTGAGTCTCAGTCCCATACTTGTTCCTAACATCCATCGCTGGTGAGCGACGGCAGATGCACATCTGTAGGCGGGCTCTTCCTGCGTCCCTACATACGGCATCGGTGAAGCGGGCATGAAGCTTAAGAAAAAAACGTGTGTTCGGATGAAGGCGTGCGCAAACGGGCGCAAGGGGCTGGAGAGAGGATTGGGCCGTATGTACGTGTCAAAAAATTGGCGCCGTTAATTCGAGAACGTGTGCTCTGGGGCGGGATATTCACCGGATTTAACCTCGGCTACGAAGCGTGCAACCGCTTCTCGAATGCTGTGGCTACCCTGCATAAAGTTCTTCGCAAAACGTGGGCGGCGTCCCGGAGTCACATCGAGGATATCGTGCAACACGAGCACCTGCCCGGTTGTGTGTGGCCCGGCTCCGATCCCAATAGTTGGTACCGTTAGTGCCTCCGTTACTCGTTTGCCGAGCGGTGAGGGGATGAGTTCGAACAACACCATCGCGGCTCCGGCGGCCTCAAGCGCCTTGGCGTCTTCGACTAATTTGTTCGCACCTGCCTCGTCTCGTCCCTGAACCCGGTATCCACCCAGGGCGTGTACGGTTTGGGGAGTTAACCCAAGGTGTGCGCAGACCGGAATTCCACGCTCGGATAGGAACTTAATTGTTGGTGCAAGCCATTCGCCACCCTCTAGCTTAACCATCTGAGCGCCGGCCGCCATCAACGATGCGGCGTTGCGATACGCCTGGGCAGGAGACTCCTGGTAGCTTCCGAACGGCATATCGGCGAGCACCCACGCGTTTGTTTGGCCGCGAGCTACACAGCTTGTATGGTAGGCGATATCTGCAACAGATACCGGAATAGTTGATGCGTGCCCCTGAAGAACCATACCGAGTGAATCGCCTACCAGGAGGATGTCGACGCCGCACTCATCGAGAAGCGTGGCAAAGCTCGCATCGTAGCAGGTGAGCATCGTAATGCGATCGAGGCGCTCTCTCCGCGCGAGGAGGTCGGAGATCGTGATCGGTTTTCGAGAGTTGCTTGCAGCACTTGTCATGGTTGAACTCCTAATGCTGCAAAGGATACCAAGAGAGTGTTGAAAAGCAAAACTGAGGGTCCCAAACGCCTAGACTTGTCACACCGTTCGTTCTATACCGGTCGGAGAGGTTTTATATGCAACCAGTCGTCGTTACAGATTTATTTAAGCGTTTTGGCGACACGGTTGCGGTGCAGGGGATCTCCTTCTCTGCCGCGCGCGGGGAGATCCTGGGGTTGCTCGGTCCAAACGGCGCGGGCAAAACCACCACTATCCACATGCTCTTAGGACTGACCTCACACGATCAGGGCCGGATTCAGATCCTCGGCAAAGAGATGCCGCGCGACCGTTATGCAATTCTGCAACGGGTAAACTTCGCATCGGCCTACGTTTCTCTGCCCGCTAATCTGACCATAGCAGAGAGCCTCTACGTGTACGCAAAGCTCTATAACATTAAGAATCCAACCCAACGTGCGCAGGAGGTCCTTCGGGAGCTTGAGGTAGACCTTAACCCAAAAAGCCTTGTGGGAATGTTGTCTGCCGGACAGAAGACCAGGCTAAATATCTGCAAGGCGCTCTTGAATGGGCCCGAAGTGCTGTTTCTCGATGAGCCGACGGCGAGCCTCGATCCTGATATTGCCCTCAAGGTGAGGGCGTTACTTAAGAAGCTCCGATCAGATCACGGTACGACGGTTATCTACACATCGCACTACATGCAGGAGGTAGAGGAGCTGTGCGACCGGGTGATATTCCTTGCGCGCGGCTCAATCGTTGCAACTGGCACTCCACAAGAGATCCGCGAGCGTTCAAACATGAAAACACTTGAAGATGTGTTCGTTTCGATCGCGCGAGATGGAGAGTTGAAGGATCTACGAGAGGAGAAGGGCGAATGATATCTCGCGTTGTAGGAATGGTTCTTCGCTACCTGTTTATTTACAAGCGCTCGGCTATCCGGGTCGCTGAACTTATCTTTTTTCCGTTGATGGATCTCTTGGTGTGGGGATTCGTGACGATGTACCTGGAGCAGGTCACGCAATCGAAGGTGGTTGTATTTATGCTGGGAGGGATCGTCCTGTGGGATGTCTTCTTTCGGGCGCAACAGGCGGTTGGCATGTCGGTGCTTCAGGAGATGTGGGTGGGGAACACCTTAAATCTTTTCGTGGCGCCTCTTCGTTCATTTGAATTGATACTTTCTACCGCGATCGTCGGACTGATCCGCGCCGCTATTACTGCTTCAGGACTCGGGCTCTGTGCCTACGTCCTGTACACCTTCAACATGTTCGATTTTGGATTAGCGCTTTTCCCACTCTTCGGGCTCTTGCTCTTCTTTGGTTGGGCTGTCGGGCTTTTTACCTCGGCCCTTATCTTGCGCTACGGTGAGGCTGCAGAGTCGTTGGCGTGGATCGTCCCGTACATGTTGCAGCCATTTGTTGCGGTGTTTTACCCTCTTTCAGCGCTGCCTCCGGCTGTGCAGAGCCTCGCGCAGATCATTCCTTGTACTTATATCTTTGAGGGGATGCGGGCTGTTCTCCACGATGGAGGGATACCGTGGGCTTTAATGGCGAAGGCATTTCTCCTGACCCTGGTTTGGATAACGCTCACAGGATGGTACTTTACGTCGACCCTCCGGTATGTCCGACGAAAGGGATACCTCACAACAGCAGCGCGCGGCTAAAAGGAGTGCTCGTTACGGGCTAGCTGCAAACAAGTTCACTTACATACTGGGAGAACGGAACCAGATCGCGAGAGTCCAGGGCACAACAGCAAGCACGATGTAGATAACTGAGAGGATTGCGATCACAGGTCGAATCCATTTCCGGCGGTGGGCGGCGAGCATTAGTATCACTACTCCTACCAGAGCGATGCTCTTTGCGATGCACAGGGCCGGAATGATTCCGTAGGCGTGCATCAGGTCTCGCAAAAAGGCGTTGCCCTCCATCTCAATCCCGAGCATTCGCAGCCCTGCATAGGTGAGTATGGCATCCAGGGCCTGGCAAACTATAAGAGCAGCTCCGAGCAATAATGCTTTTCGGGAGAGTGAGAGAGTTGAAACAGGTGTGTGGAGTCGCATCAGCACAGTGGGGTTACGGCGCTTTTGGCCATTCAGAGAGATATGCTCAGTTTGTCGAATTTTATGGGCATACACTACCGTCTCGTTAGGGTATCGGCGGAGATCGGTAGCTACTAAAGAGAGGGCGGCGGGGTTGCCAGATAGTGTGTGACTTCAACCACCTGCGGAGCTAATCAATGGCTTACCAAGCGGCGATGGAACAGGGGATGCGAGGGTTGTCACTGTAGCGCTGAAAGGCTCCGAGCAACGAGACCAAAAAAGACATAGCTAGATCGCCATATGCCGATTCTTGCGTCGTGTTTGGTCCTTCATCTCCTGTTCGATAGTTTTTACCTGATTGGTAGTTAGGGTTCGGAGTTCGCTTATGTAGGCCTTAGCTGCCTCAGGGTATTTCTCGAAAAAACGCCTCGTACCTTCGCATGAGTCTAACGTCTCAATGCCTGGGTATCGAGCCGAGAGGTTTTTTCGAATGATAGTTGACGATTGCCCAAGGAGCGCAGAATCGGCGGCTCCGCCACTCATACCAAAGTAGTTATACACGATAATCGCTGCTTCACATGGCAGATCGGCATTTTGCAGCAGTGCGTACGAGAGACCCATCAGATTTCGGAGGGGCAGGGCCGTCTCTGAGACGCGGATGCTCTGAGGTAGCGCAGAGCTCCCGTTTTCTCCCGCCATGTGGAATGCAAGCCGACCGAGGGCCCAATCGAGCAGAAAAGTGCGGGTTTTTGGGTCAAGCGTAGATCCCTCGGTAAACGAATAGCCCGGAAGACATCGAGTTAGCGAATCGTGGCTTAGGAGGAGTCCGTAGCTTCCAGTCCTTCGATCGATCGTAAGCGCGCTTAATGGAGCAAGAGGATTCGCTCCGGGAGCTTGCGGGATAACCGCTTGCGTTTGAAAGAAGGGAAGGGATTTAGGCAACGGGTTGGTCGGACAGCCGATACTGGAAAAATCGCGCTGGCTGCATTCAACGGAGCTTGTGGCGATGACCTTATCGAGGTTAAGGCTGATAACAGCTGCGTTGCCTTCTCGTCCAAGCGCTGTCATGTCGAGGCTGCCAACGATGAAGCCGTGTTTGTATAGAAGTTTGCTTGCGGTATCAATCTTCTCGATAAGCGAAGTTTTGTCGAAGTGTGGGGTGTCAATATTCGGATCAAGCTGCTTACAGAGATCTCGGGTTGCGTCGCTCAGGCGATCAATCTGATCACTGATCATCGTCTCTGTCTTTCCATTTGCAAGGTAGATTTCACGGATCTTCGATCGGTAGTTACCAACTGCCTGCTCCACTAACTCTGGAGTAACTGCGGAAGCGCGCTGCTCGCTTGGGACGGGCTCGCTGCTCTTCAGAGCCTGCTGTGCCGGGACCTGCGGAAGGGAAGCCTGTACGAGGGTCGCAGCCGTAAGGATAGAGGCGAGGTTCTGGTGCATATCGCCTCACGGTACCACCAAGAGTCGCCTTAGTAAAAACGGCCCATAGAGCCCCCTTTCCCACACCCTGCTAGAGGCGTAAGTTGCCGTTTCGGTTAGCTACCCATTCGTGGAGGTATTCGAGGTATCGTTCGTGGTTGAGGGGGCTACATTCGGACTCTCAGCGGGGGACGTCACAAGGGGAGGAGCGCTCGCAGTTGTCGCCGAGATAGGCGTGCGTCGCGTGCGAAAGGTTTTAGCAAAGAGCGCTGCACCAAAGATAAACGCCAGCGGATAGAGCGGCAGGAGATAGCGTGGAAACTTGACCTGAAAGTTCCCCGTAGCAAGGAAGAAGACGATTAGGAAGGTGAGGGGGATGATCTCGGGACTAAGAGGTTTTGAGAGGAACTCTTGACGGAGGACCCTATCAATCGATTCGACCGCTGTCCTCGCTGTCGCTACTATGACGCCGGTAAAGGCGACGATGAAGAGGGGCCACCCCATCGTGTACCAGAGCATCTGCTGGAGGTGGTAAACATAGGGCAACGTATGTGCGTACTGAATCGTGTATGGTGGACGCCAATAGCCCCGCACCATGTTTGTTTGCTCGGTCGTATGGTGTCGAAAGGTCTTGAAATCAAGAATTGCATACGGTTCGGCCAGGGTGAACACGAGCACCCCAAGGCTTATACTGGCAAATAGGTGTGATAGGGGAAGTGATATCCTGCGCATACACAGGCTGATGCCGGCGAGAAACGGGATTGAAAGGGGAATTAGGTATGCCGTCTCATCGATGCGATGCCCCAGCATCTTCGGATAACCCTTCCAGTAGATAAGTTTTAACGTGACTACCATCAATACAAGCCCACCGACGGTGATACCGATTGCCTTGAGAGGTCTACGCCAGGTCCCATCGGCCATCCAGTCCTGAAGGGTGAGGATCCCGATTACAAGCGCCATCGGTGCAAAGAGGAAGATGGAGCTTATCTTAGTGGCTGTCGCGAGGCCGGCACATGCGCCGAAGAGGAGTTGCGCCTTGAAGCTGTTGCTCTGATGGGCCTTTACCAGGGCAATAATCGAGATTAAGCACAATGTGGAGAGGGTCACATCACTTGTGAAGAAACGCGAGAGCTGGAGGTGAAATACATTAATCGCCAAAAAGAGTGCCGCAACGAGACCCACCAGCGAACGACGGTACAGTAGTATGCTCAAGTAGTATACCAGGGCGATCGCCGCAGTTCCCATCAGGATGCAGAATGCTCGTCCAGCTATGAAGAGCCCGTCATACGTCATCGCTTGAGACCAGAAGGGTCGCAGGAGCTGTGCAAATCCCCACGCCGCATAGAACGAGAAGCTACCGTATGCAAATGACTTCGGGTTCATGTGGTTAGCCGTGAGGGTGCTGGTGACCTGAACCATGTGGCGTTCATCGGGGTGGGTACCGATGGCGTGGTTGATTCCACACACCCTGAGCGAGAGACCGAGAAGTACGATAGCGCCTAAAATGATGAGATCCCATTTTCGGGAGATGAACCAACTGTTTGCTGAGCAGCTCTGTGATTTGACCATGGCACAAAGGTAGCTGGTGTGGGAGGTCTTCGACAATTACCTTTCCGGCGGGAGGGGGGTTATGGATGATGTTTTACTGTGCAGATCAAGGCTCGCCAAAAGAGCCGTAACATTGAAATATACAGGGTATGAGACCCTTAGACTTCCTCAAGCGCCATCTCGGGCAGCTAATCCTCCTCTTTGTGCTGGGCTACAGCCTTGTATACGCTTTGGCGTTTGTTGGCCTGTACTTCGTTGAGCATCCGTATCGTGTCGCATCGGCTTGGATATACGAGAACGTCCCGCCGGGTAGTCGTATCGCCGGGTCTCACTGGGACGATCGCGTGCCGGTAGGGATCCCGGAACACAAGAGGAGCCCGGCAAATTATGTGACCGAGGGTAAGGATCTTGAGTTGCCCTTCTATGAACAGGACAACCTCCCGAATATTCAGCAGCTCGTGCGGCGGATGAGCAAGACCGACTATATCGCTTTTGCAACGCCACGGGTTGCGGATTCAGTTCCGCGCATCGCTGATGAATACCCTCGTACAACGGCCCTGCTCCAACTCCTTTGGGCTGAGAAGCTTGGGTTTACCCTAGAGAAGACGGTTAAGAATCGACCATCGTTCCTCGGCATGTCATTCAATGACGATTTAGCGGACGAGAGCTTCTCCGTGTACGATCATCCCAAGGTCGTGATCTTCAAGAATGCCGAACGCCTCTCTCCGGAGCAGATGCTTGAGCGAATCTCGAACGTTGATTCGTATCGGCCGCTGCCTACCATGAACGAGATCCTGCTGATGGATCAGGGGAGATGGAAGGCCAAGCCTGGACTCTGGAATCCGGATGCGTGGATCTTTATTCGTGCGGCTGCTGTAGTTGGTGCGCTTGCTCTGGCAGTGTGTATTCTCATCGGTCCTTACCTGGCTTGTTTGCCCGATCGTGGGCTGGGGGTGAGTGGTGCGATCGGTGTTGTGGGCGGAGCTGCAGTGGCTTGGTTGAGTGCCCGTTGCGAGCTTCTACCGATCTCTGGTTCAGCTGGGCGCGCGATCGTGCTTGGTTTGTGCGTGTGGGGCCTCCTGCGCTGGAGCTTGCGTAGTGATGTGCGAAGATCGCTCGCTGAGGCGTGGTGTACCCATGCCCCATGGATACTCCTGGCTTTTGCGGGCGGGGTTGTGATCGTCTCGATAATGAGGTCAGGCGATCCTGAGTTCTTTGGTTTGAGCGATCGTATTGATGCCACGTACCTCTCGTACTTTGTGCGGAACGAATCCGGCCAAGTTCACGATATTTTAAACCCCGGCCACGGTCTATCTGTGACACTGCTCGATCGCTTCGTTATCGGGTGGGTCTTAAAGGTTGCAGGTGTTCCGCTTGCTCTGGCGCATGAGGTGGCACAGGTTTTGGTCGGTGGTCTCCTTGGCGCATCGATATATTCAATTATGGTGCTTGTACTCAAGAAGCCGGTACGTGCAATCCTTGGAGGGTTGTTGGTCATTATTCCGCTCGCTTACCTGCTTCATGCGGTGCGTGAGGTAAAGCTGGAGAATGGAGTGGGTGCTCCACTTGCGCAGCTTTCTGAGTCGAAGGTGCGCTTTGTAGGATGGGCGACCAAGAATGTTCGAGGAGCTCCTACGGTGCTAGAGGCGTGTGAGGATGGCTCAGTCCGTGGCTCAGCGGCTCTGGCAGGGCTTCCGATCTTCTCGGAAGACGGTGCAGCGCCAGGTGCTCTCTGTGCGAATGTCGATGCGAAGGCTGTCTTTGAGGGGATGATGAAGTACGAAATCCCGATGCTCGTTGCGCCGGGGGCCCAGGGGAGTTCGAATGCTAATTCTATCGCACGACTTTCTAACTTCGAGCTTCGACCGGATCTCTTTAGGAGGATCTACGATGATGGGTCAACGGTGGTGTATGCGCCAGCGTTTTCAGAGTATTTTGTACCGGCCCAGTAGTAAGCCCCGTAAAAGCTGAGAACTAGCTTGTTCGTCGACATAGAGCCGCATCTTTCAAGGGCTTAGACTCGGCATTTTACTAGCATTTTCAGCGGAAAAGGCTTATGTCTGAGGCATTCCCAGCAATAGTATCTACAGGAAGTAGTAAGGGTGTCCAATGAGCCAAGCTGTGCCGAGTGAAGGTGTATCGTCGGAAACGAGAGGAGATGAGCCAGTTGTTTCGATTGTCCCGGGTCGCGGCACTGCCGGTAATCTTCCCGATCCGTATGCACCCACTCCATCTAAGACCTCGCGGGTGTGGTGGGTAGCAACGACGCTATTGATTGTGATGGCCGGGCTCTTTGGTCTCTCATTCTATCTCGGTAATCAGGCAGAGTGGGTGCGTATCCTGCGGGCGTTCTCCGAGGCCGCCCTTGTCGGCGCCCTTGCTGATTGGTTCGCGGTAACAGCGCTCTTTCGACATCCGCTCGGGATCCCGATACCTCATACGGGTATTATTCCTAACAATCAGACCCGCATCGGTAAGAGCTTAGGTCTATTCGTGCAGCGGAACTTTCTTACAGCAGAGGTTCTTGATGAGCAGGTGGTGAATATATCCGGAAGCTTCGCACGATTCCTGCAGAGCCCGGCGAACCGCGATCGTGTCGTTTCAAAAATTCGGGCCCTTATTCCAAAATTGCTTGAAGTGCTCCACGATTCGGATATTAAGAAGTTTCTAAACGACCAGGTCGAAGAAGTCGTGCGTAGCACCGATCTAGCGCGGGCGGCAGCTAAGGGGCTTCGTGTGCTCACCTCGAACCAGATGCACGAAACCTTGCTCGATGAACTGCTGCAGCAGCTTCAGAGCTTCTTTCGCGCGAATCAGTTGTGGTTTCGGCAACAGCTTCGAGAGGCTAGCCCTTGGTTCGTTCCGGAGATTGTGGATCGAAAGATCTTTGATTCAATCGTCTCAAAGACCGAGCAGACCCTCTCTGATGCGCTCAGCAATCGAAATCATGAGTTCCGCAGACGGCTCCTGGATTCGCTGTACGGCATCATTATAAAGCTTGAAACCTCGGGCGATCTTCAAAAAAAAGGAGACGAGTTAAAGCAGGCGCTCCTCGCAAGTGATGGGTTTCGTGAATACATCGGCGCCCTGCGCGACGGAATCCTGGGTGCCATCGATACTGATAGCAAAAAGCGCGATTCGGTTCTGCTGGCAGCGGTAGAGAAGGTTCTTTTGAACATCGTCGACACCCTGTCCGCATCTCCGAAGCTCCAACACAAGTTGAATCGCATCATTCGAGGGATGCTCAGTACCTTGGTAGGGCAGGAGAGCACCTATGTCGCTGACCTTATCTCCAAGACAATTGAAGGGTGGAACACCAAGACCCTCGTCTCAAAGCTTGAAGAGCAGGTGGGCGCCGATCTGCAATACATTCGAATCAATGGAACTCTTGTGGGTGGGCTCGTTGGTTTGGCGCTGTATGGGATTGGGGTTCTTGTTCAGCAATATCCGTAACGGACGATAACCCGCCGCAACGAAGTAGCATGTAGTCACGTTGAATGCCGTTGTGCCGGGCCGAAGCCCGGGTGTCAAACCGTCGCGACGTTTGTTTGCTGAGGGTTTTTACTCTCGGTGGGCACGTCTCAGATGGACACTGATCTCAGGATTGTCGAGATTGACCGTCGCTCTTGCTGGAGCTATCGTATCGTTTCGGGGTGCCAGATCGAATCATTTGGTCCAAGCCAGCGATGATTGTGAGGTTAGGCGCGAATAGTAGGATGACAGATGGAATCTAGTGTGACTGTTTCACGTGTGGCTCCTTTTACCAGAGTTTTGTCGCAGGTCGCGCGTCGGTTGAGTCACTTATTCCGGTCTGCTGTAGGGT
This sequence comes from Bdellovibrionota bacterium, assembly GCA_044344945.1. Lineage (GTDB taxonomy): Bacteria > Bdellovibrionota_C > UBA2361 > UBA2361 > OMII01 > OMII01. Next base: position 822 of record JBIJBZ010000016.1, on the reverse strand, counting down.
TACCCCGCATGCATCGGTGCGGAAACGTGCAGATCTCCTTACCGGCGGATCATGCTCTGTGGATGTATCAGGCGGAACACCCTCACTACGACAGGTTTCTGCCTCATCTGTGTCGGTTTGTTGAAGCCGACGAGGCGATAGTCGATGTAGGCGCAAACGTCGGGGATTCGGTGGCTGCAATGGTAGACTCTAATCCGAAGCCGACATTCGTATGTGTAGAGGCGGATGAGACTTTTTATCGCTACCTTACGGAAAATATCGAGAGAATAAAGAGATCATGGACTGCCGTAAAAATCCATCCAATTAAATGCCTGGTGGGTAAAAGTGTCTCCTTCGCGCGCATGGAGGGCAAGCAAGGGACCAAGCGCGCGGTGGCCGTTACGGAAGGCGCTACGGCCTCGCAGCCTCTTGATGAGATCTTACTATCCCTGCCGAGCGTCCCCAAGGTTCGCGTAATCAAGACAGATGTTGATGGATTTGATTACGATGTGATCGAGTCAGCAATGCTGCTGGTTGAGAGGGACAAGCCCATTATTTTCTTTGAGTGTGATTTCTCTACTGATACCCAGAGGGTAGGCTTCGAAGATGTATTCTCTGCCTTAGAATCGCGCGGATACTCAGACTGGGCGTTGTTTGATAATTTTGGTCAGCTCATGCTTCGCACCGATACGATTGAAACGCTTAAGCAGTTGATGAACTATATTTGGCAGCAGAAGCAAGGCAACGCAACGCGGACCATTTACTACTTTGACGTTCTCGCAAGTCACCTACGCGATAGGAGCTTTGTCACCAGGGTCTTGGAGAGTTACTGAGCCATTTAAT